>NZ_JACHIU010000001.1:3733707-4047948 GCF_014207705.1 Sphaerisporangium rubeum
GAGGAGCTGCCGCTGTGGACGTCGATGCTCGCCGGAGGCGGCGCGCTGCCGCTGCCGCGCGCGCTCGACCCGGACAGGGACATGGTCGCCACCACCGGGTACCTGTCCCTGACCCTGCCGCCGGACCGCACGGCGCCGCTGCTCACCCGGGTGCCGGCCGCGTTCGGGGCGACCGTGAACGACGTGCTGCTCACGGCCCTGGCCGTGGCGGTCGCGGACTGGCGCCGCCGCAGGTCCGACGGCGGCACGTCGGTGCTGGTGGACCTGGAGGGACACGGCCGCGAGGAGGAACTGGCGGATGACGCGGACCTGTCGCGCACCGTCGGGTGGTTCACCAGCGTCGTACCGGTCCGCCTGGACACCGGGACGGCCGACCTGGACGACGCGCTCGCCGGCGGCCCCGCGCTGGACGACATCCTCGGCGGGGTGAGCGAGCACCTCGCGGCCCCGCCGGTCGCGGGACTCGGTCACGGCCTGCTGCGCCACCTCGACCCGGTCACCGGGCCGGTCCTCGCGGCGTACCCGGAGCCGGACGTCGAGTTCAACTACATGGGCCGTTTCGGCCACCCCGAGGCCGCCGACTGGTCCTACGCGCCGGAGGAGGACGCCGCCGACCTCGACGCCGACCCCGGCATGCCGCTGTCGCACGCGCTCACCGTCAACGCGCTCACCGAGGACCGCGCCGACGGCCCCCACCTGACGGCGCACTGGGCCTACGCCACGGAACTGCTCGCGGAGGACGACGTCCAGGACCTGGCCGGCACCTGGTTCCGCGCCTTGCGGGCCCTGGTGAGCCGCGTCACCTGAAGACCACGCGTCATGACAACCGAACGAAAGGAAACACGACCATGACCAACCCCTTCGACGACCCCGACGGCGTCTTCCTCGTCCTCGTCAACGCCGAGGGCCAGCACAGCCTGTGGCCGCAGTTCGCCGAGGTCCCCGCCGGCTGGGACACCGCGTACGGACCCGCACCCCGGCAGTCCTGCCTCGACCACGTGGAGGCCAACTGGACCGACATGCGGCCCCGCAGCCTCGCCGCACGCGACACCGCCTGACCCCGCGGGAAACGTGAAAGGCCGGGCCGCGTCACGCGGCCCGGCCTTTCACGCTGGAGGGGGTCAGTCGTTCGGCTGGGGGACCTCGGTGGCCGGGTCGCCGTCCACCGCGGCGGCGAGCTGGGGGACCAGGCGGTCGAGGGTGTACGGCAGGCTCAGCGGGGAGACGAACGAGAAGGCGTTGCCGTAGTCGCCGGTCTCCTTGACGTAGACCTCGCGGCCCTCGGAGACGACCTTCAGGTCGCCGTACAGCTTGTCCTTGCGGAGCTTGGCACCGTCGTCGGCGGGGTCGGGGACGATCCAGACGATGGCGCCGGTCTCCAGCAGGTCGGTGCGCTCCTTGCTGATGTTGACGCCGAACTCGTCGCCGACGACCTGCTGCAGGTCCTGCGGCAGGGTGAAGCCGACGGAGGTGAGGATGCGCGACCGGTTGTCCTGCGGGCCGTACACGAAGATCCCCTCGTAGGGGGTGGCGACGATGCCGGTGGCGCCGGCGAACGCCGGGTTGTCCTTCTTGACGGCGGCGAACTTCTCCTGGACCGACGCGACGACCGCCGTGGCCTCGGCCTCCTTGCCGAGGACCTTGCCGACGGTCTCGGTCTGCCTCTCCCACGGGATGCCCCAGTCGGCGAACTCCTTGGGCTGCGCCACCACCGGCGCGATCTTGGAGAGGGTGTCGTACTGGTCCTTGGTGAGGCCGGAGTACAGCGCGAGGATCAGGTCGGGGGCCAGCGCGGCGATCTTCTCGGGCTGCGGGCCGGTGCCGGTGTCCTTCAGCACGGCCGGCACCGGCGCACCGCCGAGCTTGGCGGTGGCCCACGGGCCGATGGCGCCGGGGTAGCCGCCGATCCACTCGGTGGTGCCGACCGGGACCTTGCCGAGGGCCAGCAGCGCGTCCTGGTCGGTGAGGCCGACGGTGACGATCCGCTGGGGCTCGGCCTCGACGGTGGTGCTGCCGTACTTGTGCTCGACGGTCACCGGGTAGGCGCCGGCGGCCGGCGAGGCGGGTGCGGCGCCGGAGGCGGCCGGCGGCTCGGTGGTGCCTGAGCCGCACGCGGCGAGCGTGCCGGTCAGCGCGGCGGAGACGAGGGCCACGGCGATCCGTGTGCCTGTGGGAGTGCGGAACATCAACAGGTCCTTCATCGGTTCTCGGATGGACGGGTGCCGGACCAGGCCGACCACAACGTGGCGTAGGGGCCGCCGGACGTGCGCAGGGTCTCGTGGGTGCCGGACTCGACGACCCGGCCGCCGTCGAGGACGACGACGCGGTCGGCGGTCGCGGCCTGGGTGAGGCGGTGCGCGACCACCAGCGCGGTGCGGCCCTCGACGGCGCGGTCGGCGGCGCGTTCCAGCGCGCGTGCGCCGCTGCTGCCGGCCTCGGCGGTCGCCTCGTCGAGCACGGCCACCGGGGGGTCGGCCAGGACGAGGCGGGCCAGCGCCACCTGCTGCACCTGCGCGGCGGTGAGGCGGTGGCCGCCTTCACCGACCACGGTGGCGAGGCCGTCCGGCAGCGCCTCGGCCCAGGTGAGCGCGTCGACCCGGTCGAGCGCGTCCCGCAGCTCGGCGTCGCCGGCGCCGGGCCTGGCCAGGCGCAGGTCCTCGGCGAGCGGCCCGGCGAACACGTGCGCCTCCTGGGTGACGAGCCCCACCGGACGCGGGTGGCCGTCACCGGCGACCAGCACCGTGCCGGTCGCCGGCCGGTGCACACCGGCGATGAGCTTGGCCAGTGTCGTCTTGCCCGCGCCGGTGGCGCCGACGAGCGCGACGCGTTCCCCGGCGCGCAGCACCAGGTCCACGTCGTGCAGCACCGGCCGGCCCGGCTCGTACGCGTGTCCCGCGCCGCGCACCACGACCACGGCGTCCTTGTGGGCCGCGGGGGAGGGGACGGCCTCGTCCGGCGGGGGGAGGGTGGCGACGCCGACGAGGCGCGCGAGGCCGGCGGTCGCCGACTGCGCGTCGTCGAGCAGCACGAGCGCGGTGTTGACCGGGGAGAAGAGGCTGTGGAAGTACAGGGCCGCGGCGGTGGCGGTGCCGATGGACGCCGAGCCGTCGCGCACCAGGAAGTACCCGGTGAGCAGCACCGCGGCGAGGCCGGCGTACTCGGCGACGTGCAGGCGGCTGTAGAACCGCAGCACCAGGCCGACGCCGCGCATGGTGAGGTCCACCGCGGCGAGCGACCGCCGCGTGACCCGCTCGGTGTGACCGGCGGCGAGGCCGAAGGCCCGCACGGTCGCGGCGCCGCCGATGGTGTCGAGCAGTTGCTGTTGCTGCGCGCCTGCGGCGACCCGCTGCCTGGCGTACAGCGGGACGGCGTTGCGCACATACCACCGCGCGGTGTGCGCCTGCACCGGCACCGCGACCAGCGCCGCGAGCAGGAAACGCCAGTCCAGCACGGCGAGCGCGCCGAGCGTCAGCACGATGGCGAGCACCGACCGCGCGAGCTCCGGCAGCGCCGTGCGCACCGCCTCGGCGACCTGCGTGACGTCCGCGGTGACCCGCGCGGTGAGGTCGCCTGAGCCGGCTTTCTCCACACGTTCCAGCGGCAGGTGCAGCGCGCGTTCGACGAACCGTTCCCGCAGCCGTGCGAGGACCGTCTCCCCGAGCCGCGCCACCATCGACAGTCCGAGCGCCGTCGCGCCGCCTTGCGTGAGCGCGACGACGACCAGCAGCACGACCGGCAGGGTCAGCGCGTCCACCCCTTGCCGCCGCGCCACCACGTCCACGATGTGACCGAGCAGCGGCTGCGTGAGCAACCCCACCGCGGTGGCCCCCACCATCACCGCGAACGCCGCCACGGCCCGTCCCCGGTACGGCCGCACCAGCTCCCGCACCGCCTCCCAGGTACGCCTGCCGTCCGCGACCGGCAGCAGGTCCCGCCGATCCGTCCCGGCGGTGTCTTCGGGTGGCGTCCGGTCAGGAAGCGAGGCGCCGGTCGCGGGGGAGCCGTCGAGAGTGTCGTGCGGTGAGGTGTGGGGGGTCGTCACGACAGGACCGCCGTCCGGTAGGCCGCGTGGCGGCGGATCATCTCGGCGTGGGGTGCGGTGTCGACGACGCGGCCTTCGTCCAGCAGGGCCACGCGGTCGGTGGCGGCGAGCAGCGCGGGGCTGGTGGTCACGACGATCGTGGTGCGGCCCCGGCGGAACGCGCGCAGGCCGGCGGCGACACGGGCCTCGGTGACCGCGTCGACGGCGGTGGTCGGGTCGTGCAGCACGAGCACCGGCCGGTCGGCGGCGAGGGCCCGGGCCAGCGCCACCCGCTGCCGCTGGCCTCCCGACAACGACCGTCCTTGCTCGCCGACCGCGGTCGCGAGGCCGTGCGGCACGGTGCGCGCGACCTCGTCGGCCCCGGCGGCCGCCATGGCGGCCGGCACGCCGCCACCCCCGTCAGGGGGTGCGATGTTGGCGAGCAGCGTGTCCTGGAACAGCGCCGCGTCGTGGTGCGCGACCAGGACGGCCGTGCGCAGGGCCGCCGGGTCCAGGGTGCGCAGGGGGACGCCGTCCAGTTCGATGCCGCCGGCGGCGGGGTCGGTCTCGCGGGCCAGGCAGCGCAGCAGCGCGGTCGCGTCGGCGGGGTCGGTGGCGGCGACACCGAGCAGTTCGCCGGGGGAGACCCGCAGGGTCACCTCGCGCAGCCCGGCATGGGTGACGCCGTCAAGGAGCAGTTCGCCGCGCACCGGAACGGGGAGGGACGCGGTGCCGTACGGCACGGCGGCCGGGGTGGCGAGCACGCCGGCCACCCGGGCCGCGGAGGCGCGGGCCTGCGCCAGTTCGGTGGTGACCCAGGACAGGACGCCGAGCGGGCCGAGCAGGAACATCGCGAGGCCGACGGCGGAGACGAGCTGGCCGAGGCTGATGTCACCCTGCGCGGCGAGCCGGCCGCCGACCAGGGCCACGACCGCGATGAACGCGCCGGTGAGCGCCAGCACGGTGCCGTTGCTCAGCGCCTCGGCGCGTGCGGCGCGCACCGTGGCGGCCAGCGAGTCACGGCTGGTCGCGCGGTAGCGCGCCACGGCGGCGGACTCGGCGCCGATGCCTTTGAGGACCCGCAACCCCGCCACCAGGTCGGCGGCCACCCCGGAGGCGTGCGCGGCACGTTCCTGCTCGGTCTCGCTGCGGCGTTCCAGCGGCTTGCTCAGCAGGTGACCGAGCCACAGCAGCACAGGCGTGCCGAGCAGCACCATGAGCCCGAGCGGCACCGAGATGCGCAGCAGCACGACGGCGCCGACCAGCAGTCCCGTGAGCGCCGCCACCCCCGACAGCACGGCCATGGTGACCGCGCCGACCCGCCGCGCGTCCTCGGTGGCGACGGCGGCGAGCGCGCCGGGAAGCCGGCCCTCCTCCGCGCCGCCGCCGGGGTGCAGCACCCGCTCGACGAGCGCCACCCGCAGCTCGTGTCCCGCGCGCTCCGCGGCGCGTTCCCCGGCGCGCGCACCGAAACGGAAACCGAACGACAGCCCGACGTAGACGACGGCCAGGACACCGAGCACCGCGAGCAGCGCGCCGAGGTCCCCCTCGGCGACCCCCCGGTCGACGGCGACGCCGATCAGCACCGGGACCAGCGCCTCCCCGGCCTGGTGCGCCGCGCCGAGCACCGACCCGAGGGCCACGTCCCGCCGCTGTCCGGCGACCGCACGCCGCAGGACGTCACCACCCGACGGCACCGGGACAGCCACGACCGCTCCTCCTGAATGATCGGGGACCGAAACTTAGGTAAGGCTAGACTAACTAAGGTCTTCCTTACCAGTCCGGCCCCCCCGAAGACCCCACACGACCTGTCCGGGGTGGCGCTTCGGCGAGGGAGAGACTCGGCGCCGTCGCGGGAAACTCAGGAACTCGTGAGCACCACCAGGCGCCGTGTCGCGCGCGTCATCGCGACGTACCGGTCGACGGCACCCTGGACCCCGTCGCCGAACCGCTCCGGATCGACCAGGAGCACCAGGTCGAACTCCAGCCCCTTGGACAGCTCCGGGGTCAGCGACCGCACCCTCGGCCGTTCCCGGAACGCCGGATCGCCGATGACCGCCGCGATCCCCTCGGCGTGCTCGTCCAGCCACGTCCCGAGAATCGCCTCCAGGCGGGCCGCCGGCGCGTGCTCGACCGGCACGCCGCCACGGCGGATGGAGACCGGCACGTTGGCGTCCGGCAGCACGGCCCTGATGACCGGCTCGGCCTCCGCCATGACCTCCTCCGGTGTGCGGTAGTTGACGCTCAACGTGGCCAAGGTGACCCGGTCGAGCCCGGCGCGCTCCAGCCGTTCCCGCCAGGACTCGGTGAAACCGCGCCTGGCCTGCGCGCGGTCGCCGACGATGGTGAAGCTCCGCGAGGGGCAGCGCGCCAGCAGCATCCGCCACTCGGCGTCGGTGAGCTCCTGCGCCTCGTCCACGACGACGTGCGCGAACGGCCCGGCGAGCACGTCGGGATCGGCGAGCGGCGGCGCGGTCCCGTCGGCCAGCGCGTCCCGCAGGTCCTGTCCGTGCAGCATCGTCACCACCCCTTCGCCGTCGTCGTCGGCTTCGAGCAGGTCCTCGACGACCCGCGTCATGCGCTCGCGTTCCTCGGCGGCGGCCGCCGCGCGCCTGCGCTCGCGCCGTGACGCCTCGGGGTCGCCGAGCCGCCGCCGCGCCGCGTCGAGCAGCGGCAGGTCCGAGACCGTCCACGCCTGCGCGTCCGCGCGCTGGAGCCTCCTGATCTCGTCACGTGTGAGCGAGGGGACGCAGAGCCGCAGGTACGCCGGCACCGTCCACAGGTCGCCGACCAGGTCCGTCGCCTCGATCAGCGGCCAGGCCCGGTTGAGTGCCGTGAGCAGCTCCCGGTGGCGCAGCAGCGACGCGCGCAGCGGGCCCGCCGGGGGGTCGGCGTCGTGCCGGTCCGCCAGGATCGTGACCAGTTCCTCAAGGATCCGGTCGCGTGCCTCGTTGTGCGGCGTCCCCGGTTCCGGCGCGTCGAACGCCTCGGCCCAGTCACCGGGCTCCAGCCGGACGTCGGCCCAGGGGGTGGTGACCGTCATCGCCTCGGTGGGTGCGTTCTCGTAGAACCTGACGGCCCTCTCGATGCCGTCCACCAGGTCCGCGGACGCCTTCAGCCGCGCCACCTCCGGATCGGTCTCGGCCGCCGCCGCGCCACCCTCGGGGACGAGGTCCCGCAGGGTGCAGGTCCGCACCCCCTCCTCGCCGAGGCTCGGCAGGACGTCGGCGACGTACGCCAGGTACGGCTGGTGCGGCCCGACGAACAACACGCCGCCTTTGCGGTGACCGAGGCGGGGATCGGAGTACAGCAAGTACGCCGCGCGGTGCAGCGCCACGACCGTCTTGCCGGTGCCGGGCCCGCCGTCGACGACCAGCGCGCCGCGCGACCCCGCGCGGATGATCGCGTCCTGGTCGGCCTGGATGGTGCCGAGCACCTCACGCATGCGCGGCGACCTGCTCGCGCCGAGGCTCGCGATGAACGCCGACTGGTCGTCCAGCGCGGCGTGTCCCTCGAAGCCGTCCGGGGTGAACACCTCGTCCCAGTAGTCGCTGATCCGGCCACGGGTCCAGCGGTACCTGCGGCGGCTCGCCAGCCCCATCGGATCGGCGTGGGTCGCGCCGAAGAACGGCTCCGCCGCCGGTGACCGCCAGTCGACCAGCAGCCGCCGTCCCTCGTCGTCGGTGAGCCCGAGCCGCCCCACGTACACAGGCTCCGAGCCGTCCGCGTGCACCATGTGGCCGAGACACAGATCCAGCCCGAACCGCCGCAGCAGCCGCAGCCGTCCCGACAGCCGGTGCACCTCCAGGTCCCGGTCCAGCGCCTGCCGTCCCGCACCCCCCGGCGCCTTGAGCGCTGCGTCAAGACGCGCCGACACCTCGGCGATCGACCTTTCCAGGGTCTCCGCGACGGCCGCGAAGTGCCGCTCGTCCCCGGCGATCAGCTGCGGCGCCGCCTTGGCGGACAGCCGGCCGGGAAGGTCGAACGCGCTGGTGGTCAGGTGAGTCACCTCATGAGCTCCGATCTCGGCCGGGTGCGCCGTCGCACGCGGCCGGTGTCCTCGCGACCGGTGTGCCGGTCCCGGCCGACGATTGTGCGCCACGACCGGGGCCTTGCCGCAAGCCCCACCATGCGCTATAGGTTGAAAGTGGAAAGGAGTGGACGTTCCCTTTCCCCGCTCCCCGTGTCGGAGCCCGCATTCGGTACTCCGGCGGACACGCGTTCCGTACCCCCCGCGAACCGGCACGCCGCCGGGCCTCAGGCGGCGGCGTGACGCCGTCCGGCGGGGAGCCCGCGCTCGTCAGCCCTGCTCCGGCCGGTAGCGCAAGCCGTCCATCAACAGGTCGAGAAGACGGCCCGCCTGGTCGCGCTTGTCCGGTTCGCCGGTGGCGAGGGTGACGCCGCTGAGGCCCACCAGGACGTCGGCGGGGTCGACGTCGGGACGGATGGTGGAGTCGGCGACACCGGCCCGCAGAAGCGCGGCGACGGCGGTGAGCAGGTGGTCGCGGCTCTGCGCGTAGGGGTTGCCGCCTGAGGCGATCACGGCGCGCAGGGCTCCGGCCATGCCGCGTTTGGTGGCCATGTAGTCGATGAAGTGGTCCATCCACAGGCGGGTGGCCTGGTCGGCGGGGCGGCTGCGCAGCAACTCGGGGACCGAGTCGCACAGGCGGGCCAGCTCGTTGCGGTAGGCGGCCTCGATGAGCGCCTCACGCGTGGGGTAGTGGCGGTAGAGGGTGCCGATGCCGACCCCCGCGTCCTTGGCGATGGCGTCGAGCGTCACCCCGGGGCCGTCGGTGGAGAAGGCCCGGACGGCGGCCTCCAGGAGGCGATCGCGGTTGCGCCTGGCGTCGGCGCGCAGCGGCCGGGAGCCGGTGGCCGTCATGGGCTCCTCCTTCGGAGTCGGGGGCTCGGGACGCGGCGCCGGGAGCCCGGGTTCTGGGTCAGTGGCTCAGGACGAGGAGCCAGGGGCCCGGGTCGTGGGCCGAGGGCTCGGGACGGGGAGTCGAGTACGGGCCGCGGTCGAGGAGTCGGTTCGCGGCGGTGGTGGCTTGGTTCGCGGAGGCCGGTTTGCTAAACGGAGGAGACTCCGCTTAATCTGGGAAGCGCATCCGGAGGTTCCTCCGCTTAATCTTACCGGTCGCCCTCCGCGTTCGCATGCCGAGAAAGACGGGAAAGATCGTGACCGATCGCATCATCACTCCGTTCACCGCCGAGTCCACCGCCGCGCAGGTCGTGGACGGCATCGACCTCACCGGCCGCAGGGCCATCGTCACCGGCGGCGCGTCCGGCATCGGCGTCGAGACGGCCCGCGCGCTCGCCGGCGCCGGCGCCGAGGTGACGCTCGCCGTACGCGACCTCCAGGCGGGGGAGCGCACCGCCGAGGACATCATCGCCGCCACCGGCAACAAGCAGGTCCTCGTCGCGCCGCTCGACCTGGCCGACCAGGCGTCCGTCGCGGCGTTCGCCGCCGCCTTCGACGGGCCGCTGCACATCCTGGTGAACAACGCCGGCGTCATGGCCGCGCCAGAAAGCCGCACGCCGCAGGGCTGGGAACTGCAGTTCGCCACCAACCACCTCGGCCACTTCGCGCTCACCACCGCGCTGCACCCGCGTCTCGCCGCCGCCGGCGGCGCGCGCGTGGTGTCGGTCAGCTCCGCGGCCCACCTGCGTTCGCCGGTGGTGTTCGACGACATCCATTTCCGTGAGCGCGCCTACGAGCCGTGGCTCGCGTACGGCCAGTCCAAGACGGCCAACGTGCTGTTCGCCGTGGAGGCCACCCGGCGCTGGGCCGACGACGGCGTCACCGTCAACTCCCTGCACCCCGGCGGCATCCGCACCCGGCTCCAGCGGCACGTCACCGAGGAGGAGCTCGACCGCCTGCGCGCCGCCTCCGGTGGGGCCGCCCCGTGGAAGACCACCGAGCAGGGTGCCGCGACCTCCGTCCTGCTCGCCACGTCCCCTCTGCTGGACGGCGTCGGCGGCCGCTACTTCGAGGACTGCCAGGAAGCCGGGCCGCACCAGCCCGGCACGCGCACCGGGGTCGCCGGCTACGCCGTCGACCCCGAGGCCGCGGCACTGTTGTGGCAGGTCTCCCTCGACACCCTGGCCGCCTGACCCCCGGCACCGGCCGCCGTCCCGTCACGCGAGGGGCGGCGGCCGTCGCGTGTCCCGGACGGGAAGTGGGTCTAGGCGAGTGACACCTGGCGGGTTAAGTTCCTTACAAGATGAGTCGGGGTACGGCGGACCCCCGCTGAGCACAGCGAGCACCGTGGAGGCGTAGCGGCGCGGAAACCGATCACGTGACCGGGCCGTCGTCCACGGCGCCCTCCTGCTCCCGTCCCGCCACCCCGAGGCCGGGCCGGTGAACGGGTCCCCGTATGTCCCTGTCCCGCCGGAGGCGTCCCCACCCTGGCCGCCTCCACGCGTCACCCCCCTCCCCACCCCAGAGGACCGGTATGAGATCACGCTTGACCACGCTCGTCTCGGCACTGGCGCTCGCCCTGGTGGCGGCCCTTCCCGCCACCCAGGCCCCGGCCGCCGCGCTCGCGCCACCGGACATCTCGCTCACCAACGTCAAGGCCCACCTGACGCAGCTGCAGAACATCGCCACCGCCAACGGCGGCAACCGCGCGCACGGCCGGCCCGGCTACCTGGCCTCGGCCAACTACGTCAAAGGCCTGCTGGACTCGGCCGGCTACAGCACCACGTTGCAGTCGTTCACCTACAACGGCGCCACCGGCTACAACGTCATCGCCGACTGGCCCGGCGGCAACCCCGACGACATCCTCATGGTCGGCGCGCACCTGGACAGCGTGACCGCCGGACCCGGCATCAACGACAACGGCTCCGGCAGCGCCGCCATCCTGGAGACGGCCCTCGAGGTGGCACGCCAGTCGCTCGTCCCGACCAAGCACCTGCGGTTCGCCTGGTGGGGAGCCGAGGAGGGCGGACTGCGCGGCTCGACGTACTACGTGAGCAACCTGTCCACCACCGACCGGTCGAAGATCAAGGGGTACTACAACTTCGACATGGTGGCCTCGCCGAACCCCGGCTACTTCCTGTACGACGGCGACGACTCCGACGGGGTGGGCTCGGGTCCCGGCCCGGCCGGGTCGGCCGAGCTGGAGCGGGTGCTGGCCGACTACTTCACCTCCATCGGCGTGCCGACCCGCGGCACCGACTTCGACGGCCGGTCCGACTACGGGCCGTTCATCTCGCGCGGCATCCCGGCCGGCGGCACGTTCACCGGCGCCGAGGGCACCAAGACCAGCGCGCAGGCGACGCTGTGGGGCGGCACCGCGGGGCAGGCGTTCGACTCGTGCTACCACCGGTCGTGCGACACCACGTCCAACATCAACGACACCGCGCTGAACCGCAACGCCGACGCCATCGCGTACGCCGTGTGGACCGTCGCCGCGGCCCCGGCGCCGGTCGTGGTGTGGCAGGACACCTTCGAGACGGCCACCGGCTGGACCGTCAACCCCTCCGGCACCGACACCGCGACCACCGGCCAGTGGGAGCGCGGCGTGCCGCAGGCCACCACCTCCAGTGGCACCAAGCAGCTCGGCACCACCGTCAGCGGCACCAACGACCTGGTGACCGGACGTCTCGCCGGGACCGCCGCCGGTGACTACGACGTGGACGGCGGCGTCACCACCATCCAGTCCCCGGCGATCACGCTGCCGTCCGGTTCCGGCCTGCGGCTGTCGCTGTCGTGGTACCTGGCGCACGGCAGCAACTCCTCCAGCGCCGACTACCTGCGCGTCCGCGTCGTCGGCTCCAGCACCGTCGTCGTGCTCAACCAGGCCGGCGCCGCGTCCAACCGCGACGGCGCCTGGAGCACCGCCTCGGCCGACATCTCCTCCCTGGCCGGCCAGACCGTCCGCGTGGTGATCGACGCCGCCGACGCCTCCACCGCCAGCCTGGTCGAGGCCGGCGTGGACGACGTCCGCGTCACCCGCTAGCCACCTGTGGCCGGAGGCGGGACGCCACGTCCGTCCCGCCTCTGGTTCACCGTGGCGGGATGCCGTATTCGTCCCTCCACTGCGTCATCGTGACGGGATGGCACGGGTTGGGACCATGCCGTGACCACTTGCCGCCCGAAAGCGGCCGGAGGGCCGCTACCGTTGGCGGCGTGGAGGAGATCGATCGCCGAATCGTGACGCTGCTGGCGGCGGACGGGCGCATGAGCTTCACCGACCTGGCCAAGGAGACGGGGCTGTCGGTGTCCGCGGTCCACCAGAGGGTGCGGCGGCTGGAGAAGCGCGGAGTGATCCGCGGCTACTCGGCGCTCATCGACCACGACGCGATCGGCCTGCCGCTCACCGCGTTCGTGTCGATCAAGCCGATCGATCCCTCGGCGGCGGACGACGCACCCGACCGGCTCCTGCACCTGACGGCCGTAGAGGCCTGCCACAGCGTGGCGGGTGACGAGAGCTACATCCTCAAGGTCCGCGTGGAGTCCCCGATCGCGCTTGAGCACCTGCTCCAGCAGATCCGCGCCGCCGCCAACGTCTCCACCCGCACCACCATCGTCCTCAGCACCCCCTTCGAGCACCGCACCCCCGACCTCGGCACCGGCCCCGGCTGACCACCTCCACCGGACACCGCACCCCGGACCTCCGCGCCGGCCCGAGCCGATCACCTCCACGACCTGGCACGAACGGGGAAGCGGGGTCCGGCCGCGCTTGATCCGGATTCCCGTCCGGTGCCAAGGCCGGCTCAGCCCGGGGGAGCGGTGGTGAACGCGGCCCGCACCCTGGCCTCCGCCGCCGGACCGCCGAGGCCGAGCTGCTCCAGGCCGAGCAGGACCGCACCGGCGATCGGCGGTGCGGTGGTCACCACCAGTTCCGCCAGCGGCGCGCGTCCGGCGTACCCCCGCTCCACCAGGCCGTTCAGCAGCGGATCCCCGGCGGCGAGCACGCCACCGCCGAGCACCACCTCGCACGGGGTGTCCAGCATGCCGAGGCGGCGCAGCGCGGTCACCCCCATCACCGTGATCTCCTCGGCCTGCCGCTCCACCAGGCTCCGCGCGACGGCGTCCCCCGACGCGGCGGCGGCCAGCAGCGGCGGCACCAGGCCGGCCAGCCGGCCGTGCGGCAGCGAGCCGAAGTGCAGCCCGAGCACGACCTCCTCGGCGGTACGGGTGCCGAACGCGTCCCGCACCACGCCGAGCAGCGCGGTGCCGGGGCCGCGGCCGTCCTCGGCGCGCACCGCGTGCCACAGCGCCTCCTCGCCGAGCCCGAGGCCGCCACCCCAGTCGCCGCTGATCCGGCCGAGCGCGGGGAACCGCGCGGTGCGGCCGTCGGGGGCGACGGCCACCGCGTTGATCCCCGCGCCGCACACCACGGCGGCGCCGTACGGCCGGCTCGTCCCGGCGCGCATCAGCGCGAAGGTGTCGTTGCCGACGACCGCCGTGCGGCCGTACCCGCGCGCGAGGATCTCGGCGCGCAGCGCGTCCTCCTCCACCGGAAGGTCGGCGCCTGCCAGGTAGGCGGCGACGTGACCGGCGAACGGCGGCTGCGCACCAGGCCCGATGGCGCGGCGCACCGCGTCGAGCAGCACGTCCATCGCGGCCGGCACGCCGTGGCTCTGCGGCAGGAAACCGCCGCCTGTCCCGGTGGCGAGCACCGTGCCGTCCCCGGCGACCAGCGCCACGGCCGTCTTGCTGTTGCCGCCGTCGACGGCGAGCAGCGCCACCGCCGTCCCGCCGCCGCCGTCGACGGCGCGCGGCGCCGTCACCGGCCGTCCCCGGCCCACGGCAGGAACGGCCGGTTCGCCTCGACGAGCCGCCGCGCCAGCTGCGCCGCCACCGTCGCCTGGCCGATCAGCGGGTGCGCCAGCAGCGCGTCGGCGACCCGGTCGGCGCCGCCGCGCAGCGCGGCATCGAGGGCCAGGTCCTCGTACGCCGAGACGTGCGCGATCAGCCCGGCGTACAGCGGCGGCACCGGCGCGACCGGCAGGGGGACGGCCCCGGCGGCGCCGACACGCGCGGGGACCTCGATGACCGCGTCCGGCGGCAGGAACGGCAGGGTGCCGCCGTTGCGCACGTTCACCACCTGCGTGTCGCCGCGGTCGCCGGCGAGCGACGCGACCAGCGCGACCGCGGCCTCGGAGTAGAACGCGCCGCCGCGCCGTTCCAGCAGCTCGGGCTTGGTGTCCACGGCCGGGTCGGCGTACATGGCGAGCAGCGACTCCTCCAGGTGCGCCACCTGCTCGGCGCGGGAGGCCCCGGCCCGCTGCTCGGCCACCACGGCGTCGTGCTCGTAGAAGTACCGCAGGTAGTAGGACGGCACCACGCCGAGGCGGCGGATCAGCTCCACCGGCAGACCGATGTCGCGCGCGACGCTCTCGCCGTGCTCGGCGAGCAGCCGCGGCAGCACGTCGGCCCCGTCCAGGTACACCGCGCGTTCCCAGGTCAGGTGGTTGAGCCCGACGTGGCCGAGGGAGACGCGGCCGGGGTCCACGCCGAGCGCGGCGGCGAACCGCCGCTGGAAGCCGATCGCCACGTTGCACAGCCCGATCGCGCGGTGACCGGCGTCGAGCAGGGCCCGGGTGACGATGCCGACGGGGTTGGTGAAGTCGACGATCCAGGCGTACGGCGCGACCTCGGCGACCCGCGCCGCGATGTCCAGCACCACCGGCACCGTGCGCAGCGCCTTGGCGAGCCCGCCGGCCCCGGTGGTCTCCTGTCCGACGCATCCGCATTCCAGCGGCAGCGTCTCGTCCACCCCGCGCGCCGCCTGTCCCCCGACGCGCAGTTGCAGCAGCACGGCGTCCGCGCCGGCCGCGCCGTCCTCGACGGTGGTGGCGGTGTGGACGGTGGCCGGGTGTCCCGCGCGGGCCAGCATGCGGGCCGACATGGCGGCCACCAGGGCCAGCCGCCGCTCGTCGGGGTCGACCAGCGTGATCCGCGACACCGGCAGCTCGTGCCGCAGGCGCGCGAACCCGTCGATCAGCTCGGGTGTGTACGTCGAGCCGCCGCCGACCACGGCCAGTTTCATAGGGGATCGATCCTCTGTAAGGAAGCTTTCCTGATCTCAGAGGTGACCGTACCGCCTCGCCACGCACGGTGCGCGCCGGGGTCCGCGGACGGCGGTCTCCAGCCGTTCCGCCGCGGGGACGCGGCGGTCCGCTGTGCGCGCCGGGGTGCGCGCCGGGGTGCGCGGACGGCCGTCCGGTTCGCGAGCACTCGCCTGCGGATCCGGCGGAGAAAGTGAAGGGATCGGTGGACCCGTCGCCGGAGGTGGTCACACCGCGGCAGGGGAGCGGCGTATGTTGTCCCGGTATGTCCGTGCGAAAGCCCCGTAAAATGCGAAGACGCCGCCTCTGAGGGCGGCGAGCAGCACGAGGGATATGGGCCCGGATCTGCTATTCTGTGGGCTCTCACCACAACTGTCACAGACATCACAGTGAACGCATATAAAAAATAGGCCCGGAGCGTCCCATTACTACCAATAATAACGAGGTCCCGGCCGCGCGTCAACTCGAGCTCGCCAAGGAGCAGCGGCACCTCACCCGGCTCTACCAGCGGCTCGACGTGCTGCGCGTGCGCACCAGGACGCAGCTCGACGGTGTGCTGGCGCAAGGCGGCGGCGGCACCCACCAGAACCGCTCCGAGCGTGACACGTTCGCGGTGATGTACGCCGAGCGGCTGTCGCGGCTGTGGGCCGTGGAGAACGGGCTGTGCTTCGGGCGGCTGGACCTCGACGACGCCGACGCCGATGTCGACAAGACGTTGTACATCGGCCGCATCGGCATGTCGGACGACGAGCAGGTCCGCCTGCTCATCGACTGGCGGGCCCCGGTCGCGCAGCCGTTCTACCGTGCCACCCCGGCGAGCCCCATGGGGGTGACCCGCCGCCGCCACCTGCGCACCCGCGACCGCCGCGTCACCGGTGTGGACGACGACCTGTTCGACCTCGACCGGCTCACCGACGACGACCGCGCCACCCTCAACGGCGAGGCCGCGCTGCTCGCGGCGCTCGGCGAGAAGCGCACCGGCCGCATGCGCGACATCGTCGCCACCATCCAGGCCGAGCAGGACCGCATCATCCGCAGCGACCTCGGCGGCGTCCTGGTCGTGCAGGGCGGCCCGGGGACCGGCAAGACCGTGGTGGCGCTGCACCGCGCCGCGTACCTGCTGTACACCCACCGCGACGTCCTGGCCCGCCGCGGCATCCTCATCCTCGGCCCCAACCCCACGTTCATGCGCTACATCGAGCAGGTTCTGCCGTCGCTCGGCGAGACCGACGTGCTGCTGTCCACGGTCGCCGGCCTGTACCCCGGCCTCACCGCGACCGCGCGCGAGAGCGCCGAGGCCGCGGTGCTGAAGGGCTCGCCACGCATGGCCGACGTGATCGCCAAGGCGGTGCGCGACCGCCAGCGCATGCCGCCGGGACCCATCGACATCGACCTCGGCAACTACACCCTGCGCCTGGACCGCCGCACCCTGGAGGCCGCCGCGTCCCGCGCCTCCCGGGGCCGCCGGCCCCACAACCAGGCCCGCGCCGTGTTCGTCCGCCACATCCTCGCCGTCCTCGCCAGACAGGCCGCCAAACAGCTCGGCCGCGGCCTGCTGGAGGAGGACGAACTGGCCGACCTGCGGGAGGACCTGCGCACCGAACCCGCCGTCAAGGCCGCGCTGAACCGCCTGTGGCCCTACGTCACCCCGCAGCGCCTGCTGATCGGCCTGTTCTCCTCCACCGAGCGCATGACGTACGCCGGGCTGCGGCCCGCCGAACAGGACATCCTGTTCCGTGAGCCGCCGCGCGGCGGAGCGTCCCTGTGGACCGAGGCCGACGTGCCGCTGCTGGACGAGGCCGCCGAGCTGCTCGGCGACATCGACCCCGCCGTGCTGCGCGCCGCCGCGCTGCAGGCCGAGGAGGACCTCGCCGCCGCACGCCAGGCCGAGGAGGCCGAACGGCAGTCCGAGATCGCCTACGCGCGCGAGGTGCTGGAGCTGACCGGCATGTCCGGCATGGTGGACGCCGAGCGGCTGGCCGCGCGCCACCGCGGCGACGGCGAGCACCTGACCACCGCCGAGCGGGCCGCCGCCGACCGCACCTGGGCCTACGGCCACGTCATCGTGGACGAGGCGCAGGAGCTGTCGGCGATGGCGTGGCGCATGCTGATGCGCCGCAGCCCCAACCGGTCGATGACCGTGGTCGGGGACATCGCGCAGACCGGCACCGCCGCCGGCGCCACGTCCTGGGCCGGCATGCTCGACCCGCACGCCGCCGGCCGCTGGCGGGTGGAGACCCTCACCGTCAACTACCGCACCCCCGCCGAGCTGATGGCCGTCGCCGCCGACGTGCTCACCCTGGTGGGGCCGGAGCTGAAGGCCCCCGACCCGGTGCGCGAGACCGGCGTACGGCCCTGGGCCCGGCGTGTCGGCGGGCCCGAGGAGCTGGCCGAGGTGGTGGCGGGGCAGATCGTCCCCGGCGGCCGGCTCGCCGTCATCGTGCCGGCCTCCCACGCCGGGCCGATCGGCGCGGCGGTCACCGCGGCGGTGCCGGACGCGGTGGCGGGGCCCGGCGCCGCGGCGCTGGAGGCCCCCGTCGCGGTGCTCACCGTCACCGAGGCCAAAGGCCTGGAGTTCGACTCGGTGATCGTGGCCGAACCCGCCGCCATCCTCACCGGATCACCCCGCGGCGCCGGCGACCTTTACGTTGCGCTGACCCGGGCCACCGGGGCCCTCGGCGTGGTCCACACCGGCGACCTCCCGGCCGTACTGTCACGCTGCGCAGGGCTTCCCGAAGACCCGCGGGACGGCTGACCAGGCGAACCACCCCCGGCGCGGCACGCACCGGGCCGGGGGACATCGGTCCACATGACGCCACTCACGTCTCCTTGTCTACCTGCGAAAACTTGGTGTTCCCGCTGATCGGGACACGGTTGACATCTGAGCTGAGGTCGGTAATTTGCTGGACAGTCCAGCACGGGACTGCCGGTTGGCCGTCTACAGACATCGTCGGGTTCTGCGGCATGACGGGGCACGGCTCCGATCGCTCAGCCAGTCGCAGCGCCGTCGGTCCGTCGAGTCGGGGCACCCCAGCCGGATGGGGGGTTGGACCCGGGAAGGGCCCGGACACCCAGTAGACAACGGAACTCCGCGCTCGCCGCCGACGGGACGGATCCGGTCCGAAGGGTCGTCCGGGCCCTCTTCCCATCCCGTGCCACACCTCGCACCGTGATCCCTGGCCCAGGCACCGGGAACCCCCAGGGATCACCATGCGCACCCCTCCAGGACACGCGGGCCTTCGCGTCGGCGTCCCAGAGATCACCATCGGCACCCTTCCCGTCCGCCTCCAGGACGGCGCGGGCCCGGCGTCCCAGGAAATCACCATGCGCACCCCTTCCGTCCCGGAGCGCGATCACCTGGCGGCGGGGTGCCGGTGCCGTGGCGCGCCATGGATCACGCGGCGGTTGGACCCCGCGCGCGCGGACGGTAGCGTTCGTTGGTCACCGCACAGAACAGCGAGTGGAGAACGAGCGCCACGTGGCCCGGCCAGCGGTTGAGCAGCATCATCTGAGGTCGCCTGCCGTCGCAGGAGCCTCCTTGAGCCGTGCCTGGACGCGTCCGGCGGCGGCCGTGGCGGGGGGCCTGCTTCTGTATGTTTCATTCCCGCCGATCGGTTCGTGGTTCCTCGCGCCGGCCGGTGTGGCGCTGCTCACCCTCGCGGCGCGCGGCGCGGCCGTCCGGCGGGCCGTGTGGCTCGGGTACCTCGGCGGCGCGGCGTTCCTGCTGCCGGGCCTGGCGTGGGTGCGGCCCATCGGGTACGACGCCTGGCTGATCCTGGTGGCCGTCGAATGCCTGTTCCTCGCCGCCGCCTCCGGCGCCACGGCCCTGGTGACACGGCTGCGGTGGTGGCCGCTGTGGGTGGCCGCGCTGTGGGTGGCGCAGGAGTGGGCCCGCGGCCGGTTCCCCGTCGGCGGCTTCCCCTGGATGCGCCTGGCGTTCGCGCAGGGCGAGTCCCCGTTCACGCCGTACGCGGCACTCGGTGGCGCACCCCTGGTCACCTTCGCCGTGGCCCTGTGCGGCGCTCTGCTCGCCTTCGCGGCGCTCCGCCTGACCCGGTCAGGCGCCGCCGCACCGACCGGCCGGTCCCGTACCGCCGCGCCTGACAGCGCCACCACCGCCGCGCCGGGGGACCCCGGCGGCCTCCGTACGGCGGCGCTGCTGCTGGCGGGGGTCCTGGCCGTGCCGCTGCTCGGGTACGCCGTGCCGCGGCCCGCCGCCGAGGGGGGCCGGGTGATCCGGGTCGGCGTGGTGCAGGGGGACGTGCCGGGGGAGGGCATGGGGTTCCTCGGCGACAAGCCGGCCGTGGTGCTCGGCAACCACGCGCGCGTCACCCACGAGATGGCCGCCGACGTGCGGGCCGGCCGCATGCCGCGGCCCGACATCGTGATCTGGCCGGAGAACTCCACCGACATCGACCCCTACCGCAGCGCGCAGGCCCGCCAGACCATCGACGCCGCCGCGAGCGACATCGGCGTGCCGATCCTGGTCGGCGCCATCGCCGTGGACCCCGACGGCGAGCACCGCCGCACCCGCGCCATCGTGTGGGACCCCAGGACCGGCCCCGGCGCGTACTACGACAAGCAACAACTCGTGCCGTTCGGGGAGTACGTCCCGTACAAGGCGCTCCTGGAGCAGTTCTTCTCCCGGGTGAACCTCGTCGGGCTGCAGTCGCTGCCAGGCGACCGGCCAGGCGCGCTGCGCATGGGCCCGGTCACCATCGGCGCCGTGTCCTGCTACGAGGTCGCGTTCGACGGCGTCGTGCGCGGCACCGTCCAGGCCGGCGGCACGCCGCTCGCGGTGCAGACCAACAACGCCACCTACGCACGCAGCAACCTGCCGCCGCAGCAGCTCGCCATGTCGCAGCTGCGCGCGGTGGAGCACGACCGGGCGGTGGTCATCGCGGCCACCACCGGCATCTCGGCCTTCGTCGACCACACCGGGAAGATCCGCTGGCGCGGCGCCGAGAAGGTCACCGCCAAGGCGGTGCTCGACGTGCAGGTCCGCACCGGCCAGACCCTGGCGACCCGCCTCGGTCCGCTGCCGGAGTGGTTCCTGCTGCTGGCCGCCGCCGGCGCCGTAGGCGTCGCCGCGGCCCGGCGCCGGGCTCCGCGCAGAAAGGACACCAGCGGAGGAGAGGACGCCTGATGGACCGGACCCTCGGACGGGTGCTCGTCATCGTGCCCACCTACAACGAACGGGAGAACCTCCCGGTCATCGCGGCCCGCCTGCGCGCCGCCGTCCCGGAGGCCCACCTGCTGGTCGCCGACGACAACAGCCCCGACGGCACCGGCGCCGTCGCCGACGAGCTGGCCGCCGCCGACGACCACGTGCACGTGCTGCACCGCCCCGCCAAGCAGGGTCTCGGCGCCGCCTACCTCGCCGGCTTCGCCTGGGGCCTCGCCGAAGGCTTCGACGTCCTGGTCGAGATGGACGCCGACGGCTCCCACAGCCCCGAGCAGCTCCCCGCGCTGCTGGACGCGCTCGCCGCCGGCGCGGACCTGGTGATCGGCTCACGCTGGGTGCGCGGCGGCAAGGTGGTCAACTGGCCGGCGAGCCGCGAGTTCCTGTCGCGCGGCGCCAACACCTACGCGCGCATCGTGCTCGGCGTGCCGGTCCGCGACACCACGGCCGGCTTCCGCGCCTACCGCGCCTCCACCCTGGAGAAGATCGGCCTGAGCGACATCCAGTCCGAGGGCTACTGCTTCCAGGTCGACCTCACCCTGCGCACCATCCGCAACGGCCTGCGCGTCACCGAGGTCCCCATCACCTTCACCGACCGCACCGTCGGCGCCAGCAAGATGAGCCGCGCCATCGTCGCCGAGGCCCTGTGGCGCGTCACGTTATGGGGCATCGCCGGCCTGCCGCACCGCCTGCGCCGCACCCGCTGACCGTCCCACGCCGCGTTCACGGACGGACAGCGCCGCCGAAGGCGTCCCGAGAGGCCGGCCACGTCACGCGCCTGACCGGCGAACCGGTTCCGGTTCCTCACCGCGACCGCGGCACAGGTGGGGCCCGCCGTCCCCGTCGGCCGGTCCCGCCGGGAACCGCCTGGCGGGTTCCGGCGTTGTACATGCCGAGGTGAGGGGTGAGGCCATGTTGCGCGTAGTGCTTTTCCTGGCGTTCCTGATCGTGCCGGTGCTGGAGATCTGGACGCTGATCCAGATCGGGCAGGTCATCGGCGGGTGGCAGACGGTCGGCCTGCTGATCCTGGACAGCCTGCTCGGTGCCTGGCTGGTCCGCCGGGAGGGCCGGCGTGCCTGGCGCGCGCTGCGGCAGGCCGTGGAGTCCGGCCGCATGCCTGACCGTGAGCTCGCCGACGGCGCGTTGATCGTCGCCGGCGGCACCCTGCTGCTCACCCCCGGCTTCCTGAGCGACATCCTCGGGTTCATCTGCGTGCTGCCTTTCACCCGGCCGCTCGCGCGCCGCGTACTGGCGTGGTTCTTCAACCGCCGGGTCCGCCTGCTGACCGCAGGCACGCCGTACGCCGTGATGTTCCCCGGCCGCCGGGACGCCTCCCGGCACCCCGGCGGCACGCGCGTCGTCCCCGGCCACGTCGTCGACGACTCCGCTCCGCAGGACGCGAGGCCCGTCGCGCGCCGTCCCGTCAACCCTTAAGCAACTTTGGTTGACTAATGTCGGGTCCGGCGGCTACGGTGGCCGTCATGTCCGGTACCGAGTCTCCCGTGCCCGCCGACCCCGCGGACGCGCTGGCGGCCGTGGCCGCGTTGCGGCGGCTCGCGGACCGGATCGAGGACGCCGCCGTCGAGCAGGCCATGCGCGAGGGGTGGAGCTGGCCGCAGGTCGCCGAGGCGCTCGGGGTGACGCGGCAGGCGGTGCACAAGAAGCACGCCAAGCGGCTCGTCGACGCCGGTGTGAAGCTCAGGAGGCGCTGACCGTGGCCGCCATCGACGAGTACATCGACGCGATCATCGAGCGCGGGGGACGTGACGCGCGCGACGACGGCTCGGCGGCCATCGAGGCGCACCACCTGCTGCTGGCCGTCGCCGCCGGGGGCGACACGACCAGCCGCGCCGTCCTGACGTCCGCAGGACTGGACCACCGGTCGGTCAGGGACGCGCTGGACCGCGAGTTCGAGCACAGCCTCGACGCCGCCGGCGTCTCGACGGCCGCCTTCCACCTGCCCCCGCCGACCCTCACCGGCCCTCCGCCGTCCCGGCTCGGCGCGTCCGCCAGACTGGCCCTGGAACGCGGCTTCGCCTGCGTGTCCCGCAAGAAGGACCTGCGTCCGGCACATCTGCTGATCGGCATCCTGCGCGCCGAGACCGGCACCGTGCCACGTGCCCTGGCCCTCGCCGGGATCGACAGGGACGACCTGATCGGCCGCCTCCACCGCGAAGTGCTCACCCAGGCCACCTGACACCAAGGCCGCGGGACCGGCCGCCGCGTCGACCCTGAATTCGCACCGGCGACCGCCGTCCGGCTTCGCGCCGCCTTTTCCGGTCATGCCCGCGGCGTCCCGCGCTTCGCGGACCGATCACGTCACGGTCCAGCGGCGGCGCGGCCTCACGGCGCCGCGTGAACCCTTCCCCGGACGCCTGGAGCCGCCGTTCCCTCGGCAGGCTCTGCTGCGCCACGTCAGGCGCCACCGGCGAGGCCGTTTCGGCGATCTTTTCGACCTGTCAACGTCTATAAGGCTATAGTGCTAGGGTCCTAGATAAATGGAGGATCCAGTGATCGAGTTCTATCTGGACGGCAGGTCGGGTGTGTCGCCGTACCTGCAGCTGGTTCAGCAGGTGCGGCACGCGCTGCGGCTCGGCCTGCTGCGCGAAGGAGACCAGCTGCCGACCGTCAAGGAGGTCGTGGCGCAGCTGGCGATCAACGCCAACACGGTCCTCAAGGCCTACCGGGAGCTTGAGCACGAGGGCCTGGTGGCCGCGCGTCCGGGGGTGGGGACGTTCGTGACGGCGACGCTCACCGGCGCCTCGCTGGCCGCGCACGGCCCGCTGCGGCTGGAGTTGCGGCGCTGGCTGGCCAAGGCCCGCCGGGCCGGCCTCGACGACGAGAGCATCGAGGCCCTTTTCATGACCACATTTCGGACGACCGCTCAGGAGGACATAGCGTGACTTCGGTCCTGCGGGCCCAGGAACTGGGCAAGAAGTACGGCAGGCGCTGGGCCTTACGTGAGTGCACCGTCGACATCCCGGCCGGTCGCGTGGTCGGGCTGGTGGGCCCCAACGGAGCCGGTAAGACCACGCTGCTGAAGCTGGCGTGCGGCCAGCTCGAACCCACCTCAGGCGGCATCACGGTGCTCGGCGGCCGGCCCGCGAGCACGCCGGCGCAACTGGCCAGGGTGGGGTTCGTCGCTCAGGACACCCCCGTCTACGCGGGGCTGACCGTCGCCGATCACCTGCGCCTCGGGGCACGGCTCAACCCCCGCTGGGATCCCGTCCTGGCGCGGGAACGCGTCACGAGAGTCGGGCTCGACCCCGGGCACCGGGCCGGCAAGCTGTCCGGCGGCCAGCGCGCGCAGCTCGCCCTCACCCTGGGCCTGGCCAAGCGGCCCGAACTGCTGATCCTGGACGAACCCGTGGCCTCGCTCGACCCGCTCGCGCGCCGCGAGTTCCTGCAGGGGCTGATGGAGGCCACCGTCGAGCACGAGCTCAGCGTGGTGCTCTCCTCCCACCTGGTCTCGGACCTGGAACGCATCTGCGACCACCTGATCGTGCTGGTGGACTCCCGCGTCCAGCTCGCCGGCGAGGTCGACACGCTGCTGGCCACCCATCACCGGCTCGTCGGCCCGCGCCGCGACCCCGACCGGCTCCCCGCCGACCAGCACGTGGTCTCCGCCAGTCACACCGACCGGCAGAGCACCTTGGTGGTCCGTACCGACTCCCCGATCCACGACCCCGCCTGGACGGTCACCCGGCTCGGCCTGGAGGACCTCGTCCTGGCCTACATGGACCACCGCACCGCCGTGCGCCGGCCGGTCGCCCTGGAGGTGCAGCGATGATCTGGCTGACCTGGCGTCAGTTCCGCGGCTCGGCCGCGATGATGGCCGCCGTCCTCATGGTTCTCGTCGTCGTCCTGGCCCTGACCGGTCCCGAACTGGCCTCCGACTACGCCGCCGGGATCGCCGGCTGCACCCCGAGCGACACCTGCCTCGACTTCTTCGACCGGTTCTTCGACGACCACGACATCATCTTCCTGGCCCTCACCGTCGTCGTGCTGATCGTGCCGGCGCTGGCCGGGCTCTTCTGGGGAGCACCGCTGATCACCCGTGAGATGGAGTCCGGCACACACCTGCTGGTGTGGAACCAGAGCATCACCCGCGGCCGCTGGCTGGTGGTCAAGCTCGGGCTGATCGGCCTGGCGGCCATGCTCGCCGCCGCCGTGTGCAGCCTCGCGGTGACCTGGTGGTCCGAGCCCCTGGACAGGTCGGCCGTTCCGGAGATGGCGCAGATGGCTCCGGTGGTGTTCGGCGCGCGCGGTATCGCCCCGATGGGGTACGCGGCCTTCGCGTTCGTGCTCGGGGTGACCGTCGGCATGCTGATGCGCCGCACCCTGCCGGCCATGGTCCTCACCCTGGTGGTCTTCGCCGCGATCCAGGTCGCCGTGCCGCTGCTGGTCCGGCCCCACCTGATGCCCCCGGTCACCGGGACCTTCGAGCTCGGCCGGGAGAACGTGGACGGCCTCGGCGGGCCACAGGGCGGACCCATGCACATCTACCTGAGGACGTCGGCCGTTCCCGGCCACCCGGGGGCCTGGGTCCTGTCCAGTGAGCTGATCGATCCGTCCGGACGTACGATCTCCAGCGGAGACGGAGGCTCGGGACCGTCGTCGACGATCGCGACGGCCGTCCCGATCTCCACGACGTCGGGACCCTGCTCACCGCAGCAACTACCCGCAGGGGGGTGCACGGCCGAGTTCAACCGCCTCGGCTACCGGCAGCTGGCGACCTACCACCCCCTCGACCGCTTCTGGCCCTTCCAGTGGATCGAGACCGGGCTCTACGCTCTGCTGACCCTCGTCCTCATATGGTCGTCGTTCTGGTGGCTCCGCAGGCGCCTGTCATGACGGCCGTCAGGACCGTCGGGGCGACCGCGGCCGCCGGGCTCGCGCTCCTGCTGGCGGCGGCCTGCACCGCGCCGACGCCACCGCGCAGAGAAGCCGGCACCCAGGCCGCCACGGTGTGCGTGCCGCCCCAGGGACCGCCGCAGGCGGAGACGGCCACCACGATCGACGTCATCGAGCAGGCGTACTTCTGCATCCTCGGCAACTACTACAGCGGTGCCACGCTGGACGCACGCGCGCTGCTGACCACAGGATTCGCCGCACTGAAACAAGAGCTCAACCGCGAGGGCCGCGATGTCCCCGAGGCGACCATGCCCGCGCTGACCGGCGACCGCGAAGCCGACTGGACCGCCTTCGAGACCACCTACCGCACGATCACCGACCAGGTCCCCGGCCTCCGTGACAAGCTGGCCGCCGTCACCCTCGAAGCCGTCGTGGCCGGCCTCGGCGACAACCACGCACGCTGGACCCACGACGTCGAGCGTTCCCCCGACTACTACGACGGCGACGGCTACGGACTGGGCCTCCAGGCGAACGTCGACGGTCCCCAGGCGGACACCAGCCCTGGTGCGGCCCTGCCTCCGCTGTTCGTCACCACCGTGGACGGCGGCGCCGCGCAGGCCGCCGGGCTGCGACCAGGCGACGTCATCGAGTCCGTCAACGGATCGGCGCCTTTCCTCGACGGCAAGGCCACCCCCGCGATCGGCGCTCTGTATCCGGACTACCCGGAGGCACGGCCGGTGCGGCTGCGGCTGCTGCGGCAGAGCACCGGCCGCCGCTGGAGCGTGACACTCAAGCCCGGCCTGTTCCAGCGGGACCCGGCCACCCTGCGCGTGGTGTGGTCGAAGCTGCTGGACGACGACATCGCCTACGTACGGATGCACGCGTTCGCTCCCGACTCCGCGGACCGGGTCCTCAAGGCGATCTCCCGGCTGCGGAAGGGCCGGACGCTGTCCGGCGTCGTGCTGGACCTGCGCGGCAACGGCGGCGGCAGACCGACCGAGGCGATCCGGCTGGTGAGCGCGTTCGTCCACGGCAAGGTCACCGCCTACCAGTGCACCGTGGACGGCAGGTGCGAACCCGCGCGGACCGACGACACCGTCGAGCTGGTCGGCCTGCCGCTGACGGTGCTCACAGACCGCGGCTGCGCCTCGGCCTGCGAACACTTCAGCTCCGCGGTCAAGGACCTGCGCCTCGGCCGGCTGATCGGCACCAGGACCGCCGGCGTGATCTCGGGCCCGGCGCAGACGTACCTGCTGACCGACAACACCACGCTCGGCCTCCCCACCAGGCACCACCTGGGCCCGAACCGCGAGGTGATCGACCGGATCGGCGTGCCACCCGACCACCACGTGCCCCTGACCCCCAAGGACGCGGCCGCCGGACGCGACACCGCGCTGGCCAAGGCCGTGACCTTGCTGCACAAGTGAACGGACCTCCATGAGACACCTCCTGGCCGTCGCCGCGGGACTGGCCGTCCTCACCGCGTCCGCCTGCTCGGCCCCCACCCCACCCCGGTCCGACGCCGGCCCGCCGGCCACACCGACCGGCCCGGCCGTCCTGCCGGCCCCCACCGGCGACCACCCGGTCGGCACCACCGTCCGGTATCTGACCGACACCTCCCGGCCCGATCCCTGGGACCTCGACGTCAGCGCCAGGGAACTCAAGGTCACCCTGTGGTACCCGGCCAAGCGGCGCGAGGGGCCGCCGGCGCCGTACATGACACCCAAGGAATCGGAACTCCTGCTGAAAGGCTCGGGGATCGCGAACGTGCCGTACGACACGCTGAGCAAGACCCGGACCAACGCCGTCAAGGACGCCGAACCCGCGGGACGGAGGCTGCCGCTGGTGGTGCTGTCACCCGGCTTCACCAAACCGATGAGCACCCTCACGTCCCTGGCCGAGGACCTGGCCAGCCGGGGGTACGTCGTGGCCGGCATCGACCACACCTACGAAAGCTACGCCACCACCCTGGCCGACGGCCGGGTCGCCGAATGCATCGCCTGCGACAGCAACACCGACCCCGGCTTCGGCGCGGGGCTGGTCCAGGGCCGGGCCGCCGACGTCTCCTTCGTCCTCGACCAGCTGACCGCCAAGGGGCGGCATTCCGACCTGATCGACCGCAAACGGATCGCGATGGCCGGCCAGTCGATCGGAGGGGCCGGCACCGTGGCGGCCATGATCAAGGACCCGCGCATCCGCGCCGGGATCGACATGGACGGCACCACCTACGCGCGCATCCCCAAGAGCGGCCTCTCCCGGCCGTTCATGTTCCTCGGTTCGCACGAACATGTCCCGGGTGGCCGCGACACCTCGTGGGACCGCGACTGGACGCTGCTGACCGGGTGGAAACGCTGGCTCGTGCTGTCGAACGCCGAACACCAGACCTTCACCGACATCCCGCTGGTGGCGGACGCCATCGGCCTCGAACCTCTCCCCGGCATGATGCCCGCGGCCCGTGGCGCCGAACTCACCCGCACCTACGTGGCGGCCTTTCTCGACCGGCACCTGAAGGCACAGCGGCAGCCCCTGCTGGACAAGCCGTCGACGCGCCACCCCGAGGCCAGGTTCTGCCCCGAGTCCTGTGCTCGATCCTGAGGCCCGGCACGTTCGCCGCGGCCTTCGGGGTGCGGACAGCAAAAAGGCGCCTGCGGGCCACGTTCCGCGGTGGCCCGCACGCGCCGTCCGGCCGGAATGGTCAGGCGCTCTTGCGCCGTTGTGCCCGAAGGATGGCCAGCCGCTCGTTCAGCACCTCTTCGAGGTCTTCGATCGTGCGGCGTTCCAGCAGCATGTCCCAGTGGGTGCGCGGCGGCTTCGCCTTCTTCTGCTGGGGCTGCTCGGCGTCGACCCGTAGTGCGGTGGCACCGCAGCTACGGCATTCCCACGTCGCCGGGATCTCCGCCTCGGCGGCGAGGGGCACATCGAACCGGTGGCCCTTCGGGCAGGTGTAGGGCACCTCCTGGCGTGGCGCCAGATCGGTGTTGCGGTCGTTCTCGTAGCTGGTGGCTCCGAGCCGGGTACCGCGAAGTGCACGCTCGCCCATGTTTCAATGCCTCCTGAGGGCCCCATCTGTGAGGGGTGGGTCTCCACGGCTTACAACGCTTGATACCGTGGATGGATTCCCACCCTTGGGGTGATCCAATCGCGCTTTTCGCGCCCTCCTGCGCGGCGCTCGCCCGATCCGTCCCTCATCGGCGGTCCCGTCACGACCCGTCACGGCCCGTCCCCGGTGGTCACAGGTGCGCGGGCACCTCGTTGCCGGCCTCGCGGACCGCGCGCGGCAGGTTGACGGTCAGCAGCAGCACGAAACCGATCACGAAGAACACCACCAGGGACAAGATGGCGGTGCGGTAGCTGCCGGTGAGCTGCAGCGCCATGGTCAGCGTCAGCGACCCGAGGAACGCCGATCCCTTGTCGCTGACCTCGAACAGGCTGAAGTACTCGGCCTCCTTGCCGGCGGGGATCACCAGCGAGTACAGCGACCGCGACAGAGCTTGTGTGCCGCCGAGCACGATCGCGATGAGGAAAGCGATCGCGTAGAACTGCACCGCGGCCCCCTGCTGCAGGAAGTACGCGACCCCTACCACCCCTGTCCACACCACCAGGCTGCCGAGCACGGTGCGTTTGGTGCCGAACCGGAACGCCAGCCGTCCGAGCAGCAGCGCGCCGCCGAACGCGACGAACTGCACCATCAAGATCGCGGTGATCTGCGTGGTCTTGCCGAGCCCGAGCTCCTGGTCGGCGTAGGTCGCCGAGAACGAGATCACCGTCTGCACGCCGTCGTTGTAGACCAGGTACGCCACCAGGAACAGCATGCTGCGCGGGTAGCGCCGCAGCCCCGCGATGGTGCGGCCGAGCTGCCGGAAGCTGCCGGTGACGGCCTGGGCCGGGGTGGCGTCCTGCGCGCCGACCGGCCGGTTGCGCAGCCGCAGCAGCGGGATCACCGCGAACACGGCCCACCACAGACCCGCCGAGGCCAGGCTGATGCGCACCGCGAGGCCCTCCTCGACCCCGCTGCCCTGGTACAGGAACAGGTTGACCGCCAGCAGCAGGAACCCGCCGAGGTAGCCGAACCCCCAGCCGCGTGAGGACACCGCGTCGCGTTCCTCGGCCCCGGCGATCTGCGGCAGGAACGAGTTGTACACCACCATCGCCGCGCCGAACGCGACGTTCGCCACGATGAACAGCACACCGCCGAGGACGTACGCCTCGCCGTGGACGAAGTAGAAACCGAGGGTGGCGGCCGCGCCGAGGTAGGCGAACAGGCCGAGCAGCTCACGTTTGCGGCCGGTGTGGTCGGCCAGCGCGCCGGCGATCGGCATGACCACGATCTGCAGCACCACCGAGATGGTGACGATCGCCGAGAAGTAGGCGGTGGCGCGGAAGTCGAACCCGAGGAAGGGGACGTAGCCGTTGTCGCCGCCGGCGGCGTTCTCGGCGAGCGCCGTCAGGTAGGGCCCGAGGAACACGGTGATCACCGTGGTCTGGAACCCGGAGTTGGCGAAGTCGTACCAGTACCAGCCGCGCTGCTCGCGCCTGCGCTCCGCCGGGGTCTGCTCGGCGAGGACGGGGGTGCTCATCGGGGTCTCTCCTGGCCTGTGGCGTGCGGCACGAGGGGTGGGTGGGTCAGGCGTGGGCCGCGGAGGCGCGCGGGTGCCACTGGCCGCGGGAGGTGAGGACGTCGCGCAGACCGGAGATGTTGTCGGTCATGATGCCGTCCACCCCGATGTCCAGCAGGTCCTCCATGGCCCGGGGGTCGTTGACCGTCCACACGTGCACCTGCATGCCGAGAGCGTGCGCGGTGCGGACGACGGCCCGGGTGGCGACCCGCACCCCGCGGAACCCCGCCGGGATCTGCGCGCACGGCACCCCGAGCCGGGCCAGCCCGCCGAGCAGCCGGCCGTACCCCGATCCCATCGCGGCGGCCCGCAGCCGCGCCACGCCGCGCGGCCCGAGCGCCGAGCAGACCGGACGGCCGAGCGCCAGGCGGGCCCGCGCGAGCCGCAGGTCGGAGAACGACGTCAGGCAGACGCGGTCGTAGGAGGCGGTGCGGCGGATCGCCTCGGCCAGCGGCCCGATCGCGGGGGAGTCCTTGACGTCGATGTTCACCCGCACGTCGGGCCAGGTGCCGAGGACGTCCTCCAGCAGCGGGATCTCCTCGACGCCGCCGATCAGGGCCCGCCGCACCTCACGGTATGGCAGCGCCGCGACGCGGCCCCCCCGGTCGGTGACCCGGTCCAGGGTGTGGTCGTGGAACGCCAGCAGCACCCCGTCCGACGTGGCGTGCGCGTCGGTCTCCAGGTAGGCGTACCCGAGCTCGACGGCCCGGGAGAACGCCGCCATGGTGTTCTCCCGGCCCTCGGCGGCCCCGCCTCGGTGAGCGAATGCCAGCGGCCCGGGGTGATCGAGGAACGGATAACGCTGCTGCACGACCGTGAGTATTCCGCGTCCACCCCGTTCTCGTCACTTCACGAGGGTGAACATTTGGGTCACGAACCCCCATCGGCCGTCGCCTGGTCGCCGGCGGCGGCCCATTCCTGGCGGCGGGTCTCGGACAGGACGATCGCGGCGGCGACGCCGACGTTGAAGGAGCCGACCCGGCCGACCTGCGGGATGTAGATCACCTCGTCGGCGGCCTGCAGGACGGCGGGGGAGCAGCCGTGGTCCTCGCTGCCGAGGACCAGGCAGACGTCGCGGTCCAGCCGGGCCCTGTGGAGGGGGACGGCGTCGGCGGTGAGCTCGACGGCGATCACGGTGTAGCCGTCCTGCCTGGCCTCGCGGATCGCGTCGACCGCGGGGACGGCCTCCTCCCAGGGGACCAGCCGGTCGGTGCCGAGTGCGGTCTTCTGCACCTTGGGGTTGGTCGGCGGGGTGGTGTTGCCGGCGAGCCACATGCGCTCGGCGCCGAACGCGGCCGCGGTACGGAAGATCGACCCGACGTTGAACGGGCCGGTGACCGACTCCAGGATCACCGACAGCCGTCCCTGCGTGCCCCGGCGCCAGGTGCGGTTGAGCCGCTTGACGTCGGTCTGGCGGAGCTGCCTGCGGGCGGGTGTGGTCATCGGCGTTCTCGTCGTTCCTGTTCGGTGTCCGGATGGGGGAGGGGTGGGACGAAGGGTCGTGGCCGGCGGTGGTCTGGTGGGGTGTCCGAGCGGGTGGCCACCGGGTCGCCGTCCGGCTCGTCGTCCGGGTGGCTGTCCGGGTCGCCGGTCCGGCGAGCGGTCGCGCGCAGCACGCGGTAGGCCGAGCGGGAGGTGACGCGCTCGGTGGGCCAGCCCTGGTCATTGAGCCACCGCTGGAGGGAGTCGGCGCCGAGGTGCTTCTGCACCACCAGGTACGCCGCGCCGTCCGGGGTCAGCCGGTCCAGCCACTGGGTGAGCATGGCGTGCAGCGCGGGTTTGCCGATGCGGATCGCCGGGTTGGACCAGATCGCGGCGAACCGCGGCTCCGGCGGCACCTCGGACACATGCAGTGACCTTACTTTGTCAAGGCCGTTGCTCGCGGCGTTCCGCGCGCACAGGTCCACCGACCGCCGGTTCACGTCGACGGCCCAGACCGTCGCCGACGGCGCACGGGAGGCCATGGTCAGCGCGATCGGCCCGTACCCGCAGCCGAGGTCCAGCAGGTCGCCGTGCTGCGGGGGAGGGGGAACGGATTCGAGCAGCACTCTGGTCCCCGGGTCCAGCCTCCCCGGTGAGAACACCCCGCTGTCGGTGGCGAGCCGCAGATGCACATCGGCCAGCACCACATCGACCGTCCCCGGCCGCGTCGCCGCCCCCGGCCGCTCCTCGAAGTACTGCGCCCCCGCCTGCTTGGACGTCACGTCCACAGACGTTACCAACCCCCGGCCGATGCCTGTGCTCGGTCGCCTCCACCCCCCGCGCCTTGCCGGCTGTCCGGTGGGGTCAGGGGAGGCGGGTGCCGAGGAGGAGGGCGGTGGCGGCTACCAGGAGGCCGGCGAGGATGGCGGCTATGGTGAAGTGCTGGCCGATTTCCTGGTGGACGACGCGGAAGCCCAGGGAGGTGCCGATCTGGCTGTAGACGTCGCGGAGCTGGTCGCTGGACTCGGCGGCGTAGGAGCGGCCGCCGGTGCCGTCGGCCAGGGACTGCAGGGTCGTCTTGTTGACGGGGACCTGGACGTCGCGGCCGTCGATGCTGACGGTGCCTTCGGGGGTGCCGTAGGCGATGGTGGAGACGGGGATCTTGGAGCCGAGCGCGGCCTGGACGGCTTCGTTGACCGAGCGGCCCGAGGTGTTGTCGCCGTCGGAGAGCAGGACGATCGCGGACGGCGGGGGGTCGGTGACGGCGCGCTGGTCGAAGGAGCGGACGGCGTCCAGGGAGTTGAACACCGCTTCGCCGATGGCGGTGCCGGGCCGGGTGGACAGGTTGCCGATCGCGGTGATGACCGCCAGGTGGTCGGTGGTGGGGGACACGACGACGGCGGCGGAGCGCGCGAACGACACCAGGCCGACGTTGAACCGTTCGGGCAGGTCCTTGACGAACTGCTGCGCGGCCTGTTGCGCGGCGACCAGCCGGGTCGGGGTGACGTCGGAGGCCTCCATGGACAGCGAGATGTCCACGGCCACGATGATGGTGGCGCGGTCGCGCGGCACGCGGGTCTCGTCGGCGGGCCGTGCGGCGGCGAGGACCAGCAGGGTCATCATGACCAGGAACAGTCCGGCGGGGACGTGGCGGCGCCAGCCGGGCCGTTCGGGTGCGACGTAGCTGAGCAGCGCCAGGTTGGTGAACCGGACGGCGTAGCGGCGGCGGGCGAACTGCGCGGCGACGTACGCGCCGGCGATGAGCGCGAGGCCGGCGAACAGCCACAGCCATGCGGGAGACAGAAAGATCACGTACCGGCCCTCCTGGTGGGATGCCGTGCGGCCAGATGGGCGGTGCGCCGGTGCCTGAGGGTGTACTGCGCGATGTCGTACACCCAGTCGCGGTCGGTGCGCAGGACCAGGTGCGCGGCGCCGCACCGGCGCAGCGCCACCCGGTTGGCCTCGCGCTGGCGTGCCGCCGCGTCGGCGTAGGCGCGGCGGATCTTCGGCGTGAGGTGGATGTGGCGGGTGTGCCCGGTCTCGGGGTCGGTGAGGTTGATCAGCCCGACGTCGGGGAGTTCCAGCTCGCGGGGGTCGACGACCTCGACGGCCAGCACCTGGTGGCGCGCGGCGAGACGCCGCATGGGCCGTTCCCAGGTGCGTTCGGCGTCGGGTTCGCCGCCGGGGCCGAGTTCGAGGAAGTCCGACACCACGACCCGCAGGCCGCGCCGCCGCCGCGCGGCGGCGAGGGTCTGGATGACCTCGCCGAGCCGGGTGGGGCCGCCGGGAGGCAGGCCGCGGGGGGTGTCCAGGAGCGCCGACAGCAGCGCGTACATGGCGGGTCTGCCGGTGCGCGCGCTCATGTGGTGCACCTGGTCGCCCTGGATGACGTACGCGCCGAAGCGGTCGCCGATGCGGGTGGTGAGGAAACCCAGGGCCCCGACGGCGGCGATCACCAGGTCGCGTTTCTCCATGTCGGCGGTGCCGAAGTCCATGCTGGGGGACAGGTCGGCCAGGACCCAGGTCTCCAGTTCGCGGTCGGCGATGAGGTCGCGCACGTGGGGGACCTGGGTGCGCGCGGTGACGGCCCAGTCCATGCGCCGTACGTCGTCCTCGCCGGGGACGTACATGCGGCTGTCGCCGGGTTCGCTGCCGGGCCCGGGGAGCAGGCCCTGGTGGCGGCCCTGCAGCAGGCCGTCCAGGCGCCGTACGACGGTGAGTTCGAGCCGCCGCAGCGCGTGCTCGGGGCCGTGGCCGCCGCCGGTGCCGCCGGGACGTTCCACCTGCTCGGGGGGGTGGTGGTGCGGGTGCGGCGGCGGTGCGGCGGGGTCTTGTGGTGTGGCGGCGGTCACCGCTGGCCCTGGTTCCAGACCACCAGGGGCGGCGGGACGGACGAGAGGATCTGGCGCACCACGTCGTCGGGTTCGACGCCGTCGGCCAGCGCGTCGAAGGTGAGCATGAGGCGGTGGCCGATGACGTCGACCGCGACGTCGCGCACGTCGTCGGGCAGCAGGTAGTCGCGGCCCCGCAGCAGCGCCAGCGCGCGGCCGGCCGACACCAGGCCGAGGGTGGCGCGGGGGCTGACGCCGATCTCGATGGCCTCCTGCAGGTGGCGCAGGCCGTACTCGGCGGGGGAGCGGGTGGACATGACCAGCCGGACGACGTAGTCGGCGACGAGCTGGTGCACCGACACCTGGTCGGCGAGTTTCTGCAGCGCCATGAGGCGGTCGGGGTCCAGGACGCGGCCGGGCAGCGGCGGTGAGACGCTCATGCGGTGCAGGATCTCGAGTTCCTCGCCGGCGGTCGGGTGGCCGACGCGGACCTTGAACAGGAACCGGTCGCGCTGCACCTCCGGCAGCGGGTAGACGCCTTCGGACTCCACCGGGTTCTGGGTGGCGAGCACCACGAAGGGTTTCGGCAGCGGGTGGGTGCGGCCCGCCAGGGTGACCTGCCGTTCGGCCATGACCTCCAGCAGCGCCGACTGGACCTTGGCGGGTGCGCGGTTGACCTCGTCGGCGAGGACGAAGTTGGCGAACACCGGCCCGAGCTCGATGTCGAAGCTCTCGCTGGAGGGGTGGTACACCCGGGTGCCGACGATGTCGCTCGGCACCAGGTCGGGGGTGAACTGGATGCGGGCGAAGGTGCCGCCCACGACGGTGGCGAGCGTGGAGGCCGCGAGGGTCTTGGCGACACCCGGCACACCTTCGAGCAGGCAGTGGCCACGGGCGAGCAGCGCCACAAGGAGCCGCTCGACCATGTGGTCCTGGCCGACGATGACACGCCGGACCTCCGACAGGGCCTGCTGCAGCAGGCCGAGATCGGCGTCGGCGCCCTCCTCGGGCCCGCTTCCGCCACTGCGTTCTTCGGCAACGGTCATGCGGCCCATTCCATCAAACCGGAAGCAAAGGTGCACGGTACCGGCACGGTGCGCCGGGAGGATCCCGTCGGGGACCGGCGCCTCGGCACCGGCCCGGTGGCACCACGGACGACGTGCACAGCACGTCCATGATGATCGGCTCGGTGTAATGGCGGGGTAAGGACACGCGGCCGGTCCCGGGTTCCCGCCGTCCGTGCCGCCTTCCCCCGCTCCCCGGACTTCCGCTTCCCCTGGCGGATGGCTGAACATCGCGGGTTCTCGCCGTCGGTGGCTGTGGCCGTCGCGGTGAGCGGGGGGCCGTGGGTGTGCTTTCATGGCTGCGTGGCCACTCCGCTCCAGCCGCTCCAGTTCGGCGACCCGCCCCGGCTTGGCCCCTATGTCGTCCAGGCGCGGTTGCAGACTTTGCCGACGGGTTTTGTGTACCTGGCGCAGGACGAGGCGGGCCGCGCGGTGTCGGTGGCGCTGCTGACCAGGGGCGCGGCGATGGACGCGGCGGCCCGTGAGCGTTTCCTGACGTCCGCCAGGCAGGCCCGCACGGCGCGTGGCGGTGTGCTCGGGTGGATCGGCCGGGCCCGTGGCCGCGCGCCGGCGAACACGCCGCGGATCATCGCGATGGACGAGGGCCCGGCCCCGTGGGTGGCGGTGCCGTACACGCCGGGGGAGCAGAGCGCGTCGTGGTTCCTGTCGTCGGTCATGATGACCGGCACGCTGATCGGCGACCGGCATGGCCCGGACTTCGTGCCGTACTGGCTGGGGGACCGTGTGCCGGCGGCGCCGGCGCCGCCGCCTCCCGCGCCGCCGCCGACCGAGACCAGGCGCGCGGTGATGGTGGCGCTGTCGGCCCTGGTGGCGCTGCTGGTGCTGGCGATCGCCATCGCGTGGATGCTGCTCGGCCGCAAGGAGGACCCGCCGGGTCCCGGCCGTCCGCTGCCGGCGACGCAGTACGTCCCGACGCCGCCGCCGGTGCCGTCGCCGAGCGACACCCTCAAGCCGTCGCCGAGCCCGTCACCGGGGGAGAGCGGTGTCTCCCCCCGGCCCAGCCTGCCGGGTGACGACGACCGTCCCGGCGACATCTGACCCGGCGCCGGCGGTCCTCACCCAGGGGCCGTCGTGCGGGGGGATGTGGGTCAGGTGGCCGTCCCCCGGTCGCGAGCGGCCGGCCGCAGGGCCCCGGCGGTGAGGGCGACCAGCAGGGCCAGTGCGGCGGGGATGCCGAGCGCCGCCGGCAGGCCGGCGATCTCGGAGAAGGCCCCGATGAGCACGGGCCCGGCGAGCATGCCGAGGTAGCCGAGGCCCGCCACGCGGGCCAGGGCCTGGCCGGCGCGTGCGGGGTCGCGGTTGCCGGCGGCGGAGAACACCTGCGGCACGGTGCACGACAGCCCGGCGCCGAAACACGCGAACGCCGCCACCGCGGCCACCGGATGCGCGGCCAGCAGCCCTGCGGCCAGGCCCGCGCCGGCGAGGACGCCGCAGCAGCGCACCAGCGCCACCGGGCCGAACCGCGCCGCCAGGCGGTCCCCGGCGAGCCGTCCCGCGGTCATGGTGATCGAGAACGCCGCGTAGGCCGCGGCGGCGAACCCCGGGGAACCGCCGAGGTCCTCACGCAGGTACACCGACCCCCAGTCGGCGGCGGCGCCTTCCCCGACGAAGCAGCAGAACGCCAGGACCCCGAGGAGCAGCACCTCACGTGTCCTGACCCCGGCGCGCCGTCCGGGTGATCGGGGTTCGGGCCCGGCACGCAGGGCCCAGCGCGTGGCGAGCAGCACCGGGACGGCCAGCGCGGCGGCGGCCGCGGTGAAGGTGGCCTGCGGGCCGATGCCGGCGTGCGCGAACAGCCCGCCGTGCGCGGCGCCGAGGAACCCGCCGATGCTGAACACCGCGTGGAACGACGACATCATGGGCCGTCCGCGGGCGCGTTCCACCTGCACGGCGTTGGCGTTCATCGCGACGTCCAGCATGCCGAGGACCATCCCGAACAGCAGCAGCGCCGCCACCAGCGCGGCGAGGCCCGGCATGGCGGCGGGCAGGAGCAGCACCAGGACCTGCGCGGACGCGACGGGGGTCATGACCGTGGCGGTGCCGAGCCGGTCCACCAGGTGGCCGGCGAGCTGCATGCCGGCGAACGCGCCGAGCGCGATGGCCAGCAGCGCGACGCTCAGTTCCCCTTCGCCGAGGTGCAGGCGTTCCTTCAGCGCGGGGATCCGCGCGGTCCACACCCCGACCGCGACCCCGGAGGTGAGGAACAGCAGGTACACGGCGGTGGCGGCGCGCCGGGGAGGCGGGGGTGCCGCCGTGGGGGCAGGGGGCCGTGCCGGCTGCGCGGGGCCGCGCCATCGGGTCGCCGATGGGGTGTCGTGCGCCGGTGGCGGCGGGCTCGGCATGTGTTCATAGGAGCATGGTTTGCCGGTGCCGGCCAGGGGTGCGCGACACTGGGGGCCATGCGCGCCGGACGCCTTCTGTCCTTGCTCCTGCTCCTGCAGACCCGTGGCCACATGACGGCCACCGAACTGGCCAGGGAGCTGGAGGTGTCGGTGCGCACGGTGTACCGCGACGTGGAGGCGCTGTCGTCGGCCGGTGTCCCGGTGTACGCCGACCGGGGGCCCGCCGGGGGGTACCGCCTGCTGGACGGCTACCGCACGCGCCTGAACGGGCTGACCGCCGAAGAGGCGTCGTCGCTGTTCCTGGCGGCGCTGCCGGGACCGGCGGCCGAGCTCGGCCTGGCCGAGGTGGCGGCGGCGGCCGAGCTGAAGATGCTCGCGGCGCTGCCGCCTGAGCCGCGTTCGCACGCCTCCCGCATGCGGCGGCGTTTCCTGCTGGACGTCCCCGGCTGGTACCGCGACGCCGACGAGGTGCCGTGGCTCGGCCCGGTGTCGGACGCGGTGTGGGAGGAACGGTGGCTGCGCATGGTGTACCGCCGCTGGGGCCCCACCGAGGTGGAACGCGAGGTGCGGCCGTACGGCCTGGTGCTGAAGGGCGGCACCTGGTACATGATCGCGGCTCCCCGTGACGCCGCGCCGCGCACCTACCGGGTGTCGCGCATCGTGACCGCGCAGGTCCAGCCGGTCCGCTTCACCCGTCCGCAGGGGTTCGACCTGGCGGCCTTCTGGCACGAGTACGCCGCCGGGTTCCAGGAACGGATGTACCCCTATGAGGCGCTGGTCCGCCTGGCCCCCGGCGCCGAGGCGATGCTGCGCCTCACGGTCGGCACCCGGCCGGCGGACGCCGCACTGGAGTCGGCGGGCCCGCCGGACGCCGACGGCTGGCGGCATCTGCGCCTGCCGGTGGAGTCGGTGCGCCACGCGGGGTGGCTGCTGCTGCGCATGGGGGCCGACCTGGAGGTTGTCGGCCCCGCGGAGCTGCGCGCGTTCATGGCCGAGGCCGCCGCCGGCCTGGACGCGCTCTACAACCGGCCCCAGTCTTGATCTACATTGTAAAGGTGGTGGGTTACTGGACCTTAACTCCTACTACAAAAACCAACCCCCTCAGCCGATCGGGGCCCCGCTGAGGGTGACGTCGTAGGGACGGAAGGCGGGGGCCGCCGCGGCGGGGGCGGCGATGACGACCACGGGGCAGCGTGCGGCCATGACGCAGGCGGCGACCACCGGGGGAGCGGCGGCGGGTGCGCCGGGGTCGGTGGCGCGGACGCCGAGGACCAGCATGGCGGCGCCGGCGCTGTGTTCCAGGAGGACCTGTGCGGCGGGTCCTTTGGCCACGACCGGGGTGAGTCCGGGTGCGACGGCGGCGACGGCGCGCCGGATCCGTTCGCGTACGGCCTGGTATTCCTCGTCGGGTGAGCGCCAGTTCCCCATGGGTGCGTACGAGGCGCGGTGCTGGCCCGACCATTGCCAGGCGTGCACGGGTACGACCTGTGCCTGGCGGAGTGTGGCCTCGCCGAGTGCCCACAGCAGTGCGGCGGTGGCGGCGGGGGAGTTGCTCACGCCGACGACGATGCGGGGGCGGATGGTGTTGTGCGTCACGGATTACCTCCTCCTCATCGAGCATCGCGTGTGGGGGGTGACGCCGCGCCAAAGCTCAGGAAAAAAGCGGCTAAATGTCATGTTTCACGCGCATCGTGATGCATTTCCGTTTTTGTGGGGTCGGGTGGGGATGCCTCGACCCGGTGCGGACGCCGGGGCCCCGGCGGGACGGACGCGGCAGCGTCCCGCGGTGCGGTCGTGCGGGGCCGGACGGGTGAGGTCAGTGGACGGAGAAGCCGCCGTCGACGTACACCGACTGGCCGGTCATGCCGGCGCAGGCGTCGCCGGCGAGCAGGACGGCGACGCCGGCGAAGTCGGTGGCGTCGCCGTTGCGGCCGGTGAGGGTGCGTGCGGCCATGGCCTCGACGCGGCCGGGGACGGCTTGTGCGGCCTCGGTGAGGGGGGTGAGGACGAAGCCGGGCATCACGGTGTGGACGCGGACGCCGCGGGGTGACCAGGCTTCGGCCTGGGACCGGGTGAGGCCGGTGAGCGCGGCTTTGCTGACGCCGTAGACGCCGCTGTCGCCGAAGGCTCTGACGGCCTGCTGGGAGGCGACGTTGATGATGCGTCCGAAGCCGCGGGCGGCCATGCGGGGGCCGAAGTGCGCGCCGAGCAGGTAGGGGGCGGTGAGGTTGACCCGCACGGTGACGTCGTAGTCGTCGCGGGTCAGCTGGTCCATGGGCCGGCGGATGTTGTTGGCGGCGGCGTTGACCAGGATGTCGATGTCGCCGGCGAAGGTGGCGGCGTGGTCGCAGACGTGGCGTACGGCGTCCTCGTCGGCGAGGTCGGCGGGCAGGATGTGCGCGTCGACGCCGTGTGCGCGCAGTTTCCCGGCGGCGGCGGTGAGTTCGGTCTCGCGCCGTGCGACCAGCACGACCGAGGCGCCGGCGAGGCCGATGGCCTCGGCCATGGCGTGCCCGATGCCGGAGCTGCCTCCGGTGATCAGGGCGGTCCGGCCTTCCAGGGAGAACATCCGGTGCAGGTACGCCTCGGCGGGAGATCGCATGGCGTCACAACGTAGCAGGCCAGGCGGGGCGTTGTCATCGGGTGATGGAAAGGTACTACGAATTTATGGCTCTGGCTGCCGTCGGATCCTTTCTCCGGGAGGCGGCCGGCGCGGGCCGTCCATGCCGTCCACGGGGCCCGTCGTCCCGCGGGCCGCCTGGTGAACTGTCCCCTGCGGCGGGGGCCGCGGGTGGGGTCAGCCGGGGCCGTACATGTCGGCGAAGGCTTCGCGGAGTTCGAGCATGACGGCGTCGAGGCGGCGCAGGGTGGGGGTCTGGAGGCGTTCGAGCAGGCGGCGCCAGCCGACGGCGCCGGCGTCGGCGAGTTCGCCGGTCATGCGGTGGCCGGCGTCGGTGAGCTCGACGAGGCGGACGCGGCGGTCGGCGGGGTCCTCGCGGCGGGTGACCAGGCCTTGGGCGACGAGGCGGTCGACGATGCCGGTGACGGTGCCGAGGGCGACGCCGAGGGTGTGGGCGAGTTCCTGGCCGGGGGTGGGGCCGCGGTGGGCGAGGATGAGGGCGATCTTGAGTTGCTGCATGGTGAGGTTGCTGGCGAGCAGCGGGGTGGAGCGTTCGTGGGCGAAGGCACGGCCGAAGGCGTGCTGCGACTCGCTGATGCGTGCGATCAGCTGTTCTCTCTCGTCCACCGTCACCTTCCGCTCACCCGGCGTCCAGGTTACCAGGAGTTCATGGGAACGCTAAATATTCGTATCGCATGAAGTGTTAGGATTGCCAGAACTCTCTTCAGCGTCGGTTCCTCCGGAAGGCCCCCGTTATGACCGCTCTGGCCAGGCTCAGCCTCGCCAACCGCAGCCTCGTCATCATGATCGCCCTTGTGGTCAGCGCGTTCGGTGTCTTCGCGATCCCGTCACTGAAGCAGCAGTTGCTGCCGTCGCTGTCGTTCCCCGGCGCGTTCGTGGTGGCACCGTACCCGGGGGCCGCGCCTGACATCGTGGAGGAGCAGGTCGCCAAGCCCATCGAGGCGAGCTTCCAGGGCATCGAAGGCGTCACCAAGATCACCTCGGTGTCGCGTGAGGGCCGCGCGCAGGTGCAGGTGGCGTTCGAGTACGGCACCGACATCGACGGCGCGGTCAGTTCGATGCAGCAGGCCATCAGCCGCATCAAGGCGCAGCTTCCCGCCGGGGTGGACCCCCAGGTGCTGGCCGGCGGCACCGACGACATCCCGGTGATGGTGCTGGCGGTCGGCGACGGCGGCGACGACCGCGCCATGCTGGACAAGCTGGAGCGTGTCGCGGTGCCGCAGCTGCGGGCCGTGGAGGGTGTGCGCGAGGTGACGGTCAGCGGCGCGCGTGAGCAGACCGTGGTCATCTACCCCGACACCGGCAAGATGATCAAGATGGGGTTGTCGCCGGCGATGATCCCCGATGTGCTGCGCGCCAACGGCACCCCCGTCCCGGCCGGCAGCCTCGTCAAGGACGGCACGTCGCTGACCGTGCAGGTGGGGCGGCGCGTCGACTCCATCGCCGATCTGAAGAACCTGTACCTCACCCCGCAGGCCCAGGCCCTGCCCCAGCAGGCCCGTCCCGGCGCGCAGCAGGGCCTCCCCGGCAGGGCCGGTGCGGTGGCGCCGCCGGCGGCACCCAAGCCGGTGAAGCTCGGCGACGTGGCCGACATCGTGCGCGAGCCGGCCGAGGCGACCACCATCACCCGCACCAACGGCAAGAGCAGCCTCGGTGTCGCCATCACCATGACCCCCGACGGCAACGCGGTGCGCATCTCCCACGACGTGCGCGCGCAGCTGGCGGGCCTGACCCGTGCGCTCGGCGACGCCTCGGAGATCACCGTGGTGTTCGACCAGGCCCCCTACGTCGAGCGGTCCATCGAGGACCTGTCCACCGAGGGCCTGCTCGGCCTGGTGTTCGCGGTCCTGGTGATCCTGCTGTTCCTGCTGTCGGTGCGGTCCACCATCGTCACCGCGGTGTCGATCCCGCTGTCGGTGGTGATCGCGCTGATCGCGCTGTGGGTGGGGGACTACTCGCTGAACCTGCTGACGCTCGGCGCGCTGACCATCGCCATCGGCCGTGTCGTGGACGACTCGATCGTGGTGCTGGAGAACATCAAACGGCACCTGGCGTACGGCGAGCCGAAACGGCAGGCGGTGCTGCGCGCGGTGCGCGAGGTGAGCGGCGCGGTGACGGCGTCCACGCTCACCACGGTCGCGGTGTTCGCGCCGATCGCGTTCGTCGGCGGCATGGTGGGGCAGCTGTTCGCGCCGTTCGCGATCACCGTGACGGTGGCGCTGCTGGCGTCGCTGCTGGTGTCGCTGACCGTGATCCCGGTGCTGGCGTACTGGTTCCTCAAGGCGCCGGAACTGACTCCCGAGCAGGCCGCGGCGGTGCGCGCCGAGGCCGAGCGCAAGGAGCTGCGCAGCCCGCTGCAGCGCGCCTACCTGCCGGTGCTGCGGTTCGCGACCCGCCGCCGGTTCCTCACGCTGCTGCTGGGGTTCGTCGTGTTCGCCGGCACGGTGGGCCTGGCGCCGGGCCTGAAGACCAACTTCATCGACTCCTCCGGCCAGGACACCATCTCCCTGACGCAGAAGATGCCACCGGGGACGGACCTGGCCACCACCGACGCCGCGGCCAAGAAGGTCGAGCAGATCCTGTCCGGCATGGACGGCGTCGCCTCCTACCAGGTGAACGTGGGAGGCGGCGGGGGCTTCGCCGGCGGGCTCGGCGGGTCGGCCGACCGCGCGTCGTACTCGGTGACCGTCGCCGAAGGCACCGACACCCCGGTGCTGCAGGACGAGCTGCGTGACCGCCTGGCCGGTCTCACCGGGGCGGGGGAGATCACCGTCGGCGGGCAGCAGAGCGGGTTCGCCTCCGACCGGGCCGAGGTGATCCTGCAGGGCCCCGACATCGCGGCGCTGCGCGCGGGCTCGGACGCGGTGCTGGCCGCGCTGAAGGGCATCGACGGGCTGCGGGACGTGTCGTCCAACCTGGAGTCCAGCGCGCCGCGGATCGAGGTCGACGTGGACCGCCGCAAGGCCGCCGCGCGGGGCCTCACCGAGGCCGGGGTCGCGCAGCAGGTCGCGCAGGCGTTCCGCGGCGCCCCGGTGGGGCAGGTCACCGTGGACGGCCGCACCAACGACCTGATCCTGCGGACCAGCAACGCGCCGAAGACCCTGACGGCGGTGCGGAACCTGACGCTGGCCGGCGCGGCGGGCACGGTGAAGCTGTCGAGCGTCGCCGAGGTGCGTGAGGCCGACGGGCCGACGCAGATCACCCGGCAGGACGGTGACCGCACCGCGTCGGTCTCGGCCGCCGCGACCGCCAGCGACCTCGGCGCCGTCACCGCGAAGATCACCGAGCGGATGGGGACCCTGACGCTGCCGGCCGGGGTGACCTACAGCATCGGCGGCATCAGCGCCGACCAGGGTGAGGCGTTCGCGCAGCTCGGCCTCGCGATGCTCGCGGCCATCGCCATCGTCTTCATGATCATGGTGGCGACGTTCCGGAGTTTCGTGCAGCCGCTGATCCTGCTGGTGTCCATCCCGTTCGCCGCGACCGGCGCCATCGGCCTGCTGCGCGTCACCGACACCCCGCTCGGCGTGCCGGCTCTCATCGGCATGCTGATGCTGATCGGCATCGTCGTCACCAACGCCATCGTCCTGATCGACCTGATCAACCAGTACCGCGAACAGGGCCTCGGTGTGGTGGAGGCCGTCATGGAAGGCGGCAGGCGGCGCCTGCGGCCCATCCTGATGACCGCCATCGCCACCATCTGCGCGCTCACCCCGATGGCCGTCGGCCTCACCGGTTCGGGCGGGTTCATCTCCCAGCCGCTGGCCGTCGTGGTCATCGGCGGGCTGGTGTCCTCCACCTTGCTCACCCTGGTGCTGGTGCCGACCCTGTACACCATCGTCGAACGCGTCAAGGAACGCCTGAGCCGCCGCGGCCGCCGCGGCGGCGCCGATGGCCCCGAGGTGACGGTGTACGACGCCGAGCTGGCCACCCGCTGACCCTGGCCGGGACGCCGGCCGGGACACCGGTGACGTCCCGGCCGGCGCCGGGGGAGCGGAGGCCCGGGCCGGGTCAGCGGGCCCGGGGCCCGCGGCGCCGGTGGTGGCGCGCCGTCTTCGGCGGGGTGTACTGGTCCAGGCCGTAGATGTGCAGGGCCCGTTCGATGTCGGCGACCTCGCGGACGACGGTGGTGAAGCCGTGCGGGCCGAACCGGCGGTACTCCTCGGCCCGGAAGACCTCACCGAGGCGGGCCAGTTCCCTGGCCGGGGTCAACCGGCGGAACACGGGGAACACCACGGTGTCCTCACGGGCCTCGTGCGGCTCGTACATGCGCACGAACGCCGCCATGTCCGACACCAAGGTGCGGCGGTCGCGAGCCGAGACCCCCGGGCCGCGGGTGACGGCGAGGATGCGCCTGGTCAGGTCACGTCCACGCCAGTGCTGCCGGTGCAAGACGGCGACCGTGCGGCGCAGCCGGCCGGCCTCGCGCAGCCGCGGGAAGACGTACTTCTCCTCCAGGCATTCGTGGTGCAGTTCGACGAAGTCGTGGACGACCCGCGCCGCGGCGTGCAGCGCCTGCGCCGGCACCCGCTCACCACGCTGCACGCGGCGGATCCCCTCCCGGTACACCAGCAGGATCCCTTTCAGCACCCCGTGCTCGCGCATGAGGTCCTCCGACGGCGACACCCCCGCCGTGGGCCCGTGGACCTGCGACGGGGCCGCCGCCGCGAGCGCCGGGGCCACCGGCCAGGACGGCACGGCCAGGGGGACCGCGCCGGCCAGGGCCGCGGCCGACAGGCTCAGCACGTCACGGCGGCTCACCGCCGGCACATCAGGATCGTCCACGATATCTCCGTTATGACGGGTTTCTCGGGTGTCGTCGCACGCACCCGTGTGTGCACCGGAGAATCCCCCCTCCCGTCCGGCCCCACGCCGACCCCCGGGTAAACGCTTGATCCACCGCACCACCCCCGGGCCGCGGCGCACGCACCCCGGCCACGCGAAACCCCCGGCCACCCGCCGGACGGCGGCCACCGCCGCACCGCATACACTTGGCGCACGTGACCGCCAAGCCCAGCATCCCCGACGTCCTCGCCACCCGCTACGCCTCACCGGACCTGGTGCGGCTGTGGTCCCCCGAGCACAAGATCGTGGCCGAGCGGCGGCTGTGGCTGGCCGTCCTGCGCGCACAGGCCGACCTCGGCGTCCCCGTGCCCCCCGGCGTCGCCGACGACTACGAACGCGTCGCCGGCACCGTCGACCTCACCTCCATCGCCGCACGCGAACGCCTCACCCGGCACGACGTCAAAGCCCGCATCGAGGAGTTCAACGCACTCGCCGGTCACGAGCACGTCCACAAAGGCATGACCTCACGCGACCTCACCGAGAACGTCGAGCAGATGCAGATCCGCGACAGCCTCCTGCTCGCCCGCGACCGCACCGTCGCACTGCTGGCCCGCCTCGGCGACCTCGCCGCACGCCACACCGGACTCGTCATGGCCGGCCGGTCCCACAACGTCGCCGCACAGGCCACCACCCTCGGCAAACGCTTCGCCACCACCGCCGACGAACTCCTCGCCGCCTACACCCGCTGCGAGGACCTTTTGGCCCGCTACCCCCTGCGCGGCATCAAAGGCCCCGTCGGCACCGCACAGGACATGCTCGACCTCCTCGGCGGCGACACCGCCAAACTCGACGCGCTGGAGGACCGCGTCGCCACGCACCTCGGGTTCGCCACCCGCCTCGACAGCGTCGGCCAGGTCTACCCCCGCTCCCTCGACTACGACGTCCTCACCACACTGGTCCAGCTCGCCGCCGCCCCGTCCAGCCTCGCCACGACGATCCGCCTCATGGCGGGCCACGAACTGGTCACCGAAGGCTTCCAGGAAGGCCAGGTCGGGTCCAGCGCCATGCCGCACAAGATGAACACCCGCTCCTGCGAACGCGTCAACGGCCTGGCCGTCGTCCTGCGCGGCTACACCGCCATGACCGCCGAACTCGCCGGCGACCAGTGGAACGAAGGCGACGTGTCCTGCTCGGTGGTCCGGCGCGTCGCGCTGCCCGGCGCGTTCTTCGCCTTCGACGGACTCACCGAGACCATGCTCACCGTCCTCGCCGAATTCGGCCCCTTCCCCGCCGTCATCCAGGCCGAACTCGACCGGTACCTGCCGTTCCTCGCCACCACCAAGATGCTCATGGCCGCCGTCCGCGCCGGCGTCGGCCGCGAGACCGCACACGAACTCATCAAAGAACACGCCGTCGCCGCCGCACTCGGCATGCGGCAGACCGGCTCACCCAACGACCTGCTCGACCGCCTCGGCACCGACCCCCGGTTCCCCCTGGACACCCCGGCCCTGCGCGGCCTGCTGGCCGACCCCGCGCCGTTCACCGGGGCCGCCACCCGCCAGGTCGAAGCCGTGGTGACCCGCATCGCCGCCGTCACCACCCGCCACCCCGGCGCCGCGGCCTACCGGCCCGGCCCCATCCTGTGACCCGGGAACTCACCCGGCCCGCCGACATCACCGCCGCCGCACCCCCCGCCACCATGCTCCACTGGGCCGTGCAGGGCCGGCGGCCCGGTGTGCGGGTCTTCACCCACCGCGACGCCGTCGCGGTGGCCTGCCCCGCGCTGGCCCGCCGCGACCGGCTCACCGTCACCGGCCCACCCGCCGACGCCGTCCCCCTGGTCCGCCACGCACTGGCCGAGACCGGACCCACCTACCGGCCCCTCGGCGGCGAACCCCTCATCCGGCACCTCGCCGCACACGTCCCCGGCCTGGAGTTCGCCGCCGCGTTCCACTGGCTGGACACCCGCACCGCCGCACCCGGCGCCACCGGCGACGCCACCTGGCTCACCCCCGCCGACGAACCCGCGGTCACCACACTGCTCGCCGCCGCCAACCCCGGCTCCTACGCCGTCCCCGGGCTCCCCGGCGTCCACCGCTGGGCCGGGATCCGCGGCGGCGACGGCACACCGGTATCGGTCGGCGCCGACGCCTGGAGCACCCCCGGCGCCGGGTTCATCGCCGGAGTCGCCACCGCCGCCGCGCACCGCGGCCTCGGCCACGCCGAAACCGTGTGCCGGTTCCTCGTCAACTCCCTGCACGCACACCACGGCTACGTCGCCCTCATGGCCGACGCCGGGAACCACACCGCCGCCGGCATCTACCACCGCCTCGGCCTGACCCGCCACACCGTCGCCGCCGCACGCCTCACCACCCCCACCTGACCCCGCGTCCGTCCACCGGCGAGAAAACCAGATGAGAACCGCGGCGCGGACAGGCACAGTGAGGAGGTGATGTCCGATTTCGTGTCCGGGTTCGTTCCCGGACGGGAACTTTCCCGCGCCTTCTACACCCAGATGGTGCGTCCACTCATAGGCAACGTGCCCCACGGCGCGGCACTCATCGGCCCCGGATCAGAGGTCCTGGCCTTCGACACCCAGCGGTCCGCCGACCACGACTTCGGCCCCCGCGTCCTCATCTTCACCGAACCCGCACGCGTCCCCGCGCTCACCAAACTCCTCGACGGACGCCTCCCCGAACGGTTCCGCGGCTACCCCACCACCTACGGCTCCGCGCACCGGCTCATCCGCCACGGCGTCCAGGTCACCGACCTCGGCACCTGGGCCGAAAGCCGCCTCGGCTTCGACCCCCGCGGCCAGATCACCACCGCCGACTGGCTGTCGGCACCCTGGCAACGCCTCGCCGAGACCACCAGCGGCGAAGTCTTCCACGACGGCCTCGGGGAACTCACCACCGCACGCGCCAACCTGCGCTGGTACCCCCCGCACATCTGGCGGTACATCCTGGCCTGCCAATGGCGCCGCGTCGCGCAACTGGAAAGCTTCCCCGGCCGCTGCGAAGAGGTCGGCGACCACCTCGGCTCCGTCGTCGTCACCGCACGCCTCGTCGAAGACCTCATGCGGCTGTGCCTGCTCATGCGCCGCCGCTACCCCCCGTACGCCAAATGGCTCGGCAGCGCCTTCGCACGCCTCGGCGGATCCGCCGAACTGGGGGAGAGGTTCACCGCCGCACTCACCGCCCCCACCTGGCGCCGGCGCGAGGAGAACCTGTGCGCCGCCTACCGCGGCGTCGCCGCCCTCCACAACCGCCTCCGCCTCACCCCACCCCTCGACGAAACCCCCCGCCCCTACCACGACCGCCCCTTCATGGTCATCGCCGCCGACCGCTTCACCGACGCCCTCCTCGCCACCACAACCCCCGACCTCCGCACCGCCCCCCTCTCCGGCTCAGTAGACCAACTCTGCGACAACACCGACATCCTCACCGACCCCCACCACACCACCCAGATAGCCCAAGCCCCACACAACCCCTGAAATCATACAAATCTACAAAGTAAAGGCTCTGGCTATACGGACACCACCTAAAACACAGAGAGCAACCCCATCAACAACAAGACGGGGAGCCGGGGGAGCCGGGGGAGCCGGGGGAGCCGGGGGAGCCGGGGGAGCCGGGGGAGCCGGGGGAGCCGGGGCCTACCAGCGGTGGTGGACCAGGGGACGGATGAGTTCGTCGTACACGGCGGCGACCGCCGTGCGGGTTTCGGCGTCCAATGGCGGGAAAGCCGCGGCGGCCACATTGGACCGCGCCTGCTCGGGGTTGCGGGCACCGGGGATCACCACGCTGACACCGTGCTGGTCGACGATCCACCGCAACGCGAACTGCGCCATCGTCATGCCTTCCGGCACCAGCGGCCGCAACCGCTCCACCGCGGCGAGGCCCGTCGCGTAGTCGACACCCGAGAACGTCTCACCCACGTCGAACGCCTCACCATGCCGGTTGAACCGGCGATGATCATCCGGACCGAACGCCGTGTCCAGCGAGTAACGACCCGACAGCAACCCGCTGGCCAGCGGGACACGCGCGATCACACCCACCCCCGCCTCCGCCGCCGCCGGCAACACCCGCTCCAGCGGCTTCAACCGGAACGCGTTGAGAATGATCTGCACCGTCGCCACCCCGGGCCGCGCGATCGCCGTCAACGCCTCCTCACACGTCTCCACACTCACCCCGTACGCGGCGACCCGGCCCTCCGCCACCAGCGTGTCCAGCGCGTCGTACACCGCCTGCGTCGAATACACCGGCGTCGGCGGGCAGTGCAACTGCACCAGGTCCAGCGTGCCGACACCGAGGTTCCGCCGCGACCGATCGTTCCACGCACGGAAATTGTCCAACGTGTACGCCGACGGCTCCTGCGGCACCCGGCGGCCCATCTTGGTCGCCACCGTCACCCCGGGCCGCTCCTTCAGCAACCGGCCCACGATCTGCTCACTACGGCCATCCCCATACACATCGGCCGTGTCGACGAACGACACCCCGGCATCCACCGCGGCACGCAACGTCGCCAGCGCCTCGTCCTCACCGACCTCACCCCAGTCGGCACCCAGCTGCCACGCACCCAGCCCCACCACACCGACCCGGCGACCCGTCCTGCCCAGCACACGTTCTTCCACACGCGGCATCGTACGGCCCCCCACCCGCACCACCCACCCGGGGGGCCACCCCCGGCACGATCACCGCGGCGGACGCAGCAACGGATGGGTCCGCATCGCGACCTCCAGCTCACCCGGCAGCTCGTCACGGTACCGCCCCAGCGTCGCCAGATCACTGTGCCCGAGAACACGCCGCACCGCGTCCATGTCCACCGCGTCCGCCAGCAGATGCGTCGCCGTCGTATGACGCAACCCGTGCGGCGTGACACTGCGCCGCTGAGCGGGATCCACATGACGCTGCACACGGTCGATCACCGCCTGCACGTCACCACGCGCCAGCCGCCGCCCCCGCCACGACAACAACAACGCCTTGTCCGCCGTCGCCGGCCGCCCCTCCGCCAGATACGCCTCCAACGCACCCGCCACATCCACCGGCAACGGAATGTCCCGCGTACGGCCCCCCTTGCCGAACACCCGCCAATAACGCACCCCGTCATTGGTGAAGAAATCCTCGACATTGGCCCGCACCAGCTCAGACACCCGCGGCCCCACCGTCGACAACACCATCACGATCAACGCGTCACGCAGATGCGTCCGCTGATCACGCCGCCCCTGCGCCGGCTGCGCCTCACTCAGCCCCCGCGCCGCACCCACCAGCCCCCGCGCCTGCTCACGCGTCAACGCACGCCGCTCAGGACGCAACCCGCCACGCTCCCGCGCCGTCACCGTCGCCGCCGTCATCGGATCGACCTGCACCCACCCCGCCAGCACCGCGTACTTGAAGAACGCCGACACCGACCGCCGGAACCGCGACTGCGACGCCGCGCTCTGCCCCCCACCCCCCGGCCGCACCCGCCGGCCGTCCGGCTTACGCGCGAACGCCAGCAACACCGCGTCCACATCGGCACCCGTCAGATCGTCCAGCACCAGACCCGGCCCCGCGAGCTCGGCGAACGTCGCCACATCACGGCTGTACACCTCGGCCGTCGCCGGGGACAACGCACCCGTCACCGTCCTGGCCCGCACCAGATCGAGATAACGATCGGCGGACTCCCGCACAGTGACGCGCTCCAGATCTGCGGGCCGCATCCGTTCCCCTCCATCGCCGGCCGGTGATCACGCCGACCGTACCCGCCACCACCGACAATCCGCATCCCGCACCGGGGGAGCGACCGGCACCGGGGGAGCGACCGGCAAAACCAGATGACACCACACGACCGGCTCGGCACCATAGGCGCCACCCGGCACACCGGCCACCGGCCGCCGCCGACCCCCACACCCGCACCCACCCGAGGGGGAACCACCGCCGATGGTGACACGCATGACCGTCAACGAGCTCACCCCACCACCCGGATACGCACACACCGCGATCGTCGAAGCAGGGGAGCGGCTGGTGTTCCTCGCCGGCGCCGTCCCTCTCGACCCCCACGGAAACCTCGTCGGTGAAGGCGACCCCACCGCGCAGACCCACCAGGTCCTGCGCAACCTCACCACCGCGCTGCACGCCGCGGGAACCGGCCTGCCGCACGTCATCGCCACCACCGTCTACGTCGCCACCACCGACCACGCCGACCTCCGAGCGGTCTGGGACGTCGTCCACGCCTCCGGCCTCACCACCGGCCCCCACACCTCCACCCTGCTCGGTGTCACCGTCCTCGGCTACGCCGGCCAAATCGTCGAGATCACCGCCACAGCCGTCATCCCGTCCACACCCTGAAACCGTCACGGACCACCGGGGGAGCGCAGACCATCCAGAACACCGTACGCGGGGTTACCACGCGCGGCCTGCCGCACCTCACGAGCCGTCGACGCGATGTACGCCTGACCCGTCACGATCGACGAGTGACCGAGCAGCTCCATCAGCTCATGCGCCGTCGCACCACGCTCCGCCAGGCGCGTCGCGAACTCGTGCCGCAACGCGTGCACCAGCGTGCCCCGCTGCACCCGGTCACTGATCCCCGCGTACCGGTAACACTGCCGCACCAGATACTGCAACCCGCCGCGCTGCAACGGCCGGTTCCTGGTGTCCACCAGCAGGGGGGCCGACCGCGGCAACGACTCCAGCCCGAACCGCTCCAGACGGCTCCGCAGATAATCGTCGATCAGATACTCGATCGGCGGCTCGATCGGCAACGACCTGGTCTTACCGCCTTTGCCGACCACCTGAACCCGCCGGTCACCGGGGGAGCCCCCCACCGACCCCAGCGTCACCCCGAGCAACTCCGCCGACCGCATCCCCGTGACCAGCGCCAGAGCCAGCACCACCAGGTCACGCTCCACCCACGGATCGCGCGCCTCACGAGCCCCGTCCGCGATCCGCCGCAGCAACGTCGCCGACGCGCTCCCGTCGCCGAGCAACGGCTTCGGCGCCTTGGCCGGCTGCTTGGGCCGGGGCACCGCCGCCATCGGGTTCCCCTCCAGCCATCCCTCCGCCACACAGAACGTCAGGAACTGGTTCCACGCGCTCCACGCGCGGTTGACACTCGCGGGGGAGCGCGGCTCGGCGAAATCCGCGAACGCGGCCCGGATCAGCCGCCCCCCGACCTCAGCCACCGCCAGTTCCTCCACCGTCACCCCCGCGTGCGCGGCCGCGAGCCGGGAGATCAGCTGCAGATCCCGTTCGTAGGCCGCGACGGTGTGGGGGGAGAGCTTCTTGGTCCGCAAGGAGGCGATGTACTCCGCGGCCGCCTCAGGCACGAGCGTCCCCCGGTCACCCACCGCGACCTCCCGTCCTTGATCGTTCGCGTTCTGCGATTATGCGGCAAACACCGGTCGAAGTGGTGACGAAACGCCGGTCAGCCGGGTCGCGCACGTACGGCCCATCGCGGTCGCCGGGGAGCCGGTGACGGCCGCGACCGGCTGGTCTGTGCGCTTCGGCGTCCCGGTCATGCGCGTGTCGCGGCGGACCGCGCCGGGGCTGCGGTGACGGGTCCGATGGCGCCTGGGGAGACGGAATCATGAATGCAGCATAAGTGCGATTATGCATGAAAAACGGAGGTAGGTGACCGCTGAGAGGGGTGACAAGAGCCTGCACCAAACCTGCACCCATGCGCACCCGATCACTCTCGCCGCACGCCGAGCTCGCACGCAGGCGCTGCGTCAACCCCGGCGGAATCGACTTGGCGGAATCGACTTGCAGGTCCAGACGCTCCAGCATCGGTCCATCGCGGAGAACCCGGCCGCTCAACGGGTGATCCGTCGTACGGCTTCCCACAGCCTCGGCGCCGAGAACCCTGAAGCCGATGGCCACGGAGAGTTTCACCAGTGGCGTTCGTCTGCGAAACGATCTTCACTGCGTGCGGGACGATACGCGCGAAACGATCTTCGTGGGGTGTCCATCGATGAGGTCGCTCTAGCGATCATGACCGATAGGTGACGTGAGTGATGTGTCGTCCATCTGTCAATTTCCATGAAACCGGCTGCCTATTGATCGGCCGGCCACTATCTGCGACCTGCGGAAATCGTCTTATACCGGACAGAAGCTGGATTCTGTCCGGTTAGAGAGCAGTACGGGGATCCGCCGGAGTTGGCACGAGTTGGCGGTTTCCCCACGGCACGGTGCGACCGGTCCGGCGCGCGGGTGGCCGCGGTGCACGGACACGGTCGACGCTTGCGGGTGGGTGCGCGAAGTCGCCGCGCGGCCGGGGCCGCTCTTGGTGGGTCCACTCCCCCGGCCTGGGGTTTCGTGAGCCTCTCCCCTGGTTCGGCGGGGGCCGTAAGGCGGCGGGAAGGGAGCCGTAAAGGGGTGGTGGCAGGGTGGGGGTGCTGGTCGGGGCGAGGGTGGGAGGCTCGGAGATGGCGGGTGAGGATCCGTTGCGGGTGGTGGTGATCGTCGCCAGTACGCGGAGCGGGCGGTTCGGGCCTACGGTGGCGGGCTGGTTCGTGGGGCGTGCGGCGCGGCGTGGGGACATGGTCGTCGATGTGGTCGACCTGGCCGAGGCGCGGTTGCCGGAGACGCTGGCGGATCAGGATGAGGCCGCTCCCCCGGCGGTGCGTGCTGTGTCGCGGCGGCTGGCGGCGGCGGATGCGTTCGTGGTGGTGACTCCGGAGTACAACCAGAGTTTTCCTGCGCCGTTGAAGACGGCGATCGACTGGTTCTATGAGGAGTGGCAGGCGAAGCCGGTGGCTTTTGTGGCGTATGGCCGTGAGTCGGGGGGGTTGCAGGCGGTGGCGCAGTTGCGGCAGGTGTTCGTGGAGGTGAATGCGGTGCCGATTCGCAGCTGTGTGAGTCTTCGTTGTTACTGGGAGTGGTTCGCGGCTGATGGGAGTTGGCCGCGGGCGGGTGCCGGTTTCGTGGCGGAGGCGGGGGTCACGCTGGATCAGTTGGCGTGGTGGGGTCTGGCGTTGCGTGAGGCGCGGGTGCGGCGGCCGTACGTGGCGTGAGGCGTAGTGCGGCAGGGTTCGTCCGGGTTTCCGGGTGTTTTTCACGACGAAGAGAGGCAGGGACGTAGTGATGGGTGATGTTCAGCGGCTGGTGCAGGACGCGATCGACGGGCTGGTGGCTTCGGGTGCGGAGCGGGGTCTGCAGGTGGCGGTGTACCGGGAGGGTGAGTTGGTGGTGGACGCGGTCGCGGGGGTGGCGGACGCGGAGTCGGGGCGTGTGCTGACGTCGGACACGCCGATCTACAGTTCGTCGACGGGGAAGGGGTTGACGTCGGCGGTGGTGCATACGCTGGCGGAGGAGGGGGTGCTGGATTACGACGTGCCGATCGCGGAGGTGTGGCCGGAGTTCGGGGTGGCCGGCAAGGAGCGGGCGACGTTGCGTCAGGTGCTGGATTTCACGGTGGGGTTGCCGGCGGTGCCGGCGGACACGACGCCGGAGGATCTGTTCGACTGGGAGAGGATGACGGCGGCGCTGGCGGCGGCGGAGCCGTGGTGGGAGCCGGGGACGAAGGTGGGGTATCACCCGCAGACGTTCGGTTATCTGGTGGGTGAGGTGGTGCGGCGGGTGACGGGGAAGCGGATCTCGCAGGTGCTGGCGGAGCGGGTGGCGGGTCCGTTGGGGGTGGCGGACGAGGTGTTCCTGGCGGTGCCGCGTGAGGAGCTTTCGCGGGTGGCGAGGTTGGAGGCGTCGGGTCCGCCGGTTGATCTGGATCAGCTGGAGGCGATGATGCCGACGTTCTTCAAGATCGCTCCGCGTGCGGTGCAGTTGAGTGCGGAGTTGTGCAACCGGCCGGATTATCTGGCGGCGGAGATCCCGGCGGGTGGGACGGTGACGGCGCGTGGGCTGGCGCGGGTGTACGCGGCGTTGCTGGGGCCGGTGGACGGGGTGCGGTTGATCTCGCCGGAGCGGTTGAAGGAGGTGTCGGGGGTGGCGTCGCAGGGTGTGGACGAGATCTTCGGGTATCCGACGCAGTACGGTCTGGGGTACAGCTTGATGCGGCCGGTGGCTTCTCCCCCGCCGGGTCCGGTGATCGGGTGGCCGGGTGCGGATGGGAGTTCGGCGGATGCGGATCTGGGGTCGGGGACGGTGCTGGCGGTGACGAAGGTGAGTTTCACGCCGGGTGATTTCACGACGGTGGGTGTGGTGTCGGATGTGGTGGTGGGGGCGTTGGGGTGAGGTAGGGGGTTTTCTGTGAGCTCGGCCCGAACCGCAGCCGGGCCGATGATGGGGCCGGTCCCTGGTTGCCAGACCTGGGGGCCGGCCCTTCGGGGTTTCAGGTGGGTGGGGTGGTGGCGAGGGTGGTGGTCTGGTGGGGGGTGAGGGTGGTGCCGTGGTGGTGGGCTTGGGTGTAGGGGGTGTCGCCGAGTGCGTGGCGTGCGCGGGTGGTGATGCGGTTGATGTCGGTTTGTTCGGCGGGTGCGGGTGGGAGTGCGGTGGTGGTGCGGAGGGTGTGTGCGGCGCCGAGGAGGTGGGCGGCGTGGGTGTGGTGGCCGGTGAGGGTGAGTGCGCCGGCGAGTCCTTCGAGGGCGAGGATTTTTTCGCGGGGTGCGTCGAAGCGTTCGGCGAGGGTGAGTGCGTGGAGGTGGTGGGTGCGTGCGGTGGTGGGGTCGCCGCGGAGTTCGGCGAGGTAGCCGAGTTCGGTGTGGACCATGGGGAGGTGGGGTGCGGGGGTGTGGTCGCCGGGGGTGGTGTCGAGGACGGTGCGGAGGTGGGTTTCGGCGGTGTCGAGGTGGCCGGCTTTGCGTGCGGTGAAGCCGAGGCCCATTTCGGCGAAGATGCGCAGGGGGTGGTAGCCGTGGCTGGTGGCGAGGGTGGCGGCTTGGTGGCACAGGTCGGTGGCGGTGGTGTAGTCGGCTTGTTGCATGGCGATCCAGCCGAGCCAGGCGAGTTCGCCGGCGATGTCGGGCCATAGGTCGAGTTGGCGGGCCATGTGGAGGCTGTCGTGGTGGAGGCGGTTGGCGGTGGTGTGGTCGCCGGTCATTTCGGCGTGTGCGCCGAGCCATCCGGTGGCTTGGAGGTGGCCCCAGGTGTCGCCGAGGGTGTGGAAGGTGGTGGCGGCGTGGCGTGCGTGGTGGTCGAGGGCGGTGAGGTCGCCGCGGAGGTGGGCGAGTTTGGCGTGGGTGAGGTGGACGGCGGCGTTGCCCCAGTGGTCGCCGGTGGTGGTGAATGCGGTGTGGGCGTGGTGGAGGAGGTGGGTGGTGGTGGTGAGGTCGCCGGTGTCGATGGCGGCGTAGGCGTGGAACCAGCGTGCGCGGGCGAGGGTGGTGGGGTCGCCGCCGGTGGGGGGTGGGGTGCCGGTGGGTGGGGTGCCGTGCATGAGGGTGATGCCGGTGTGCCAGGTGGTGGCGAGTGCGCGCAGGGTGGTGAGGTCGTCGCTGGTGGTTTCGTGGGTGGTTGGGGTGGTGAGTGCGGCGTGGAGGCTGGTGCGGGCTTCGGTGAGGCGGCCGCGGAGGAACCAGTACCAGGTGAGTGCGGTGGTGAGGCGGAGTGCGTGGGTGGGGTGGCCGGTGGTGAGTGCGGTGTCGAGGGCGAGGCGCAGGTTGGGGGTTTCGGTGTCGAGGTGGTGGAGCCAGTGGCGTTGGCGGGGGCCGTGGAGGTGGGGGGCGGCGGTTTCGGCGAGGGTGGTGTAGTGGTGGAGGTGGCGGGTGCGGAGTTCGGGGAGTTCGCCGGTGTGGTGGAGGTGGCCGGTGCAGTAGTGGGCGACTGATTCCAGCAGGCGGTAGCGGGGGCCGTCGGGGGTGTGGGTGGCGGTGAGCAGGGAGCGGTCGACGAGGCGGGTGAGGATGGCGGGGACGGCGGTGGGGGGTAGTCCGGGGCCGGAGGTGGTGGCTTCGGCGGTGTCGAGGGTGCAGCCGTCGGCGTGGACGGCGAGGCGGCGCAGGACGGTTTGCTCGTCGGGGGTGAGGAGTTCGAAGCTCCAGTCGATCATGGCGGTGAGGGTTTGCTGGCGGGGTGGTGCGCCGCGGTGGCCGGTGGCGAGGAGGCGGAATCGGTCGTCGAGGCGGGCGACGAGGCCGTGGACGCCGAGTGCGGGGACTTTGGTGGCGGCGAGTTCGAGGGCCAGGGGGATGCCGTCGAGGCGGCGGCACAGGGTGGCGACGGCGGGGGTGGTGGTGTCGTCGAGGGTGAAGTCGCGGGTGGCGGCGGTGGCGCGCTGGGTGAACAGTTGGACGGCGGCGGCGTGGCGGGGGTCGTGGCCGGGGGTGGGGACGTCCAGGGGTGGGACGTTCCAGACGGTTTCGCCGGGGATGGCGAGGGGTTCTTGGCTGGTGGCGAGGACGCGCAGGCCGGGGGCGGTGCGCAGGAGGTGGGTGGTGAGGTGGGCGGCGTGGTCGATGAGGTGTTCGCAGTTGTCGAGGATGAGGAGCATGGTGCGGTCGCGCAGGGTGGTGGTGAGGCGGTCGAGGGGGGTGGTGGGGGTGCCGGTGGTGTCGCGGATGCCGAGGGTGGTGGTGAGGTGGTTGGCGACGGCGGTGAGGGTTCCGGTGGTGCCGGTGTGGTCGAGGGCGGCGAGTTCGACGAGGTGGACGCCGTCGGGGTAGGTGGGGGCGAGGCGGGTGGCGGTTTCCAGGGCGAGGCGGGTCTTGCCTACTCCCCCGGGTCCGGTGAGGGTGACCAGGCGGCTGGTGGTGAGCTGGGTGGTGATGGCGGTGAGGGCGTCGTCGCGGCCGATGAGGGGGGTGAGGGGCAGGGGCAGCGCGGGGGGTGGTGGCGCGGTGGGAGGCCGGGGGGCCGGAGGTGGGGCGGGGGTGTCGAGGGTGGGGTCGTGGGTGAGGATGGCGTGGTGGAGGCGGGTGAGGTGCGCGGAGGGGTCGAGGCCGAGTTCGTCGGCGAGGTGGTCGCGCAGGTGGTGGTAGCTGTCGAGGGCTTCGCTCTGGCGGCCGGAGCGGTACAGGGCGCGCATGTGGGTGGCGCGCAGGCGTTCCCGCAGGGGGTGGTGGCGGAGCAGTTCGGTGAGTTCGTCGGCGAGTTGGGTGTGTTCGCCGAGGTGCAGGCGGGTTTCGGCGTGTTCTTCGCGGGCGGTGAGGTGTTGTTCTTCCAGGCGGGTGATGGTGGGCCGCAGGAATGGTTCGTCGTGGAAGTCGGCGAAGGCGGGGCCGCGCCACAGGGCGAGTGCGTCGGTGAGGCGGGTGGCTTTGGTGTGGGGGTCGGTGGTGGTGCGGGCTTTGGTGAGCAGGTCGGTGAAGCGCAGGTGGTCGGCGGTGGTGGGGTCGATGTGGAGGCGGTAGCCGGCGGGGTGCGCGGCGAGCAGGGTGCGGGCTCCGGGGTGGGCGTCGTCGAGTGCGCGGCGCAGCTGGGAGATTTTCGCCGACAGTGCGCCGGTGGCGTTGGCGGGGGGCCGGCCGGCCCACAGGTCGTCGATGAGGCGGTCGGCGGGGACGGGGCGGCCGTCGTGGGCGAGCAGGTCGGCCAGGAGCGCGCGGACTTTGCGGCCGGGGATGGTGACGGGGTGGTCGCCGGCCGTCCAGGCTGTCAAGGGCCCCAGCACGCCAAAACGCATGGATGTCACGATAACGCCGGTGGGGGTGGGGTTTCACGGTGTCACGCGGGGTGGTGCGGGGTGGGGTGGGTGGTTTTGCGGGGTGAAGGGGTGGGGGCCGTAAGGCGGTGGTCAGGGGGCGGTAAAGGGGGTGGGGCAGGGTGGGGGGTGCGGGCCGGTTCGTGGCCCGTTCCGCCTCGCGTGGGTGTCACGGGGGGTGGTTTCGGCGCGATGGCGAGAGGATGGGGGTGCGGTGATGTCGGTGGCCGGTGGTGGGGTGTGGCGGCGGTTGCGGGCCGGGGTGGCGGGGGTGGTGCATCTGCCCGGGGACGGGGGGTACGACCAGGCGCGGCGTGCGTTGTACGACTCGGTGGACCCGTGGCCGGTGGCGGTGGTGGAGGCCGGTGCGGCCGGTGATGTGCGGGCCGCTGTGGAGGTGGCGGCGGGGTGCGGGGTGCCGGTGGTGGTGCAGGCGACCGGGCATGGGACGCATGTGCCGTGTGACGGCGCGGTGCTGGTGCGGACCGGGAGGCTGGACGAGGTGGTGGTGGACGCGGCGGCGCGGGTGGCGCGGGTCGGGCCGGGTGCGCGGTGGGGGCAGGTGGTCGCGGCCGCGGCGGCGCACGGCCTGGCGCCGCTCTGCGGGTCGTCCCCCGATGTGGGGGTGACGGGGTTCACCCTCGGTGGCGGGGTGGGGTGGCTGGCCCGGCGGTACGGGTTCGCGGCCGACAGTGTGACGGGTGCGCGGGTGGTGACGGCGGACGGCCGGGAGGTCGCGGTGGACGCGGCGCGGCACGCGGATCTGTTCTGGGCCTTGCGCGGAGGTGGGGGGAGTTTCGGGGTGGTGACGTCGTTGACGTTCCGGTTGTATCCGGTGCGGGAGGTGTACGCGGGGGCGGTGTATTTCGCGGCGGAACGTGCGGCGGAGGTGCTGGGGTGTTACCGGGAGTGGACGCGGTCGGCGCCGGACTGGCTGAGCACGGCGGTGCTGCTGCGGCGGATGCCGGATTCGGCGGAGGTCCCGGCGGCGGTGCGGGGCCGGGGTGCGGTAGTGCTGAAGGCGCTGTCGTGCGGTGGCGCGGAGCGGGCCGAGCGGGTGCTGCGGCCGTTGCGCGCGGTGGGTGGCCCGGTGCTGTACGACGATGTGGCGCCGGTGCCGTTCGGGGACGCCGCGATGGGGGGTGTGCGGCCGGCGCAGGTGGAACTGGCCGGTGACCTGCCTGACGGGCTGATCGGGGTGCTGGCCGGCGCCGTGGAGGGTGCGGGGTCGCCGGTGTCGGCGGTCGAGGTGCGGCACTGGGGTGGCGCGATGGCGCGTCCGGCCGCGGACGCGGGCCCGGTGGGGCACCGCGGGGTGCCGTTGTCGGTGACGCTGGACGAGCGTGTCCCGCACCTGGTGGAGGGGGTGGCTCCGTATGTGACGGGTGGGTCGTTCCTGAACTTCCTGGACGACCCGTCGCGGGTGGAGTCGGCGTACACGGCGGCGGACTGGCGTGCGCTGCGTGAGGTGAGACGCGCCTGGGACCCCGGTGGGGTGTTCGGTGGCGGGCTCACCGTCCCGCCGGCGGACCCGGTCACCGCGGACCCGGTGGCGGCCACCGCGTGACGCGGCCCTGCCGCTCCCCCGTTCCCCCGCTCCCCCCGTTGTGCCGGTGGTGCGGGACGGCCGGGCCGCGACATGAGCGGCGCGCGCCTGCGCGGCGCGCCGCGAGGGTGCGGGCCGGGGCCTGGCCGGTGGCGGGTGAGCGCCGCCGGCCAGGCCGTGACGCGGGTGCCCGGTGCCGGTGTCGACCTGTGGCCGGCCCGGGTGCGGTCAGGTGCCGGCGTAGACGCGGTGGACGAACTCGGCGAGTTCCTCGTCGGGGAGTTCCCTGGCCAGGTCGGCTTCGCTGATCATGCCGACGAGGCGGTGGTGGTCGATGACGGGGATGCGCTTGATCTGGTGGCGTGCCATCACGTCCAGGGCCTCCTCGACGCGGGTGCCGGCCTCCACCCAGACCAGTCCGCCTTCGGCGAGCTGACCGGCGGTGGTGCGGTCCAGGTCGCCGTCCTCGGCGCAGCATTTGACGACGATGTCACGGTCGGTGATGATCCCTTTGAGGCGGTCGTCCTCGCCGCAGATCGGCAGTGCGCCGACGCCGAGGTCGCGCATCATCTGCGCGGCGGTGCGCAGGCTGTCGTGCTCACCGATGCACTGCGCGCCTTGGTGCATGACGTCTTTGGCTGTCTTGCCGGTTTCGTGTGTGGTCATCGGTGCCCCCGGGTGGTGCGACGAACAAGCTACATGCCGGTTATGCCCCAGAATTTCCGCTGAACAGCGGTTATATGGACTGTTGGGGGGTTGTTGTGCCGGAGGTTGCCGGGCCCGCCGGCACGCGGTGTGCCGGGGCCGGGACCGGGGCGGGGGTGGCGTCGCGGCGGGTGGTTCCGGCGAGTGGTTTCGGCGGATGGTGCCGGGTAGGTCGTGCCGGGGAGAGCAGGGGTGGGCCGGTGCGGCGGCGCGCCGGGACGGCGGAGGGCGGTGCGGGGATGCGGCGGGTGCTGGTGCTGAAGAACCCCTCGGCGGGCGGGGCCGGCGACGAGGCGCACCGGCGCGTCATGGAGGTGCTGCGGGACGGCGCCGACGCGGTGGAGGCCGAGACCGGCGGGCCCGAAGGGCTGGCGCGCGCGCTGGCGCGCGAGCCGGAGCGGGATCCGGTGGCGGTCGGCGGCGACGGCACGCTGCACGCGGTGGTCGCGGCGCTGGCCGAGCGGGGGGAACTGGGGACCCGTACGGTGGGGCTGGTCCCGCTCGGCACAGGCAACGACATGGCGCGGTCGCTCGGCATCCCGCTGGACCCCGAACAGGCGGCGCGGGTGGTGGCCGGCGGGGTGGAACGGCCCATGGACCTGCTGCGCGACGACCAGGGCGGCGTCGTGGTGAACGCCGTGCACCTCGGGGTGGGGGTGACGGCGAGCCGTGCGGCCTCGGCGCTCAAACCGGTGCTGCGGCGGCTGGCCTACCCGGTCGGCGCGCTGGCCGCGGGGATCGGGGTGCGGGGCTGGCCGTTGCGGGTCGAGGTCGACGGCACGGTGGTCGCCGACGGGCGGCGCCGGGTGCTGATGGTCGGCGTCGGCAACGGCGCCACCATCGGCGGCGGCACCCCCCTGGCGCCGCGGGCCACCCCCGACGACGGCCTGGCCGACGTGGTGGTGTCGTTCTCCACCGGCCCGCTGCGGCGCCTGGCGTACGGGGTGCTGCTGCGCCTCGGCCGGCACGGCCGGCAGGACACGGTGGTGACGCTGCGCGGCGCGGCGGTCGCCGTCCAGGGCCCGCCGATGCGGGTGAACGCCGACGGCGAGCTCACCGGACCGGTGACCCGCAGGACCTGGACGATCACCCCCGCCGCGTGGCGGATCATCGTCCCCGCCGCCACATCGGCCGCGGGGGCCGACGAGGAAGCGAATCACACGTCACACCGGTGAGGGGACGGCCGGCAGTGCCGCGCGGAGCGGCGGTGTCCAGGGGGAAACGGGGCCGGCGCAGAGGCGGAGACACCACAGCGCGGCGGTCTTCTCACCGCCGGTCCGAACGGCGTGCTCAGCGCACCAGCCCCGGCACCACGGCCCGGCCGTCCTCACGCACGGTGAACAGTTTCCTGCTTGTGCCCGTGCGCACGTCCACCGCGTAGACCGCAGGCGTGGCCCCGCGGGGAGACTCGGGGACGGCCAGCAGAGTCACCTCCGTGGCGTTCAGCCAGCTCCCGAGCCGCGACGGGTGGAGCCCTCGCGGCAGCCCGGAGATCATGGTGCGGTTGTCGCGGCCGGCCCGTGTCGCGTCGAAGGTGACGAGGGACCCGTCCTGCCGCACCGTCGGCTGCCGGTTCCGGCCGGTGGTCTGCCCGAGCCGCGCGAGCGTCCGGCCGTCCGGTGCCAGACCACTGTAGGAGTAGGTGAAGTCCCCGATGGTGACCGGGTCATGGCCGAGCACCCACACCTGGCTGGTCGTGTCGTGCGGCTTGGCCAGCACGACCGGTCCCGAGCCGTCCGACACGCTCACCGGCCACCATCCCCGTTCGAGGTCGGTCACCGTTCCGCGCTCCACGTCCACCAGCGTGTGCGGCTCCCGCCGGCCGCCCCACCCCGACACGACGAAACGCAGCCCGTCAGGCGACAGCCGCAGCGCGTACTCGGCCGTGAAGTCCTCCGCGGGCTGCTTCAGCGGCGCCTGCCACGTCGTGCCGCTCGCCAGGTCGCGTACGACGATGCGGCGCCGCCTGGCGTCGTAGTAGGCGATCCTGCGGCCGTCCGCCGTGACCTCCAGCGGCCCGGCCGCCTCCTTGCCCAGGTGGTAGGTGTCGCCGCGGCGCGTCACGATCCGCCACCGGTCGTCGGTGCACGGCCGTGTGGGGCAGGACGGCCGGAAGGCCTGCTCCACCGGCCCGACCCCCTTCGCCGGCAACGGCACGGCCAAGGCCTGCGGCCGTGCGAGGACCGTGGCAGGCGTGGGACGTACCGGGAGGAGCAGGGCCGCGCCGCCGAGCGCGAGCAGGCAGGTCACGGCGGCCGCGACCAGCCGGCCGGCGCGTCTTCCGCGTGCGCCGCGCACCGCCTGTGCCGCCAGGTCGACGATGGGGGCCTGCTCGGCGAGCGCGCGCAGGTCCTCGCGCAACGTGTCGTTCATCGGTACACCTCCTGCGGGGCGAGCGCGCGCAGCTTGGACAGCGCGTAGCTGGTCTGGCTCTTGACGGTGCCGATCGAGACCCCCATGAGCCGCGCGGTCTCGTGCTCGGAGCGGTCCTCGTAGAAGCGCAGCACGATCACGGCCCGCTGCTTCGGCGTGAGCGTCGCCAGCGCGTGACGCAGCGCGAGACGGCGCGCGGTCGCCTCGTCATGCGGCTGGCCCGGTTCGGCCGTGTCCGGCAGCTCGGCCTCCGGTAGTTCGACCCGTTTGCGCCTGCGCCAGGAGATGGTCTGGTTCACCAGGGCTTTACGGGTGTAGGCCTCGGGGTTGCCGTCCTTGGCGAGTTTCGGCCAGTGCGAGGCGACACGGGTGAGAACCGTCTGCAGCAGGTCCTCGGCGAGGTGGGGGTTCCCGGTGAGCAGGTAGGCCGTCCGCATCAGCGACTGCTGACGTGCGCGCACGAACTCGTGGAACCCCTCGTAACGGTCCATGTATCGAAACAACTCCGGCGGAGGGCTCCAGGTTGGAACGCCGCCGCCATGCCGGCCCGCCGTCGCCGCCGGGGCCGGACCAGCGGGGCCGGCGCCGTACGACCACGCGCCGGCCCGATGGCGGCGCGGGTCAGAAGCCGGGGAAGATCTTGCGCAGGTCGTCCAGGGTGAGGGTGCCGGTGACGCGCACCTCGGGTGGGGTGTGGCGAGGGGCGTGGCGGCCGGCGACCAGGCGCAGCCACCATTCGGCGGGTGCGTGCAGGACCGCGTCGGGGGTCTGGGGGGCGGGGCCGAGGGTGACGGTGTCGCCGATCAGCAGGCCGAAGGTACGGTCCGGGGCGGTGGTGTGGACGGTCACCTCGGCGGCCCTGCCGAGACGGCCCGGTTTGGCGGCGAACCCGGCCAGCATGGCGACGGTGTCCAGCAGGAGGTCCACCGCTTCGGGGGCCAGGGTGGGGGCGGGTCCGGCGGCGGCCCGGACGTCCCAGGTGTGGTGGGTGAACTCGCTGAGCCGCAGGGCCGTGAACCCCGCGACGTCCAGCGGCGGCGCCGGCCACCACAGCGGTACGCGCAACGTGTCGCGCTGGTGGGGGGTGAGGTCCTCCAGGCGGCGCACCAGGGCCTCGTTGGCGGTGAGGAACTCCGCGGCGCGGTCGGCGCGGGACATGGCGTCCCAGCGGGCCCATATGCCTTCGATGACGTCGCGCTGCGGCGCGCCGGTGCCCTCCAGTGCGCCGTCCACCGCGGCGAGGCTGATCTGCGCGCCGGAGCCGAGGTGGCTGAGCACCTGGGACACGTCCCACAGCTCGGCTCCGGAAGGCAGCGCCAGGTCCTGCTCGGTGAGGCCGCGCACCAGCGCGGCCAGGTCGTCCAGTCCCGACCGCAGCGCCGTGATCGTGCGGTCCGCGCGCTCGCTCATCTCGTCCTCTTCCTGTTCCTGCCGACGGCCGGGGCTGATCCGGCCCTTCGAATCAGGGCGAACACCAGTGGCCTCCCGGATCATCCCCGCCACACCGGCCGTTCCCGTCCCCGCTCCCCCGGTCACGGGACGGCCGCGGCCCCCGGTGCCGGGGGACGCCGCGCCGGACGCCGCCGGACCGGCGCGCGGCGCGGCGTCACGCGCCGCGCCGGCGGCGCTGGCGGGCGGCCTCGTACAGCACCACGGTCGCCGCGCCGGCGGCGTTCAGGGAACTGGCGGAGCCGGTCATCGGGATGCGCGCCATCGTGTCGCACGCCTGCCGCCATCCCGCGCTCAGCCCGGTGGTCTCGTTGCCGATGACCAGCAGGGTGGGGCCGGTCAGGTCCAGGTCGGCGACGTCGAAGGCGCCGCTCTCGTCGGTCCCCACCACCGTCAGCGGCCGCCCCTGGTCACGCAGTCGCCGCACCCACGCCAGCACCTCCTGGTGGGAGGGGGACCGCACCACCGGCAACGCCAGCAACGACCCGGTGGAGGCCCGCACCGACCGGGGGTCATAGGGGTCGGCGGCGTGCCCGGTGACGATCAGGCCCGTGCCGCCGAACGCGTCCAGCGAGCGCGCCATGGTGCCGATGTTGCCGGGGTTGTTCGGCCGGTCGAACACCGCGCCGAGGAAGCACGGTCCCACCTGGATGCGGGACAGCTCGTCGTCCGGCAGCTCGGCCACCGCGACCAGTTCAGGGGTCTCCTCGTCCTTGCCGCCGAGCTCCCGCAGCAGGCCGGGGGCCATGGCGACCCGCTCGCCGCCGGCCGTCTCCAGCATCTGCTCGGCCCACCTCGACAGCGTCCGCTCGGCGTCGTAGATGAGCGCGCGCACCGGCCAGCCGGACTCGACCACCAGGCTGATCGGCCGCACCCCCTGGATCAGGAACTCCCCGGCCCGCTGCCGCTTGGCCCGGTTGCCCAGCAGCGCCTGCCACTGCTGGAACCGCGCGTTCGCACGCGTGACGCGCACGTCCCGCGATGCCGGATGCCCTCGATTCGCCACGCGCTCCAGAATAGGGGGATGTTCGCGACGTGCTCGCGCGTCCGCCGGCCACGGCGCCGGTGATGTTCACGTCACCGGCACGTCCGCGGCGGCCGGGACGCGGCGCGGGTGCGCCGGCCGGACGGGACGCGCACGGCGGTCAGGCACGGCGGTCAGGCACGGATCTCGGTGTCCAGGCGGGGGCGGGAGGCGGCGACCGAGCGGGTGGCGGCCGTCAGGGTGTCGCCGGCGCCGACCATGAGGGCCACCAGCTGGGCTTCGAACACCCGGTCGGCGTCGCAGGGCTCGATGAGGTACTCCCCCAGTTCCAGGGTGACCAGGCCGTGCACGGCCGTCCACAGCTGATGGGCGATCAGCTCGGCGTCGCCGACGGCGAACCGGCCGGCGGTCAGGCAGCGGGTGGCGCAGCCGACGACGGTGCCGAGGGTGTAGCGGCCGTACTGGCGGTCCTCGGCGCCGAGGGAGAACCCGCCGAGGGACGCGCCGCCGAACATGACCGCGTACAGGTGGGGGTTGGTGAGCGCGTTGTGCCGGTAGGCGCGGCCGAGGAGCACCATGTCGCACACCGGGTCGGCGGTCTCGGCGACCCGCAGGAAGTGGTCCTGCAGGCGCGCGAAACCCTCGTAGACCATTTCGCGTACCAGGCCGCTCATGCCGCCGAAGTTGGTGTACACGGCCATGGTGGAGCTGCCGGCCTCGGTGGCCAGGCGGCGTGCCGACAGGGCCTGGGGGCCCTCGTCGGCGAGGAGGCGGGCGGCGATGTCCACCAGCGCGGGGCCGGTACGCGGATCGGATCGTCGTGGGCTCACTTGACGAGTATGGCATAACACCGTTATTTTTGGCATAACGCCGTTATGCAAACCAGTATCCGGAGGTCCCCGATGGCCGTCACCGAGCACGCCCAGTCCTGGGCCCCCGCACGACCCCGCCCCGCCGCCGCGCACCCCGGCGGCCCGGCCGTCGGTGCCGGGGAGGGAACAGACCGACAGGACCTGCCGGTGGACACCTCCGGTACGGCCCGGCCTCCTGTCCAGGTGGCCGGGCCGGCCGCGGGAACCGGGACGTTCGACGTCCAGGGGGTGATCCCCGCGGAACTGGACGGGGCCCTGGTGCGGATCGGGCCGGCGAGGCGTCCCGGGCGGCCGCTGGTGTGCGGCATCCGGATCGACGGCGGGGCCGCGCGGCGGCTCACCCTCGGCGACCTTCCCGGGGAGATGCCGGCGGCCGATCCCGCGGCCGGGGTCAGGGTGGTGGCGCGTACGGCGCGGTTCACGGTGCTGTACGACCCGCCGGTCGCCTACAGCCGGGCCGCCGAGCTGATGGGCGACCCGGTCCCCTACCGGCCGCACGGCCGGCCCGCGCGGGCCGGGTTGCGGGCCCGTGGCGGTGTGCCGCAATGGTTCACCGTGGAGCCGTGGGAGCGGGTGGTGAACGCCTTCGAGGACGGCGACGGCCGGGTCGTGGCCGACGTCGTCAGCGTCGCCGGGACGCGCCGCTGGACGCTGGACCCGCGCGGCGGGGCCGGTGGCCGCACCCTGCGGGACGCGCCGCGGGTCGCGGTGGCGGACCCGCGGACGGCCGGACGGCCGCACCAGGTTCTTTTCGGCCTGGACGCCGGCGGGCAGGCGGTGGTCACCTGTGACCTGGCCGCCGGCACCCGCAGGGTGCGGCGTTTACGGTCCGGCCTGTGCGCCGAGACGCCGGTGTTCGTGCCACGCGGCCGCGCCGAGGGCGACGGCCGACTGCTCGTCCCGGTGCACGACCACACGCGCCGCCGCGCCGAACTGCTGATCCTGGACGCCATGAACCCCGCCGCGTCCCCCGAAGCCGTGATCACCCTGCCGTTCCTGCCGCCACCCGCCGACCGCGTCCTGTGGCTCCCCGCCGGACACGACTGAGAACCGGCGACGGCCCCGGCGACCCGGCCGCGCGACGATGACCTCGACGTCATCGGCCCGCCTGCCGGTGACCCGCCGCACGACGGCGCCGGATTCGCCACACCGCGTCCCACCGCGTCGGCGCCGAGGGGAAAGCCCGACGTGGACGGAGGGGTGGCGGCCAGGGGGAAGCCGGTCGGAGACGGGAGAGCCGCAGGACGCCGACGGAGGGCGGCGGCCAGGGGGAAGCCGGTCGGGGAGGGGAGAGCCGCAGGAAGCCGGTCGTAGCCGGGGACACAGCGGCCACGGGAAGGCCGCTGATCGACCGGGAGACCACGGCCACCGGACAACCGGCAGGGAAACCTGGTCGGACACGGGATGGCCGCAACCGCGAGGGAGGCCGGTCGTGGCCGGGGGTAGAGCGGCCACGGGAAAGCCGGTGTGTACGCCGGGCCGGCCTCATCGATGTGGTGCCGGTCCGTGGTTTCCTTGGGGGTCGGCAGGGTGGTCGACGATGGCGCGCATGGCGTGTTCGGCGGCTTTGGCGTCGCCGGACTGGATGGCTTCGGCGACGTCGGCGTGGCGGCGGATGGCGGCGCCTTCGCCGGTGCGGGAGAGCGGGGTGTGCGGGGAGCGGCCGCGCAGGACCTCGGTGATGACGCCGGTGAGTGCGCTCAGCATCTCGTTGCCGGAGGCCTCCAGCAGAGTGCGGTGGAACAGGATGTCGGCCTGCAGGTAGTCGTCGATGTCGCCGGCGCGGCCGTGGACGGCCATGCGCATCACGGCGCCGGTCAGCACGCCGCACTGGGCCGGGGTGGCGTTGCCCGCGGCGAGGGCCGCGGCCACCGGTTCCACGCCGCGGCGCAGGTCGGTCAGGGAACGCAGCAACGAGTCGCGGTCGCCGCCGGACAGGCGCCAGCGGATGACGTGCGGGTCGAGCAGGTTCCAGGCGGCACGGGGTGCGACGGTCACCCCGACACGGCGGCGGCTGGTCACCAGGCCCATCGACTCAAGGACACGGATGGCCTCGCGCACCACCGATCGCGACACCCCGAAGCGGCGTTCCAGCTGCTCGCCACGCAGCACGGCGCCGGCGGCCAGGTCCCCAGAGGTGATCAGCGCGCCGAGAGCGTCGAGCACGTCGCCGTGCAGGCCCGAACCGGACGCCGAGGCGGCGGGACCATCGGCCGAGGTCGCCCCGGACGCTGTGAACGCGGTCGCGGGCCGGCCTGACGGTTGCGGAGCGGGCCCGGTCGCCGCGCGGTGGGCCGGGGCCGGCATGGCGGCGGGACCGGTCGCCGGGGCTGGTGTGGACGCCGTGAGGGAGGCTGTGGTGGTTGTGCGGCCGGACGGCGGCTGGGGATCGGTCCCGGTCGCGGTGAGCGGGGCGGCCTTGGGGGGTCGTGTCACAGAGTGGTGCGCCGGGGCCGGAACCGTGCCGGGGGGTGGGGCCGGGGGTGCCGGATTGGTCTGGTCATTGCCCTCCACGGTCGCCGATCCTCTCACGATATGGACGCAAGGCCAGCCAACCACCCTTTACATATGATGTTTTGAGTTCTTACCTTGATTATGACTTACCTTTTCTGCCACTCTGTCACGGAGTGTCCAGCTGTGCCACCCGTCCCCGATCGTGAGGTCCGCCGATGACCACCGCCGACCCTCCGCTCGCTGCCCCCCGCCCCGGCGGGCAAACCTCGCCGGTGCCGTTGCTCGTGGTCATGGGGGTGTCGGGGTCGGGGAAGACGACGGTGGGGCGGGCCCTGGCGGAGCGGCTGGGGGTGCCGTTCGCGGACGCGGACGATTTCCACGGGGAGGCCAACATCGCCAAGATGACGGCGGGGGTCGCGCTGCAGGACGCCGACCGGTTGCCGTGGCTGCGGCGGGTGGGGGCGTGGCTGGCGGGGCAGGCCGGTGGCGGGGTGGTGACGTGCTCGGCGTTGCGGCGGCGGTACCGCGACGTGCTGCGCGAGCAGGTGCCGGATGCGTTGTTCGTGCATCTGGACGGTGACCGGGAGGTGGTGCGGCGGCGGGTGGCGCGGCGGCGGGGTCACTTCATGCCGGTGACGCTGGTGGACTCGCAGTACGCGGCGCTGGAGCCGCTCGGTCCCGACGAGAACGGGGTGGTGCTGGACTTCTCCCGGGAGGCCGGCCGGCTGGTGGAGGACTTCCTGGCGGCGACCGGACGGGAAAACCGACAAAAGGGATAAATCGTGCGTCCGGTGGGCCGGGCCGGGGTACAGGCACCTCATGGCGGAGTTTCTCACCGACATCCAGACGCTGCGCGAGCGGGCCAGGGCCGAGATCGACAAGGGCCCGGTCACCGAGGCCTACGGCGCCGACCTGCCCCGCGTCATCCAGGTGTGCAACGAGGCCCTGGCCACCGAGATCGTCTGCGTGCTGCGGTACAAACGCCACTACTACACCGCCACCGGCATCCACGCCGAGCCGGTCGCCGCCGAGTTCCTGGAGCACGCCGCCGACGAGCAGCGGCACGCCGACATGCTGGCCGGCCGCATCACCCAGCTCGGGGGGCAGCCCGACTTCGACCCCGCGCGGCTCAGCACGCGGTCCCACACCCAGTACGACGACAGCCCCGACCTGATCGACATGATCCGGGAGGACCTGGTCGCCGAACGCGTCGCCATCGCCTCCTACACCGAGATCGCGCAGTGGCTCGGCGACGGCGACCCCACCACCCGGCGGGTGTTCGAGGAACTGCTGGCCGACGAGGAGGACCACGCCGACGACCTGGCCAGCCTGCTGGCACGCCTGCCCCGCCGGGACGCCGGCGGGATGGTCACCTAGCGGTCACACCGGGGGCTGGTGCGGCCAGGTCCAGTCACGGATCTGCGGCGGGTCCTCGCCGTGCTCACGGGTGTAGGCGCGTGCGCGCAGCCGGTCGTCCTGCATCTGCTGGCGCAGGTGGCCGTACCGTTCGCCGAGCCCGGGGACCCGGTCGATGACGTCCATCACCAGGTGGAAACGGTCGATGTTGTTCAGCATGCACATGTCGAACGGCGTGGTGGTGGTGCCCTCCTCGATGTAGCCGCGCACGTGCAGGTTGCCGTGGCCGGCGCGGCGGTAGGTGAGGCGGTGGATCAGCCACGGGTATCCGTGGAAGTTGAAGACGCACGGCTTGCCGGTGGTGAACAGCGCGTCGTAGGCCTCGTCGGTCAGCCCGTGGGGGTGCTCGGCGGCCGGCTGCAGGCGCATCAGGTCCACCACGTTGACCACGCGGACCTTCAGGTCCGGGATGTGGCGGCGCAGCAGGTCGGCCGCGGCCAGGGTCTCCAGGGTGGGGACGTCCCCGGCGCAGGCCAGCACCACGTCGGGCTCGGCGCCCTCGTCGGTGGAGGCCCACGGCAGGATGCCGAGCCCCCGGGTGCAGTGCACGATCGCCTCGTCCATGGTCATCAGGTCCAGCACCGGCTGCTTGCCGGCCACCACGACGTTGACGTAGTCCCGCGAGCGCAGGCAGTGGTCGGCCACCGACAGCAGCGTGTTGGTGTCCGGCGGCAGGTACACCCGCACCACGGTGGACTTCTTGTTGACCACCACGTCGAGGAACCCGGGGTCCTGGTGGGTGAAGCCGTTGTGGTCCTGGCGCCACACGTGCGAGCTGAGCAGGTAGTTCAGGGAGGCCACCGGCCGGCGCCAGGGGATCTTGCGGGTGGTCTCCAGCCACTTGGCGTGCTGGTTGAACATCGAGTCCACGATGTGGATGAACGCCTCGTAGGAGTTGAGCAGCCCGTGGCGGCCGGTCAGCAGGTAGCCCTCCAGCCAGCCCTGGCAGGTGTGCTCGCTGAGGATCTCCATCACCCGGCCGTGGGGGGCCAGGCCGGTGTCGGTGGGCTCGATCGCGGCGGCCCACACGCGGGAGGTGGTCTCGAACACCGCCGACAGGCGGTTGGAGTCGGTCTCGTCCGGGCCCATCAGGCGGAACGTATCGGGGTTGGCGGTGATGACGTCGCGCAGGAAACGGCCGAGGGACCGGGTCGGCTCGGTGGTGGCGGCCGCGGGGGCCTTGACGTCGGCGGCGTAGGAGGTGAAGTCGGGCAGGGTGAGGGGCCGCAGCAGTTCCCCGCCGTTGGCGTGCGGGTTGGCGCTCATCCTCCTCTGCCCGGCCGGGGCGGCGGCCCGCACCTGCGGGACGGGGGCGCCGGTGGCGTCGAACAGCTCGCCGGGGCGGTAGGACCGCATCCACTGTTCCAGCTGCTCCAGGTGCGCGGGGTCGTCGCGCACCCGCGCCAGGGGGACCTGGTGGGACCGCCAGGTGCCCTCCACCGGCAGGCCGTCCACCTCGCGGGGCCCGGTCCAGCCCTTGGGGCTGCGCAGCACGATCATGGGCCAGGGGTCGCGGGCCCCGGCCTTGATCGCGGCGATCTGGTCGAACACGGTGTCCAGGGTGGCGGCCATCGCCTGGTGCATCTCGGCGGGGTCGTCGCCGGCCACCACGTGGGGACGGTGGCCGTAGCCCTCCAGCAGGCGCAGCAGGTCGCGTTCGGGGATGCGGGCCAGCACCGTCGGGCCCGCGATCTTGTAGCCGTTCAGGTGGAGGATCGGCAGCACCACGCCGTCCCGGGTGGGGTCGACGAACTTGTTGGAGTGCCAGCCGGTGGCCAGCGGCCCGGTCTCGGCCTCCCCGTCACCCACCACGCACGCCACCACCAGATCGGGGTTGTCGAACGCGGCACCGTAGGCGTGCGACAGCGAGTACCCGAGCTCGCCGCCCTCGTGGATGGAGCCGGGGGTCTCCGGCGCCACATGGCTCGGGATGCCGCCGGGGAAGGAGAACTGGCGGAACAGCCGCCGCATGCCCTCCTCGTCCTGCGACACGTACGGGTAGACCTCCGAGTAGGTGCCCTCCAGCCAGGCGTTGGCCACCGCGGCCGGGCCGCCGTGTCCCGGGCCCATGATGTAGATCATGTCCTGGTCGCGTTCGCGGATGACCCGGTCCAGGTGCGCCAGGCAGAAGTTCAGCCCCGGGCTGGTCCCCCAGTGGCCGAGCAGCCGCGGTTTGACGTGCTCGGGCCGCAGCGGCTCACGCAGCAGCGGGTTGTCCAGCAGGTAGATCTGGCCCACGGACAGGTAGTTGGCGGCTCGCCACAAGGCGTCGACGGACGCGAGATCGGTCATGGGGACCAGCGTTCCCCCATCGGGAGGGTTGTCCCAGGGACCTTCGTCCCGCCGGTGGTCCCCCGCCGGTGGCGCCGGGGGAAAACCCGTTGCGGGACTGCCGGTGCGCGGCGCTAGGGTCGGGCCCATGACGGCGGGATCGCTCATCCATGCCCGGGGGCTGGTCAAACGGTTCGGCGCGTTCACCGCGGTGGACGGCATCGACCTGGACGTCGCGCCGGGGGAGGCGTTCGGGTTCCTCGGGCCCAACGGCGCGGGGAAGTCCTCCACGATGCGCATGATCGGGTGCGTGTCGCTGCCCACCGCAGGTGAGCTGCGGATCCTCGGCATGGACCCGGCCGCCGACGGGCCCCGCATCCGGGCCAGGCTCGGGGTGTGCCCGCAGACCGACAACCTCGACCCCGACCTGAACGTCCGGGAGAACCTCACCACCTACGCGCGGTACTTCGGCATCGGCAGGGCCGAGGCGCGGCGCAGGGCCGACCAGATGCTGGAGTTCGTCCGGCTCGCCGACCGGGCCGGCAGCACCGTGGAGCCGTTGTCGGGCGGCATGAAACGCCGGCTCACCATCGCGCGCGCACTGATCAACGACCCCGGCCTGGTGCTGCTGGACGAGCCCACCACCGGGCTGGACCCCCAGGCGCGGCACCTGCTGTGGGAGCGGCTGTTCCAGCTGAAACGCCGCGGCACCACCTTGGTGCTCACCACGCACTACATGGACGAGGCCGAGCAGCTGTGCGACCGGCTGGTCGTCATGGACGGCGGCCGCATCGTCGCCGAGGGGTCCCCCCGCGCGCTCATCGAGACCTACTCCACCCCTGAGGTGGTGGAGCTGCGGTTCGGCGACCAGCGGCCCGCCGACGTCGCCGGCAAGCTGACCGGCGCCGGGGAACGCGTCGACCCGCTGCCCGACCGGGTGCTGGTGTACGCCGCCGACGGCGACGCCGCCGTCGCCGAGGTGCACCGCCGCGGCCTGTCCCCCACCAGCGTGCTTGTGCGCCGCTCCACCCTGGAGGACGTGTTCCTGCACATCACCGGCCGCACCCTGGTCGACTGATGGCCACCACGGCGGCCGGCGCGACGGCCGGGAACGGCGGGGACGCGCCGATGGCCGGCGAGCCCGGTGAGCGCGGCATCAGCCGGCGGTCCAGTGTGGCGGTGCTGGAACGGCACCTGGTGCTGCACCGCAGGCTGTGGCGGGCCTCGGCGGCGTCGTCGTTCCTGATGCCGCTGATGATCGTGGCAGGGTTCGGCCTCGGTGTCGGCGGCTACATCGGCCAGGTCCAGGGGGTCGACTACCTGGCGTGGATCGTGCCGGGGGTGCTGGCCTCCACCGCGTTCCAGGTGGCCGTCGGCGAGACCACCTGGCCGGTGTTCGGCGACTTCAAATGGGTCCGCGCCTATCACGCCATGCGCGCCACCCCGGTGCGGGTCGCCGACATCGTCGCCGGCGGCCTTCTGTTCGTGCTGCTGCGCGTGGTGTCGTCGGTGCTGATCGTGTGCGCCGTCACCGCGGCGTTCGGCGCGCTGCGCTCCCCGTGGGCCCTTCTCACACCGCTGGTGTGCGGCCTGGTGGGGCTGGCCGCCGCCGCACCCACCACCGCGTTCGCCGCCACCGTGTCCCACGACAGCTACTTCGTGCTGCTGTTCCGGTTCGGCGTCGTCCCCGCCATGCTGTTCGGCGGCGTGTTCTTCCCCGTCGAGCAGCTGCCCGCCGTGGCCCGGCCGGTGGCGTACGTGTCGCCGCTGTGGCACGGGGTGGAGCTGCAGCGCGCCGCCACCCTCGGCGCCGCGCCGCACTGGCCGGTCGCCGTCCACGTGGCCTACCTGCTGGCGGTCACCGCCGCCGGGACCTTCCTGGCGCTGCGCGCCTTCCGCCGACGCCTCCAGGACTGATCACCCATGATGACCACGATGATCGCCGTCCGCGTCTCCCCCGCCAGGATCGGCGCGGTGATCGGCCGCAACGTCGGCGTGATGCGCTCGGGACCGCAGTACTGGCTGGTCCTGCTGTCGGGGTTCTGCGAGCCGCTGCTGTACCTGCTGTCCATCGGCGTCGGCGTCGGCGCGCTGGTCGGCGACCTTTCCGTGGACGGCCGCACCCTGCCGTACGCCGCGTTCGTCGCCCCCGCGATGCTCGCGGTGTCGGCCATGAACGGCGCGCTGGCCGAGACGACGATCAACTTCTTCTTCAAGATGAAGTACCAGAAGACGTTCGACGCGGTGCTCGCCACCCCCGTGGGGCCGATGGAGATCGCGCTCGGGGAGCTCGGCTGGGCCATGATCCGCGGCTCGGTGTACACCGCGGCGTTCCTGGTGGTGATGACGGCCTTCGGTCTGGTGGCGCCGCTGTGGGCCCTGGCCGCGTTCCCCGCGACCATGCTGGTGGGGCTGGCGTTCGGCGCGGCCGGCATGGCGGTCAGCACCCTGATCCGCGGGTGGCCCGACTTCGACATGATGAACGTCACCCAGTTCGCGCTGTTCCTGTTCTCCGGCACCTTCACCCCCGTCCAGGACTACCCCGCCGCCATCCAGGTGGTGGTGCAGGTGACGCCGCTGTACCACGCGGTCGGGCTGGTGCGCGACCTGTGCCTCGGGACACCGGGGTGGGGGTCGCTCGGCCACGCCGCGTACCTGGCGGTGCTCACCGCCGCCGGCCTGGCGTTCGCCGCGTCCCGGCTGCGGCGCAAGCTCCTGGTCTGACAGGGATTGCGGGGGGCGGCTAGAGTCGGTCGGCGTACCACCGGGCCGGACAGGGCCGGTGGGGAATGGAGGGAATCCGATGGCGTGGGTGCTGCTCGCGGCCGCGATCGCGTGCGAGGTGCTCGCCACGTCCGCGCTGAAGCTCAGCGACGGGTTCTCCCGCACCGGCTGGTCGGTGGTGGTGGTGACCGGGTACATCGCGTCGTTCGCGCTGCTCGCGCAGGTGCTGCGGCTGAAGATGGAGGTCGGCGTCGCGTACGCCGTGTGGGCCGGCGTCGGCACCGCCGCGATCGCCCTCATCGGCGTGCTGTTCCTCGGCGAGGGCCTCAGCCCGGCCAAGGTCGGCGGCATCATCCTGATTATCGCCGGCGCCGTCCTGCTGAACCTGGCGGGGTCCCACTGACCCTCACCCGGCAGGCCCGGTCAGGCGGCACCTGCGAGGCCCCGTCCACGGTCACGGCGCTCTGCTCCCCCCGCATCGCCGGCCGCCGCGGACCGCTCGGCCGGGACGCTCGGCGCACGCCGGCCGGCAGCCCTACCCGTGTCCGGCGTCGCGAGCCGGCCGGCCCGCGCCGATGTGTCCCGGTGACGTCACGTACGGCGCCGCTCGTGCTGAAAGGAACGCACCGATGATCCTCCACCTGGCGCTGGCCGCCGACTGGGACGCCGCGCATGACGCCGGGGAGTACCGCGTCTCCACCCTCGGCCGCACCCTGGAGCAGGAGGGCTACATCCACGCCTGCACCGGCATGACGCAACTGCACGGCGTCGCCGCGCGCTACTACCGCGGCGTCACCGAACCCCTGGTCGTGCTGGCCGTCGAGGAGACCCTGCTCGGCAGCCCGGTGATCCTGGAGACCCCACCCGGCGCCGCGGAACGGTTCCCCCACATCTACGGCCCGATCCCCGTGACGGCGGTGGTGTCGGCCACCCCCTACCGGCCGCCGGGGGACTGACCGGGACGGCACCGGCGATCGTGGGGCCGGTGTGTCCGGGTTGCGCGGGGTATCGAAAACGTGTTCCACTGTGGGGCATGCGTTTCGACGCTCTTCCCCTCGTCGCGGACGCTCCCGCGGCACTCCCGCGGATCGAGCGCCGCGCGGTGCGCCGGCAGCGCGGCGCCACCACCTTCTACGAGGTGGCGGCCCGCACCGTCATCGACAAGGTCCCCCCGGCGCTAGGGCTGGACGCCGGCTGGGCCGTCAGCCCCTACCGCGGCTGCGCGCACGCGTGCCTGTACTGCTCGGGCCGGCGCGGCCACCGCTACCTCGGGCTGGACGGTGAGCGGGACTTCGGCACGTCCATCGTGGTCAAGACCGACGCCGCGCGGCGGCTGCGGGCCGAGCTCGGCAAGCCCGCCTGGCGCGGCGGGACGATCGCCATCGGCCTGACCGGGGACTGCTACCAGCAGGCCGAGGCCACCTACCGGCTGATGCCCGGCATCATGGCGGCGCTGCGCGACACCGCCACCCCGTTCCAGATCATGACCAAGAGCACCCTGGTGCTGCGCGACGCCGAGCTGATCGCGCAGGCCGCGCAGGTCTGCGACGCGCGGGTCATGGTGTCGATCGGCTTCGTGGACGACCGGCTGCGCCGCGCCGTCGAGCCCGGCGCGCCGAGCGCGCAGAAACGCCTGGAGCTGTGCGCCGAGCTGAACGACCGCGGCGCCGCCTGCGGGGTGCTGATGGCCCCCATCCTGCCGTGCCTCACCGATTCGGAGGACCAGCTGCGGGCCGTGGTGCGCCGCGTCGCCGAGACCGGCGCGGTGAGCATCACCCCGATGGTGCTGCAACTGCCCCCCGGCGCACGCGACTGGTACCTGCGCTGGCTCGCCGACGAGCACCCCGCGCTGCTGCCCCGGTACGCCGAGCTGTACGGCGCGGGCCCGGTGGCCGCACAGGCCTACCGCGACCGCGTCACCACCCGTGTCGCCGAGCTGGCCCGCCTGTACGGCATCGGCGCCGGCCACCGCCCCTGGGCCCCGGTCCGCGACGCCGACCACCAGATGGCCCTGCTCTGACGTTTCCGCGCCGGCCCGCGACCGGCCCCCTCGGCAGAGCGCCGGCCGGCCGGCGCGGTGTCAGCCGGTGACCGTGGTCTCGCCGGTCGGGCTGGTCTGGCCGGTCGGCTGGCCGGTGGGGTCGGCGGTGGGGTCGGCGGAGGGAGTGGCCGTCGGGGTGCTCTTCTTGGCGGTCTTCGGCAGCGCGCTGCCCTTGCGCCACTCCTTGAACGGCATCTGCCAAAAGCCCCAGCCGTTGTTCCACTCCAGCGAGCGGTTGGTGCCGGTGATCTTCACGACGTCGCCGCGGTGGAAGTTGTCGTAGTACCACTTGGCCTGGTCGGGACGCGCGTTGACGCAGCCGTGGCTGACGTTGGCGCGGCCCTGGGACCCGACCGACCACGGCGCGCTGTGGACGTACTCGCCGCTGTTGGAGATCCGCACCGCGTGGTTGACGATCTCCTTGTAGTAGCCGGGGTCGCCTTCCTTCTTCCCGGGGGAGATCATGGTGACCGGGTTGCCGCGCTCCATGGTCAGGTGGATGCCGTTGGTGGTGGTGTACTCGCGGGTGGTGGCCTTGCCGGCGCTGATCGGCATGCGCTTGACGACCTTGCCGTCCTTGCGCACCACCATGGTGTGCGACGACACGCTGACCGTGCTGACCCACGCCGCGCCGATCTTCATGGTGGTGGCGTAGTTGCGCACGCCGTACATGTCGGCGGCGGCGCGCACCCCCTGCAGGTCGGCGTTGAACGTGACCTTCTGGTGCGCCGACCAGAACTTGGCGGGCCGGTAGATGACCTGCCGGTCGGTGATCCACCGCCACGCGCCGGTGTGCGGCTTCTCGGAGGTGACGGTGAGCGCGCCTTCCACCGACTTCTTGTCCTTGACCTCCTGGTCGAACGTCACCATGATCGGCATGCCGATGCCGAGGGTCTCCCCCTTGACGTTGGGGGTGATGTCGGCGATCCGCAGCTGCCTGGCCGGGGTGAGGGTCTTGAAGGCGCTGGTGACGGTCGCCGGGCCGCCCTCACCGGAGGCGCTGGCCGTCACGGTGTACGCGGCGGCGGGCCGCAGGGTGCCGGTGGACGTCCAGCGGGTCCGCTCGGAGTTGAACTTCCCCTCGACCGGCTTGCCGCCGCTGGTCACGCTGACCTCCTCCAGCGCACCTCCGTCGGCGGTGACCACGACCGGCTTGTCGGGACGGACCTTGGCCGCCCCCTTGACCGGGCTCACCTGGATCACCGGAGCGGGGACGGCCGGAGCGGTCGCGGTGTCCGGGCCGGAGGAGCTCCCCGGCAGCGCGGGACCGCCGCCGGAGCACGACGACACCGTCAGCAGGCCCGCGACCACCAGGGCGAGCGTGGCGGTAGGAGTCCCGAGTCGCTGACGTATGCCCCGCACGTTCACTTCTCCCCCAGTCGGCAAAGACCCATGAAAAAAACCCTAATAGGCACGCGCACCGATACGTACGTCTTTGAGGCGAGTTAGATTACATTTCGGCTACTAGACGGGACGAAAAGGGACCTGATCAGGCCCGTGGCCTGGTCACCGTTCTCCGGGGTCTTTACCGGCCGGCGGGACGGGTTCGGGCCGGTGATGTCCGGCAGGGGACATCGAGGAATGATCAACGCGCACGCCGGGAAGCCGGAGAACGACCGGCGCGCTGCCGGGGCCGGGGAACGACCGGCGCGGGCCCCGCGTGCGCCGGGGGTCAGTCGCGGTGCAGCCGGTGGGTGAGGCCGGTGTGGCGGCGGCCGGCGCCGCGGGTGCGGACCGCCTGGCCGAGGGCCCGGCGCGACCCCACCAGCACCACCAGTTTCTTGGCGCGGGTCACCGCCGTGTACAGCAGGTTGCGCTGCAGCATCATCCAGGCGCTGGTGGCCAGCGGCACCACCACCGCGGGATACTCGCTGCCCTGCGACCGGTGGATGGACACCGCGTACGCGTGCGCCAGCTCGTCCAGCTCGTCGAAGGCGTAGTCGACGGCCTCGTCCTCGTCGGTGCGCACCGTCAGCCGGCCGTCCTCGGGCCGCAGGTCCACCACCACCCCCACGGTCCCGTTGAACACCCCCGCCGTGCCTTTGTCGTAGTTGTTGCGCAACTGGGTGACCTTGTCGCCGATCCGGAACACCCGCCCCCCGTACCGCCGCTCCGGCATGCCCTCCCGGGACGGGGTCAGCGCCTCCTGCAGCACCGTGTTCAGGTTGCCGGCCCCGGCGGCCCCCCGGTGCATCGGCGCCAGCACCTGCACGTCCCGCCGCGGATCCAGCCCGAACCGGCGCGGGATGCGCCGCGCCACCACGTCCACCGTCAGCTCCGCGATCTCCTCAGGCTCCTCGCACGGGAACAGGAAGAAGTCCGCCATGCCGTCCAGCACCGGGTGCAGGCCGCTGTTGATGCGGTGCGCGTTGACCACCACCCCCGACTTCTGCGCCTGCCGGAAGATCTGCGTCAGCCGCACCCGCGGCAGCACCTCGGCGGCCAGCAGGTCACGCAGCACCTCCCCCGCACCCACCGACGGCAACTGGTCCACGTCCCCCACGAACAACACGTGCGCACCGGGAGCGACCGCCTTGACGAGCTTGTTGGCCAGCAGCAGATCCAGCATGGACGCCTCGTCCACCACCAGCAGGTCGGCGTCCAGCGGGTTGTCCTTGTCGAACGTGGCGTCCCCACCGGGCCGCAACTGCAGCAACCGGTGCACCGTGGTGGCCTCGTGACCGGTCAGCTCGGCCAGCCGCTTGGCCGCGCGGCCCGTCGGGGCCGCCAGCACCACCTTGGCCTTCTTGGCGCGCGCCAGCGTGACGATGGACCGCACCGTGAAGCTCTTGCCGCACCCCGGGCCGCCGGTCAGCACCGCCACCTTGGACGTCAGCGCCAGCCGCACCGCCTGCGCCTGCTCGGCCGCCAGATCGGTACCGGTCCGCTCACGCAGCCACGAAAGCGCCGCGTCCCAGTCGACCGACCGGAACATCCCCAGCCGGTCGTGACCGCCGTCCAGCAGCCGCAGCAGCGCACCCGCCAGTGACAGCTCGGCCCGGTGGAACGGCACCAGGTACACCGCGGGCACCGTGCCGTCGGCGGCCGGCACCTCCTCGCGCACCACCCCCTCCTCGGCCACCAGCCGCTCCAGGCAGGACGCCACCAGCTCGGCCGGCACCCCGAGGATCTTCACCGCGTCCCCCACCAGATTGGGGGCCGGCAGGTAGCAGTGACCGCCGTCGGCGGCCTGTGACAGCGTGTACCGCAACCCCGCCTTGACCCGCTCGGGACTGTCGTGCGGGATGCCGACCGCCTGCGCGATGGTGTCGGCCGTCTTGAACCCGATGCCCCACACGTCGTCGGCCAGCCGGTACGGCTCCGAACGCACCACCGTGATGGACGCGTCACCGTACTGCTTGAAGATCCGCACCGCGATGGACGTCGACACCCCGACCCCCTGCAGGAACACCATCACCTCCTTGATGACCTTCTGTTCCTCCCACGCCGCCGCGATCATCTTGGTCCGCTTGGGCCCGAGCCCCGGCACCTCCACCAGCCGCTGCGGCGCCGTCTCGATCACCTCCAGCGTGTCCAGACCGAAATGACCCACGATCCGCTCGGCCATCCTGGGCCCGATCCCCTTGATCAGCCCCGACCCCAGATACCGCTGGATCCCCTGCACCGTCGCCGGCAACACGGTCGCGTACGACCACACCTCGAACTGCCGCCCGTACCGCGGATGACTCCCCCACCGGCCCGTCAGCCGCAGACTCTCCCCCACCTGGGCCCCCAGCAACGGCCCCACCGCCGTGACCAGCTCGTCCCCGCCCCGCTCCACCGCCACCCGCGCGATGGTGTACCCGGTCTCCTCGTTGGCGTAGGTGACGCGCTCCAGCACTCCGTGGAGGCTCACCCCGGGGGAACCACCCGACGCAGTCGTCACCGGACCCCTTTCCCCAGGCGCTTTTGCGCCAAGGGTAGAGGAGCCCGGCGACACCTGAGTGCCCCTGAGCGGCGTCCTCACCGGGAATGGGGCCGGCCGGATGCACGGCATCGGTCACCCCCGCGCGCACGACCTGCGCCGGGGCCCTGGCGCGGGAGGCGGCGGCGGGTGACCATGGGGGCCATGGAGACCGTTCCCGAGTGGTTCGTGACCCTGGCCGGGGAGTTGCTCGCGGTGCCCTCGGTGGCGGACCGTCCGGCCGATCTGCACCGGGCCCTGGAGCTGGTGCTGGACGTCACCGGGCCCGGATTCACGGTGGAGCGGTTCGAGTCCGGCGGCAAGCCGAGCGCGCTGGTGTATCCCGCCGCGGCGTCGCGTCCCCGGTTCCCGGTGATCCTCAACGCGCACCTGGACGTGGTCCCCGCGCCGCCGGAGCAGTTCGTCCCCCGGCGCGAGGGGGACCGGCTGTACGCCAGGGTGCGCAGGACATGAAGGTGTCGGCGCTGGTGATGGCGTGGGTGTTCCGCGAGCAGGCCGCGGCCCTGCCGTACCCGGTCGCGCTGCAGCTGGTCACCGACGAGGAGGTCGGGGGACGCGACGGCACGCTGCACCAGCTCAGGAACGGTGTCATCGCCGACTTCGTCGTGATCGGCGAGCAGAGCCGCCTGCAGGTGGTGACCGACTCCAAAGGCATGGTCGTGGCGAACCTGCGGGCCACCGGTCACGCCGCGCACGGCGCCTACCCCTGGCTCGGGGACAACGCGCTGCTCAAACTGATGCGCAGCGTCGGCAACGTGCTGGACCGGTACCCGGTCGCCACCGAGGAGGTCTGGCGCACCACGGTGAACCTCGCGCGGATCGAGACACCGGCCGCCGCGCGCAACCAGGTCCCCGCCGCGGCCGAGGCGTGGCTGGACATCCGGTTCACACCGCAGGACCACGACCTGGACGGCCGGACCACCGAGCAGGTCGCCGAGTATCTGCGGGGGTTCTGCGAGCCCGGTGTCACCCCGGTCGTCGACCACGTCGACCCCCCGCACCACGCCGATCAGCACAGCCCCGACGTGCGCGCGCTGCGTGCGGCGGCGAGCCGGGAAGGCTACGACGCGCCGTTCCTGCGCAAGCACGGCGCCGCCGACGGACGGTTCTACTACGAGCGGGGGGTCGACGCGGTGATCTTCGGCATCGGCGGCGACGGCCAGCACGGGCCGCAGGAGTACGCCGACCTGACGACGGTGCTGCCGTACCGGCGAGCGCTCACGGCGTTCCTGCGCGACCGCCGGCCCGAGTGACCACGCCGTTGGTCGCGGGGGTGGCAGCAAGCGTCCCTCCGGTCTTGGCAAGCCGGACACCCGGGGATCACCGCAGGTCAGGATGGGGACGGCGGGCCGTGCCGCCGGGATGGGCCCGCCGCCGCCGGCAGGGGTCACGTGGCGGCGGGTATCCTCCCCGCAGGGTGCACACGGCGGGAGGCCGGCATGGTTCTGGAGGGCACGGCGCGAGCGCTGCTGCGCAGGGTGGCGGCCGAGCAGGCCGAGGCGCGGGTGCCGTCGCTGGCCGCGGCGGTGCTCAGGGACGGCGCGCCGGTCTGGTCCGGCACCCGGGGTGAGGTGGACGGCGCGCCGCCGGTCCCCGGCACGCAGTACCGCCTCGGGTCCATCACCAAGAGCATGGTCGCCACCCTGGTGATGCGGCTGCGCGACGAGGGCCTGCTCGACCTCAACGACCCCCTGGACAAGCACCTGCCCGGCACCCCCGTCGGTGAGGTCACCGTGGCCCAGCTGCTGTCCCACACCGGCGGCCTGACCGCCGAACCCCCCGGCCCCTGGTGGGAACGCACCCCCGGCGTGGACCCCGCCACCTTGACGGCCGCGCTGGACGGCACGCTCAAGCACCGGCCCGGCAGGCGCCACCACTACTCCAACCTCGGATACGGCCTGCTCGGCGAGGTGGTGGCCCGGCACCGCGGTGTGCCGTGGCACCAGTCCCTGCGCGAGGAGGTCCTGGAACCGCTCGGCATGCGCGACACCACCACCCGGCCCCGCGCGCCGCACGCCACCGGGTACGCCGTGCACCCCTACGCCGACGTGCTGCTGGCCGAACCCGAGCACGACGCCGCCGCCATGGCCCCGGCGGGACAGCTGTGGTCCACCCTGCCGGACCTGTGCCGGTGGGCCGGTTTCGTCGCACGCGGCGAGGGGTCGGTGCTGGCCGCGGCCACGCTCGCCGAGATGCGCGAACCCGCCGTCGTGGAGGACGGCGACGCCTGGGCCGGCGGGTACGGCCTCGGCATGCAGCTGCTGCGCCACCGGGGCCGCCGCCTGGCCGGCCACACCGGTTCCATGCCGGGTTTCCTCGCGCTGGTGTGGGCCGACCCGGCCGACGGCACCGGTGTGGCGCTGCTGGCCAACACCACCTCCGGGCTGCGGCCCGCCGTCGCCACCGACCTGCTGGACATCCTGGACGCCTGCGAGCCCGTCATCCCCGCCCCCTGGCGGCCGGCGGCCTGCGACACCGGCCTGCTGGAGCTCACCGGCCCCTGGTACTGGGGGCCCGCGCCGTACGTGCTGCGGCTGCGCTCAGGCCGCGAGCTGTCGCTCGGGCCCGCCGGCGGCCACGGCCGCGCGTCACGGTTCGCCTGGCGCGAGGACGGCACCTGGGTCGGGCTGGAGGGCTACTACGCCGGTGAGACGCTGCGCGTGGTGCGCCGCCCCGACGGCACGGTCAGCCACCTGGACGTCAACACCTTCGTGTTCACCCGCGAGCCGTACGACCCGGCCGCACCGGTCCCCGGCGGTGTGACCGACGACGGCTGGCGGTGACGGCGCGTGGCGTGAGGCGTCGGCGCGTGCTGTGAGGCGTAGCTCAGGTGCGGCCCCTGAGACGCCGTGTCGTGAGCCGCGTGCGTGGCCCCTGAGGCGCGTCAGGCCTCCGGTGCGTAGGTCAGGTGCAGCACACCGGTGGCGAAGGTGCGCGACTCCACCAGCCGCAGCGGGATCTGCGCCGACTGCTCGAACAGTCGCGCGCCGCCTCCCACGACGATCGGGTGGACCAGCAGCCGCAGCTCGTCCACCAGGCCGGCCGACAGCAGCGTGCGGACCAAGGTGGCGCTGCCGCTCATCGCGATGCCGGCGCCGGGGCCCTGCTTGAGACGGGTGACCGCCTCCACCACGTCCCCGCCGATCAGGGTGCTGTTCTCCCAGTCCGCCGACGTCATGGTGGTGGACACCACGTACTTGGGGGTGGCGTTGATCCGTCCCGCGATGGGGTCGTCGTCGGTGGTCTTGCCGGCGAACGCGCCGGAGAACTCCTCGTAGGTGCGCCGTCCCATCAGCATGGTGTCGGTCCCGGCGAGGTGGTCTTCCACCGCCTGGCCCATCTCGTCGTTGAAGTAGGGGAAATGCCACTTCTCCGGCGCCTCCATGACGCCGTCCAGGGACACAAAGAACGACGCGACAATCCTTTTCATCGTGAACTCCTCGAAAGCGGGGCACGCGACCGGTCTTCTGGCAGCGTCGCCGCCGGGGCCCGTCCCACGGCACCCGCGCGGCCGGTGCCTGGGGTCGGTTAGGGGTGCGCGGATGACCGGGGGGTGGCGGTGCGGTGAATTCCCGCGACCAGAAACCGCCGGACGGGATTAAGCCGCGTCCCTGGTGTCATATGGGGGGTATGAACCCCGAGAAGGTGCGCCTCGCATGAGTGAGCTGGACGAACGGCCGATCACCGACACCCAGGCCGCCGCGCGGCGCAGCGAGTTGCTGCGCGCCATGCCCGGCATCTGGGTGCAGGACGACGATGACGACGACCCCATGCTGATCAGGGCCGACGGCAACCCTGTCGACACCTGGCGCCAGCACTACCCGTACGACCGGCGCCTGTCGCGCGAGGAGTACGACAGCGACAAGCGGCTGCTGCAGATCGAGCTGCTGAAACTGCAGTACTGGCTGAAGTCGACCGGCGGCCGGCTGGTCATCCTTTTCGAGGGCCGCGACGCCGCCGGCAAAGGCGGCACCATCAAGCGCTTCATGGAGCACCTCAACCCGCGTGGCGCCACCGTGGTCGCCCTGGAGAAGCCCAGCGAGCGGGAACGCACCCAGTGGTACTTCCAGCGGTACATCGACCACCTGCCGGCCGCCGGGGAGATCGTGCTGTTCGACCGCTCCTGGTACAACCGCGCCGGGGTGGAACGGGTCATGGGGTTCTGCAGCCCCCAGCAGTACACCGAGTTCATCCAGCAGACACCGCAGCTGGAGCGCATGCTCGTCGAATCGGGGATCAACCTGGTGAAGCTGTGGTTCTCGGTGTCCCGCGCCGAGCAGCGCACCCGTTTCATCATCCGCCAGGTCGACCCGGTGCGGCAGTGGAAGCTCTCCCCCATGGACATCGCCTCCCTCGACAAATGGGACCAGTACACCCAGGCCAAGGAGGAGATGTTCCTGCACACCGACACCGACGTCGCCCCGTGGACGGTCATCAAGAGCAACGACAAGAAACGCGCGCGCCTGGAGGCGATGCGCCACGTCCTCAACCTGTTCGACTACGACGACAAGGACGCGCAGGTCGTCGGTGCCCCCGACCCCCGCATCGTCATCTCCGCCGCCGACATCTTCGACGAGGACCACACCGGCGAGAACGACTGACGGACCGAGGCGGCACCCCACCGGCCCCGGTCACCCACCGGCGAGTGGCCATGAGCCGAGCGGTGGCGCCGGGGACCGGCGGGCCGCGGCGTCACCGGTCGCCGGGGAGGTCGTCCAGCAGGCCGGCGTCGTGGACCAGCAGAGCGATCTGCACGCGGTTGTTGAAGCCGAGTTTGGCCAGGACGCCGGACACATAGGTCTTGACGGTGGGGACGCTCAGGTGGAGCACCGCGCCGATGCCGGCGTTGGAGCGGCCCTCGCCGACGGCCACGGCGACCTGCCGCTCACGGTCGTTGAGCACCGCGAGGCGCGCCGCCGCGTGGTCGCGCCGCAGATCGTGGCCCGACTCGGCGACACGCGCGATGAGCCGCCTGGTCACCGAAGGGGACAGCACGGGACGGCCCCGCGCCACCTGGCGCACCGCCGCGACGATCTCGGCCGGCGGGGTGTCCTTCAGCAGGAAACCCGCCGCGCCGGCACGCAACGCGCGCAGCACGTGCGCGTCGGCGTCGAACGTCGTCAGCACCACGACCTCCGGCGCTCCCGGACGGGCCCGCAGTGCCTCGGTGGCCGCCAGGCCGTCCATCACCGGCATACGGATGTCCATCAGCACCACGTCCGGCGCGTGCCGGTCCACCAGCGGGCCGACCTCGCTGCCGTTCCCCGCCTCGGCCACCACCCGGATGTCCGGCTCGCCCCCCAGCATCATCGCCAGGCCCACCCGCACCAGCGGGTCGTCGTCGGCGATCAGCACACCGACCGTCCGCTCCTGCGGCGCGCTCACTCAGGTCACCGTCCCGGTCACCGGCACGCGGCGGGGGAACGCGGCGGGATCCGGCCGGGAGCTCGTCGTCACGACGGCCAGGGTAACCAAGCCGCGACCCGCCAGCCACCGGCCGCCGTCGGCCCATGCTCCAGCCGCCCCCCGGCCAGACCGACCCGTTCCCCGAGCCCCATGAGGCCGTTCCCGGGCCCGCCGCCGTCAGGCGCGGCCCCGGCGCGACCGTGCGGCGTGCCGGCGAGTGCCGCCGGGGCCGTGTCCGCAGGGGTGTTGCCGACCTCGACGGTGAGTCCCCGGCCGGGTGAACCGGTGAGGCGGACCGTCACCTCGGCGCCGGGTGCGTGCTTGCGGACGTTGGTCAGGGCCTCCTGCACGACACGGTACGCGGTGCGGCCCACCGCGCCGGGGACCGTGCCTTCGGTCTCCTGGCGCAGGTCCACCCGCATGCCGGCCGTGCCGGACTCGGCGGCCAGGTGACGCACGTCGGCCAGGGTGGGCTGCGGCAGCTCGCCGACGGGGGCCCGCAGCACGCCGACCACCTCACGCAGGTCCTGCAGCGCCTGGTGCGCGCTCTCCCGGATCACCCCGGCGGCCCGCGCCAGGTCCTCAGGCGGCGCACCCGGACGGTACTCCAGCGCTCCGGCGTGCACGCTCAGCAGTGACAGGCGGTGCCCCAGCACGTCGTGGATCTCCCGCGCGATCGCCTCGCGCGCCAGGTGCTGCGCCTGCTCGGCCCGCAGCCGTGCCTCGGCCTCGGCACGCAGGGCACGTTCGCGCAGTGACTCGACCAGGCGCCGCCGGTGGTTGACGAACAGCCCCCAGCCGACCACCGCGCTCTGCGACACCACCCCCAGCAGCAGCGACAACGGCCACGACAGGTCCGGCTCGGGCCGCACCAGCGAGTAGCACAGCGCCGCCAGCAGGCTCAGCCCGTACACCGCGCCGCTCACCCGCGGCGGCCGGTGCACCGCGACGGTGAACAGCGTCACCAGCATCGCACCGCCGGCCAGCTCCGAGTACGACGACACCGCGACCAGCGCCACCGACAGGCCCACCGGGTGCCGCCGCCGCAGCCACAGCGCCGCGCAGGCCACCACACCGGTGAGCTGATCGAGGTTGAACAGCCACCGCGGCTCCGGCAGCGCGCCGGTGTCCCACCGCATGGCGGCGATCCACAGGCCGAACAGCACCGCCAGCAGGAACAGCGCGGTGTCGTCGAACGCGGTGCGCACGCGGTCGCGCGGCACAGGCGGGGTCGTGTCCATCCTGCCGGGAGCCTACGACGCGCCACCCCCGGCCGGGACCCCGCCGGCCGCGGCCGATACCGAAGTCGGCCGCGTCGGCTACTTCGGTCGCCGCGCCTTCCCGCGGGACGAGCCCGATGGCCGATCCGCGGCGCCGGGTGGCGTGCCTAGGCTTCCCCGCATGCGCAGAACCGCCGCGATCATCGGACTGGTCATGACCGTGCAGGGAGTCAGTGGCGCCATCGACCACCTGGCCGTGCAACCGTTCCTCGGGCCGTTGCTCAACTTCTTCAACCGCCAGATCATCCCGCGCGTGGACGCGCTGACCGGGTACGAACTGTTCGCCAACCTGCTGCTGGCCGCCTTGGGTGTCGTGGTCATGGCCGCGTCCGGTCACCGCTCCTGACCCCGTACGGCGGGTCGGCCTGGCCACGCAGGTAGGCGAGGACCGCGAGGACACGGCGGTGGTCGTCCGCGGCGGGTGGCAGGTCCAGTTTGGTGAGGATCGCGGCGATGTGCTTGGACACCGCGGCCTCGGTGACCACCAGCACACGCGCGATGGCGGCGTTGGAGCGGCCCTCGGCGACCAGGCCGAGGACCTCACGTTCACGGGGGGTGAGCCGGGACAGGGGGCCGCGGCGGCGGCTGAGCAGTTGCCGCACCACCTCGGGGTCCACGACCGTGTGCCCGGCGGCGACCCGCTCGACCGCGTCCACGAACTCCCGCACGTCGCCGATCCGGTCCTTGAGCAGGTAACCGATCCCCGCGCCGCCACCGGAGTCCAGCAGCTCGGCCGCGTAGGTCTGCTCGACGTACTGGCTGAGCACCAGGACGGCCAGCCCGGGGTGGCAGGCGCGCAGCGTCAGCGCCGCGCGCAGCCCCTCGTCGCCGAACCCCGGCGGCATGCGCACGTCGGCGACCACGATGTCGGGCCGGTCCCCGGCCACCGCGGCGATCAGCGCCTCGCCGTCGCCGACGGACGCGACGACCCGGTGGCCGAACCGGTCGAGCAGGCCGGCCAGGCCTTCGCGCAGCAGGACGACGTCCTCGGCGAGCGCTATCCGCAGACCTGGCACGGGATCTCCACACGCAGCGACGTCGGCCCGCCGGCCGGGCTGGACAGGGTCATCATGCCGTCGGTCACCGCGACCCGGTCGGCGAGCCCCGCGAGCCCCGTCCCGGCCGGGTCGGCACCCCCCACCCCGTCGTCGCCGATCTCCAGCACCAGCGCGCCGTCACGGACCCGTCCGCGCACGAAACCGCGCCGCGCGCCGCTGTGCTTGGCGATGTTGGCCAGCGCCTCGGACACCACGTAGAACGCGGTCACCTCGACGGCACGCGGCAGACGGCCCGGCAGCGACACGTCGACGTCGACCGGGACGGCGGACCGGCCCGCCACGTCTCCCACGGCCGCGCCGAGACCCCGGTCGGTGAGCACCTGGGGATGGACGCCGCGGATCAGCTCACGCAGCTCGGCCAAGGCGTGTCTCGCCTCCTCGTGCGCCTCGGCGAGCCGCGCCTCGACCGGCGACCCCGGCGGCACGTCGAGCCTGGCCAGGCCGATCTTCATGCTCAAGGACACCAGGCGCTGCTGCGCGCCGTCGTGCAGGTCGCGCTCGATCCTGCGGCGCTCGGCCTCGAACGCGTCGACCAGCCGCGCACGGGAACGGATGATCTCGGCGTCACCCGGCGCGAGCACGGCCCGCGTGACCAGGGCCCGGGTGCCGGCCCACGCGGCCATCAGGTAGGCGAACAGCGGGAGCAGCAGCACCCCGGCGACCAGCAGCGGCAGACCCTGCGACGGGGTCATGCCGGGCTGGAACGGCCCCGACATCAGCAGCAGCGGCAGCCACAACGCCGACGACACCAGGCCGATGTCCATCCACCACATCACCGACACCGCGACCACCGCGAACCCGAGGTCACGCCAGGTCGCCTGCTCATGGATCCGGGTGGCCAGCCAGGCACGCGGCCCCGGCCGTGGCGGCTCGGCGTGGGGGTTCCCGGCGGGGGCCCGGTCGACCAGCCGCAGCCGCCACCGCTCGAACGCCGCCGCCGGCAAGGCGAGCACGGCCAGCGCGATCACCACGGCGAGGGCCGCGACTCCGGTGCCGTAGGCGTAGGCCGCGTAGATCGCCGCGCAGGCGGCCACCGCGTGGACGGCGCTGCACAGCAGGTAGGCCAGCGACCGCCACGGCCAGGAGGACCGCAGGAACGCCGCCGGCCCGCGGGTCATGGCCGCCAAGGCGGTACGGGCGAGCACGCGACCGACGTTAACCGATCCACCCCCGCCGCCGCGGTAGTGCTGGGTCTACCTTGCGCTGTCGTCCCAGCACCCGTGTGCCGTGCGGCGCGGACGGCTTTGCTTGAGGTCATGAATCCGGCAGGCACCACAGACGACCCCGGCACCACCCACCCACCCGGCCCCCCAGGCGGCCCCGGCGTCACGGTCCCCGCGGGCAGCGGCACGGGCCGGACGAACGGGGAGCGGGAGGAGACCGTACGGCTGCGGGAGGTGCGCCGGCTGTACGACGCGGCCGCCGGCACGGTGCGGGCCCTGGACGGGGTGTCGGCGAGCTTCCACGCCGGCACGATGACGGCGATCATGGGCCCGTCGGGGTCGGGGAAGTCCACGTTGCTGCACTGCGCGGCGGGCCTCGACCGGCCGACCGGCGGTCAGGTCGTCATCGACGGCGTCGACCTGGCCTCGCTGAGCGAGCACGGCCTGACCCTGCTGCGCCGCCGGCGCGTGGGGTTCGTCTTCCAGGCGTTCAACCTGGTGTCGGCGCTCACCGCCGAGCAGAACGTCGCGCTGCCGCTGCGCCTGGCCCGCCGGGCCGCACCACCGGGCCTGGTCGAAGCGGCGCTGGCACAGGTCGGGCTCGCCGGCCGGGCGGCGCACCGGCCGAGCCGGTTGTCCGGCGGCGAGCAGCAGCGCGTGGCCATCGCGCGTGCGCTCATCACCGAGCCCGCCGTGGTGTTCGCCGACGAGCCGACCGGCCAGCTCGACACCTCGGCGTCCCGCCAGGTCCTCGGCATGCTGCGCGGCCTGGTCGACGACCACCGGCAGACCGTGATCATGGTGACGCACGACCCGGTGACGGCGTCCTACGCCGACCGGGTCCTGTTCCTCGCCGACGGCCGCGTGGTGGACGAGCACACCGGCACCGTCACCGCCGGGGACGTGGCCGCGCGGATGGCCGCGCTGGAGGCCGCGTCATGATGGCGCTCGCGACGTTGCGTGAGCGGTGGGCCTCGTTCGCCGGGGGGTTCGCCGTCCTGTTGCTCGGCATGACGATGGTGTCGATGAGCGCTCTGGCGCTGGCGTCGGCCGGTGCCAGGGTGCCGGACCGGCTGGCGGGGGCACCGGTGTTCGTCACGGTGCCGATGGCCGAGCGTGGTGACGGGAACTTCGCACCCGACCGTCCCTGGCCGCCGCGGACGGTGGCGTCGCTGCGGGAGCGGCTCGCCGCGATCCCCGGGGTCGCGCACGCCGTCGCCGATCGGACGTTCTACGCGCAGCCGGTCGTGGCCGGCCGGCCGGTCGCGCAGGAGCGGGGGTACGCGTGGTCGGCGGCCCGGCTCGCGCCGTACCGGTTGACGGCGGGTGCGGCACCCGGCGACGGCGAGGTGGCGCTGGACCGGTCACTGGGCCTGGCGCCGGGGACGCCGGTGCCGGTGCTCACCGTCCACGGACCGGTCACCTACATCGTCTCCGGCACGGTCGACGGGCCGGGGGTGTACCTCGGTGACGCCGAGGCCGAGCGCCTGTCGGCGGGGGTGCGCGCGATCGGCCTGGTCACCGGACCGGGAGCCGACACCGGCGCGGTCGCCGCGGCCGCGCGGACGGTGGCCGGGACCGCCGGTGTGGTGCGCACCGGTCAGGAGCGCGCCGTGCTCGAACCGCGCGACCACGAGCGGACCCGCTGGATCGGCGCGCAGGTCCTCACCGGCATGACCGCGCTGTCGGCGTTCACGTCGGTGCTGGTGGTGGGTTCGGCGTTCGCGGTCGGGGTGGCGCAGCGGCGCCGCGAGTTCGGCCTGCTGCGCGCCGTCGGCGCGACACCGCGCCAGGTGCGGCGCATGGTCTACGGTGAGGCGCTCGCGGTCGGCGTCACCGCGACGGCGGCCGGTGTGGCGGCCGGCGCGCTGCTCGGCCCCGTGCTGGGGGACGTGCTGGTCACCGCCGGGTTCGAGCCGCCGGGCTTCACGGTGCGGCTGTCGCCGGCGCCGCTCGCCGCGTCGTTCGCCGCCGGTGTGCTGGTCACGCTGGCGGGGGTGGGGACGGCGTCGCGGCGGGCCGCGCGGGTGCGGCCACTGGAGGCGTTGCGCGAGGCCGAGGTGGACGACCGTCCCCTGCCGCGCGTGCGGTGGGTCACCGGTGCGGCGTGCTGCGCACTCGGGCTCGTCGCCGCGGCCGGCGCGGCCCGCTCCGGCGGCTCCGATCCGTTCGTGATGCCGGGCCTGGTCGCGGCGATGGGGGTGATGGCGGGGCTGGCGCTGCTGTCACCGGCGGTGGTGCCGCCGGTGACACGGCTGGTGACCTGGCCACTCACCCGGGGCCGCGGCGCGACCGGCATGCTGGTCAGGCAGAACGCGCTCACGGCGGTACGCCGCACCGCGGCCACGGCCACACCGGTACTGCTCACCGTGGGCTGCGCCGTCCTGATCACCGGCCTGGTGCAGACCACCGCGGCCGGGTTCGCGCTGGCGCGCGCCACCGCCGTCCGCGCCGGCGCCGTCATCGTCCCCGACGGCACCCCCGGCCTCACCGACGCGGCGGCCTCGGCGGCCGGTGCGCGATCGTCGCTGTTCACCGCGCTGTACGACGCCGGCGGCACGCCGTTGAGCGCCATCGGCGCCACCCCCGAGCTGCTGGAGCGCGCCGGCGACACGCGGGTGGTGTCCGGCTCGCTGGACGCGCTGCGCCGCGCGGACCAGATCCTGGTCGCCGGCTGGCTGGCCGCCGGCCGGGGCCTGCGGCCGGGCTCGGTGCTGCCGGTGACGTTCGAGGACGGCACCTCGGCGTCCCTGACCGTCGGCGGCGTGCTCGGGGGTGCGGACGCCGACGTGCTGCTGTCGCGTGACCTGCTCCGGCGGCATGATCCGGTGGTCCTCGCGGCGCAGGCGTACGTCACCGGCACCCCGGCGCCGCCGGGCCCGGGAGCGCGGGTGACCGGCGTCGCGGCGTACGCGGCCGAGGCCGACGCCGAGGAGGACCGGCTGGTGTGGATCGCGACCCTGCTGCTTGTCGCGGTGTCCACCGTCTACGCCGGGGTGGCGATCGTCAACACGATGGTCATGTCGGCGGCGGGACGGGCCCGCGACCTGACGGTGCTGCGCCTGTCCGGCGCGTCGGGCCGCCAGGTGCTGACCACCGTGGCCGCCGAGTCGGCGCTGGTGGTGACGCTCGGCACCGCGCTCGGCGTGCTGGTGGCGCTGCCGGCGCTGCACGGCGTGCGCCGCGCCTTCGCCACGGCGATGCGCGCCGACGTCCCCCTGGTGATCCCCTGGCCGCTCATCGGCACGCTGGCCGCCGCCTGCCTGTTCCTGGCCGCCTGCGCCGCCGTGCTCGCCGCGCGTCCCGCGACCCGGCACGCCGCCGGCCGGTGACGGGGGCCGCCGGCCGGCGCGCCACGAGGATGAGCGGCGCGGCACCGTTCTGTCTGAGCTCTGTCTGACCGCGCCGGCCGTCACGCCGCCAGGAGTTCTGGAAAGCAGTACTTTGTCCCGGTACGCAGGGGGTCGGCGTTCCGTACCATGATGGCGTGCGCGGCCTCCTGCGTTCCCTGTGGGACGAACCTCCTCCCCCCGATCCGCCGCGACGGGTGTGGCGGGACTGGGCTCTTGTGGCGGTGCTCGTCCCGGTCGCGCTGATCGAGGGTGCCGTACGGCCCGACATGCCGCACCGCGTCCTCGCGGTGGCCGTCACCATCGCGCTGATCCCCACGCTGCTGTGGCGCCGCACCCGGCCCCTGACGGTCATACTGATCGTCTTCGCGTCCTCCAGCGTCGTCCCGCTCCTGGCGGGAGGCGACAACGTCAGCACCAACACCCAGGCGTACCTGCTGCTGGTGGTGTACGCGCTGTTCCGGTGGGGGTCGGGAGCCCAGGCCGTGACCGGGCTCGGCGTCATGCTCGTCTCGGTCGCGCTGTCGGTCGTCTCCGGCCGGCTCACCGCCCCCGACCTCGGCGGCGTGCTGGCCGCCATGGCCGCCTGCGGCGCGTCCGGGGTGGCCCTGCGGTACCGCGCCAGAGCACGGACCCGCGAGATCGACCAGGTCAAGCTGCTGGAACGCGAGCAGCTCGCACGCGACCTGCACGACACCGTGGCCCACCACGTCTCGGCGATGGCGATCCGCGCGCAGGCGGGCCTGGCGACATCGCAGTCCCGGCCCGAGGCCGCGGCCGACGCGCTGCGGGTCATCGAGGCCGAGGCGGCCCGCGCGCTGGACGAGATGCGCGCCATGGTCCGCGTGCTGCGCCGCGACCAGCCGGCCGACCTGACCCCCGGCCGGAGCCTCGCCGACCTGCGCGACCTCGCCGGACAGAGCCGCGACGGGCCGGCCGTCGAGGTCGAGATAGCCCCGGGCCTTGAGGACCTGCCGCCGTCGCTGTCGGCGGCGATCTACCGCCTGGCCCAGGAGTCGATCACCAACGCGCGCAGGCACGCACGGCACGCCACCCGCGTCCAGGTCCGCGTCACCGCCGACGACACCGCGGTACGGCTGCACGTCGGCGACGACGGCGACGGCGGCCCGGCCACGTCCACCGGCGGCTACGGCCTGGTCGGCATGCGGGAACGCGCCGCGCTGCTCGGCGGCACCTGCGAGGCGGGCCCGGCCGAGGGCCGCGGCTGGCACGTCACCGCCGTGCTGCCGCGGGTGGCGGCATGACGATCCGGGTGCTGGTCGCCGACGACCAGGAGATCGTCCGCACGGGCCTCGCGATGATCCTCGACGCGCAACCCGGCATCGAGGTGGCCGGCCAGGCCGCCGACGGCCGGCGCGCCGTCGAGCTGGCCCGCCGCCTGCGGCCCGACGTGTGCCTGTTCGACATCCGCATGCCGGGCCTGGACGGCATCGCCGCCACCCGCGCGCTCGCCGGCCCCGGCGTCGAGAACCCGCTGGCCGTCGTCGTGATCACCACGTTCGACCTGGACGAGTACGTCTACGCCGCGCTGCGGGCCGGCGCACGGGGGTTCCTGCTGAAGAACGCCGGCGCGGCCCTGCTGTCGCAGGCCGTGCACGCCGCCGCCGAAGGCGACGCGCTCATCGCCCCGAGCGTCACCGCGCGTCTGCTCGGCACCTTCGCGCGCACCGGCCCGTCGGCGTCGGCGGCCGTCCCGGTGGAGCAGCTCACCCACCGGGAGGAGGAGATCCTCGCCGCCGTGGCACGCGGCCTCACCAACAACGAGATCGCCGACGAGCTGTTCATCACGCTCAGCACCGTCAAGACCCACATCGCGAGCCTCATGGCCAAGCTCGGCGCGCGCAACCGGGTCGAGGTCGCCATGTGGGCCTACCAGACCGGCCGCGTGGGGGACGGCCGCGGCTGACCGGCCGTCCGGCGGCCGGTCAGGCGTACTTTCGGCCGATGAGCACCACGGGGGTGCCTTTCTAACCTCGACGTCATCAGGCCCGGCGAGCAGGGCCCGACCCCACGAGGAGTCCACGATGAAGGCGTTCGTCCTGCCGTCCTTCGGCTCACCCGACAAGCTGACCCTCACCGACGTCCCCGTCCCCGTCCCCGGCGATTCGCAGGTGCTGGTCCGGGTGCACGCCACGTCGGTCAACCCCTACGACTGGCACCACATGCGCGGCGAGCCGTACGTCGCGCGCCTGATGGGGGGCTTCCCGCTGCGTCGGCCGAAGTTCGCCGTCCTCGGCGCCGACGTGGCCGGCGTGGTGGAGGCCATCGGCAAGGACGTCACCGGGTTCTCCCCCGGTGACGAGGTGTACGCGCTGGCCGAGAGCGGCGGCTTCGGCGAGTACGCCTGTGTCGAGGCGAGCGAACTGGCGCACAAGCCGGAGAACCTGTCGTTCGAACAGGCCGCGTCGGTGCCGTTGGCCGGCGGCACCGCGCTGCTCGCCGTGCGTGACGTCGGCCGCGTGCGGCCGGGGCACAAGGTCCTGGTCAACGGGGCCTCCGGCGGGGTCGGCACGTTCGCGGTGCAGCTGGCCAGGGCCATGGGGGCCGAGGTCACCGGGGTGTGCGGCCCGCGCAACGTGGACCTGGTGCGGTCCATCGGCGCCGACCACGTCATCGACTACACCGAACAGGACTTCACCCAGGCCGGCCGCCGGTACGACGTGGTCATCGGCATCGCAGGGAACCGCATGCTGCCGTCGTGCCGCCGGGCCCTGACCCCGGACGGCACCTACGTGATCGTCGGCGGCGACGGCGGCCGCTGGCTGCAGCCCGTGGGGTACACGTTTTTCTCGCTGGCGCTCGGCGCGCTGGTGTCCCAGCGGGTCGGCCTGGTCGAGGTGATCGGCTGTCCCACCACCAAGGCCAACCTGGACACGCTGACCGATTACGTCACCGACGGCAGGGTCACCCCGGTCATCGACCGCGTCTACCCCTTCGAGGAGATCCCCGACGCCGTCCGCTACGTCGAGCAGGGCCATGTCCCCGGCAAGGTCGTCGTCAAGATCTGATCGGCGGCCAGGCGCGGTGGCGCCGGCCTCGGTCACGCGCCGGTGCGCGCGGCGCGGCGGCGTTCGGTGAGGCGGCGGGCCTTGGCGCTGGTGCCGCAGTCGGCCATGCTGCACCAGCGGCGCGAGCCGTTGCGGCTGTGGTCCAGGAAGAGCCAGTCGCAGCCGCCGTCGGCCACGGGACAGCGGCGCACCCGGGTGAGGTCGGCGGTCCGCAGCACGTCGAGCGCGGCTTCGGCGACCCGGTCGGGGATCAGCATCGCCGGTACCGTGCCGTAGGTGAGGCGCACCCCGGGACGGTCGCCGCCGCCGAGCACCAGCGCCGCGCGTCCGGCCGCTCCGGCCCACCGCTCGTGCAGCCTGACCAGCGCCGCCCCGGTGGCGACCGGGTCAGCGGGGGCTTCGCCGCCGGGGACCAGAGCGAACATCACCAGGCGCAGGGACTCGCGGACGTCCCGTACGGCGGCCAGTCCCGCCTCGGCGGCCACGGGATCGTCGCGCCACACCTGACCGGCGCGACCGGCCTCGTCGCCGTCGATCAGGCCGGCCGCGACCGTCCAGCCCAGCAACGCGGCGGGGCCGGACAGGTGGTCGTGCGGCGGCGCGCCGTCGCGCGGTTCGACGGTGTTGACCAGATCGAACGCCGGGTGTCCGCCGACCAGGGGAAGCTGCCACACGTCGGGTCGCATGACGTGCATGCTACCCCCTAAAGTACTTATGTCGGTTGCGAAATGCGCGCGACCGGTCACCTGGTCCCGGCGTGCCCCAACCGCGGCGAGGCGACGGTGGCCGCTCTGCTGGAGAAGGCGGGTTCGGCCAGCATGACGGCGAACGCCACCAGGCTGAGCAGGGCCCCGGCCAGCACCGTGCCGCCTGGCCCCGCGAGAGGCAGCAGCACGCCGCCGAGGAACGCGCCGGCGGTGATGCCGACGTTGAACGCCGTGGACATCCCGGCGCTCGCCATGTCCGACGTGCCGGGAGCGTGCGTCAGGACCCGCGACCCGAGGACCGCGGTCAGGCCCGACATCGTGAAGCCCGACAGCGCGACGGCGGCGACGGTCGCGACCGGGGAGCCGCCGAGCAGGTACTGCGCGGCGAGCGCCAGCGCCTGCAGGCCGGTCAGCCCCGCCATGGTGTGCCAGGCGTGCCGGTCGGCCAGGTAGCCGGCCACCACCACGCCGGCCACCCCCGCGACGCCGCGCGCCAGCAGCAGCGGGCCGATCGACGACTCGGCGAACCCGCTGACCTCGGTCAGGAACGGGCCGATGTAGGTGAACGCCGCGAACGCGCCGGTGACCGCCGTCGCCGTGCCGGCCACGATCACCAGGTACCGGCCGCGATCGGGTGCGCTGCCCCGGTCCGCCGCGCCGCGACCCGCCGGCGTGCCGGGCAGCACCGCCGCGACCACGGCGAGCACCACCAGCCCGAGCCCCCCGAGCACGAGGAACACCGTCCGCCACCCGGCCTGCTGCCCGAGCCACGTACCGGCCGGCACCCCGGCGACCGCGGCGCTGGAGGCCCCCGCGTACAGGACGGCCATGGCCTTCCCGCGCACTTCAGGACGGAACAGTCCCGCCGCGGCCGGCGTCACCACGGCCCAGAACACCGCCTGGCTCAGCGCCGTCACCATCCGCGCACCCATGAGCAGCCAGTAGTCCCCCGCCACGGCCGACAGGCACGTCGCCAGCGCGAACACCCCGAGCAGCACGCAGAGCAGCCGCCGCCGGGGTATCCGCCGGGTCATCCGCGTCAGCGGAAGCGTCACCACCACGACCACCAGCCCGTACCCGGTGACCAGCAGCCCGACCGCCGACGCGCTGGTCCCGAGGTCCCGCGCCATCAGCGGCAGCAGGCCGATCGGCAGCGACTCGGTCGTCACGTAGAGGAACGCCGCCAAGGCCAGCGCGATCAGCGCGACGATCGCCGGTCTGCTCCCGAACCGTTCTGGCATGCCGCCTCCTCGGCGGTGACGACCACCGTGGCTCCGTTGGTGGACGGCTCCGCCGTATCCGTCGTGAGTCTTCCTGTCCTTGACAGGAAACTAGACCGCATTTTGCTACCGGTCAATCCTGTTTAGGTGGTAGCTCCTTCGCTGGGAGGGCCGATCCGCTGGACTCGTCACGGCTCCCGTGGCGTGGCGGCGGCGTTGAGTTCGGCGGTGACGGCGCGTTCTCGCAAGGCGGCGGACTCCTCGCGCAAGGTCGTGACCTGAGCGCGCAGGTCCTCGACCCGTGCGCGTTCGACCTCCAGCAGCGCGGCGAGGCGGTCACGGTCGGCGGCCGCGGCCTGTTCACCCCGGCGGGCCTCGGCGATCCGCTCCTCGGCCTCGGCTCCGGCGGCACGCACCAGATCGCCGGCCTGCCGTTCGGCCTGCTCGGCGCGGCGGGCCGCACCGGCCGCCTGCTCGGCGGACTGCGCGGCTTCGGCGGTGGAGCGGGCCGCGAGCGCCAGCGCGTCGGCGCGCGCCTGCTCGGCGGCCTCGGCGCGGTCGTGCGCGCGGCCGCGTTCGGCTTCGGCGGCCTGGGCCCGCGCGATGGCGGCGGCCGCCGCCTGCTCGGCCTCGGCTCTGGCGCGCCGTGACATCTCGGCGTCGGTGCGCGCGGTGTCGCGCTCGGCGGCGGCCCGTCCGGCCCGCCGGCCGGCGTCCTCCGCCTCGGCGCGCGCCTCGCGGACCTGCGCCGCGGCCCGTTCCTCACGTTCGCCGGCGCGCCGTACCGCCTGGTCACGCTCGGTCTCCGCGGCGCGGGCCCGGCGTCCGGCCTCCTCGGCGGCCTGGCGGGAACGCCGTTCGGTGGCCGCGGCCTCCCGCAGCGCCGCCAGTGCCTGCTCGCGCGCGGTCTCGGCGTCCCCGAGCGCGGTGTCACGCTCGGCCAGCGCCTCGTCCATGCGCGTGCGCATCTGCTCACGCTCCCTGCGCGCGTGCTCGGTGGCCTCCCTGGCCAGCCGCACCTGCTCGAACGCCTGCTCACGCTCGGTACGCGCGATGGCCACCCGCGTGTGCGCCTCGGCCTGCACCGCGCTGACCCTGGCCTCCACCCCCGCCGGGCTCAGCTCCTGCGCCAGCACCTGCGCCAGCGGCGCCACCGCGGCCGCCAGCCCCTTCTCCATGCGCTCGTACAGCTCCTCGGCCCGCGCCAGCGCGCCTTCCAGCCCCGGCGTGGCCCGGCGCATCTCCCGTTCCTTCTTGGCCGCCGCCTGGCAGTCCTTCTCCAGGCAGTACTCCCGCGGCCTCCCCCTCCCCCCGCTTCGCCCGATCATCGCCCCGCAGTGCCGGCACACCAGCACCCTGGCACTTCCGTCCCCGGCCGCACCGGGGCTCTCGCCGCCTGTACTGGTGTCCCGCTCGTCCGTCGTCACGATCACCTACTCTAGCGATTTTCTAATTTCCAGAAATCAATAATCGAAAAAGGTGATCCGTTGCGCGTCCACCAGGCTTAGCAACTCACGGGAATGGAACTTCCCGCAAGTTATCTGCGACGGACGTGAGACCTCATCGACGGACGCGCGCACCGGCCGCGTGAGGGCCGTCCGGTCGGCCTGGTCCGTGCGCTCCGGTCCCGCGCTTCACCGCCGGAAGATCCATCCCGGGGAACTGAGGTATCCGGCCACCGGTCTCACCGGCCTGAGGCAGGATCGCTCCTACGACCCCCACCTGTCCGGCTGACCCGCGCCACTGGAGAACTCGTCATGACCACGCCTGAGCACAGCACGACCTGGCACGACGCTCGCTACGACATGCCTGTCAGCCGGCAACTCGAGCGCTACAACGAGCTGGCCGCCAAGGACGCCTCGGCCCGCGCACGCGTCGAGCTGGTGGAACGCGGGGTCTACGACCCGGCCAGGCACGGAGCCGACGACCGTCCTCCGCTCACCGTGGCCGAGCACATCGAGCTGCTGGCGCTGGCGGAGAGCATCGCGCGCACCGTGCGCCACCCCTCCAACGTCCACCACGCACTGCTCGCCGGCGTCACCTGGGCCGACATCGCACGCATCATGGCCACCGACGAACCGACCGTCCGGCGCGCCTACCGGCAGTGGGCCGACGACCAGTACGACATCCACCGCCACTTCCCCGACCGCGGCCTGACCGCCGACGAGCACGCCGCAGCCACCGCCAGAGCCGCGAACGGCGGTTGAGACCTCCGGCGCACGCATCGGCCCGGTGGCTTGGCTCGTGAACCGGCCAGGTCGGCTCCTGATCACGACGAGGGCTCTCGTCTCAAGCGGGCCGGCCTCCCACGGCCCGCTTGAGGAAGACGAGACCGTCGATCAGAGCGAGATGAGCGGGGTCGAGGGGGAAATAGGCGAAATCGTCGGTCGTACGCGGTGGGGTTTCGGGGAGGAGCTCGGCCAGGTGGGGGGTGTCGACCAGGGAGTGGTCCCATGGGAGTGCGGAGAGCATGCCCTCGATGGTGCCGGTCGGCGGGGTGTCGTCGCCGAGTGTGCCGAAAGCGGAGGCGAGGAAGGCGTAGCGGTCGCCGAGGTGGGTCGCGGTGATCGCTCCGGCACCCCACCAGTCGAGGGTCAGGTCGCCGAAGGACATGGCGCTCTTGTCGCGCTGCAGGTGCAGGTTGTGGCCGAAGACCAGTGCCGGGCCGTGTCCGGCGATCGCGCGCAGGTTGGCGGCCATCATCGCGTCCCGCAGCGCCGACAGCCGTGACACCCGCACCGGGGAGGTGTCGGCCATCCAGTGGTGGTAGCGGAGCAGGCCGGTCGCGGTGCGGCCGTACAGGGTGGCGCGGTCCCGGTCGTGCGCGTCGAGCCGCGGTAGCTGCGTGTCGAGCAGTGCCACCAGGTCGTCGGTGATCAGCCGCAGTCGCTCGGCGTCGGCGGACCGGCCGATCGACCGCGACGGGTCCATGACGGTCGCCTCGTCCGACCACCGGTCGTCCGGGCCGAGCAGCGTGCCGAGCGTCTCCCTGGTACAGGGCAGGGGTCCGTCCAGGAGGTCGTACAGCCCGGTGATCGCCTGGCGGGGGCTCGCGGCCCAGTACTCCAGCGGGCCGTCGAACCCGAAGAACCTGAGCTTGGCGTCGTGGTCCTCGTTGTACGCGCGCATCCAGCGCACGAGCTCGCGGTTGGCCGGCCACGTGCCGAAACGGTGGCTGAAACCGCGTTCCATGACGTCGTCGAGCGTTCCTTCGCCGGTCGTGACGTAGTCGTCCACCACCAGGCCCATGAGACAGTCGCTCTCGACGGCGAACGACCGGTATCCCTCATGCTCGACCAGATGGCGGAAGACCTCGTTGCGCACCTCCCCCAGCTCGTCCACGAAGTGCCTGGCCTCACCCAGGCCGAGCAGCAGGGGCCTGGCGGGACGAGAGCGCAGGAACGCCGAGATCCCTGGACCGTCGAGCGGCCGTGCCGTGTCCTTGATGTCCATACCTTCAACCGTAGCTTTGAACCACCGGTGTAGGCTTGGCCGACGAAATCCCGCTCCGGTGGCGACGGACCCTCAAAGGGTGGTGCACTCATGAGACCGGTGGACCTGGCGCGCGAGCACGGCCTGTCCACCCAGGCGATCAGGAACTACGAGGACGCCGGCATCCTCCCCGCCGCCGAGCGGACCTTCCACGGCTACCGCGTCTACACGGCGACGCACGCGCAGGCCCTGCGCGCGTTCCTCTCCCTGGTGCCCGGCCACGGTCACCAGACCGCCACCTCGATCATGCAGGCGGTCAACCGTGGCGCCATCGACGACGCGCTGCGGCTCATCGACGACAGCCACGGCCGGCTCCTCGACGACCGCCGCACCCTGCAGGCCGTCGACGCCGCGCTCCGCGACCTGGCCCCCGTGCCGCAGGAACGCGGCGACACGTTCATCGGCCCGCTGGCGCGACGGCTCGGCCTGCGGCCCGCCACCTTGCGCAAGTGGGAGAACGCCGGCCTGGTCCAGCCGCGCCGTGACCCGCGCACCGGTTACCGCGTCTACAGCGCGGCGGACGTCCGCGACGTCCGGCTGGCGCACCAGCTCAGACGCGGCGGCTACCTGCTGGACCAGATCGCCCCCCTGATCGCTCAGGTCCGCGCCGCCGGTGGCGTGGCGCCGCTGGAGTCCACCTTGCGCGACTGGCAGGCCCGCCTGTCGGCCCGGGGCCGCGCCATGCTCCAGGGTGCCGCCGACCTGCACGCCTACCTTGGTGTCCGCCAACCGTGTGCGGAGGCGGCCGGAGCGCGGTCACGTGCCTACGACTGCACCTGACGCGACGTCTTCCTGTGGTGCACGGCCGTCGCCACCGCGAGGCAGACGGCGGCGTATCCGCAGGTCACCGCCAACCCTCCCCATGGCGGCAGGGGATAGTACCCCCCGAGCAGCGACGAGCCGACGTCCACGTGCGCGAACGTGGGGACGCTCTGCGTGATCGCGAACCCGGCGGCAGGAGTGACCACCAGCAGCCACGGCGCGATGCCCGCCGACGCCGGGAACCAGGGCACGACGACCAGCGCCACAGCCAGACCGGCGGCGACGACACTCCGTCTCACCAGCGCGGCCAGACCCAGAGCCAGTACGGCGGCGGCCGCGGTCAGCGCCGCGTACCCGGCGACCACCCGGAACCCGGTGAGCAGGGTGATCGGCTGGATCGGGTTCTGGTTGGCGCGCAGCAGCGCCAGGCCGGTGGGGACCACGATCCCCGAGGTCACCAGCCCCGCCGCGAACGCGACCGCGCCGATCACCACGGCCTGGGCCGCCGTCCGCCGCGCCGGATGCGACCCCGCCGGCGAACCGGTGCCGGTCCCCGCGGGCCGATGGCCGGCCGTGACGAACGTCACCGCCGCCACGAGCACCGGGATCAACCCCACGGCGCCGCCGATCAGCGTGAGATCGGCCCGCATACCACCTTCCATCGTGGCGGGCCCGATGTCACCGCTGCCGGTCACCACGAACCTGCCGCCGGACGCCACGACCCCGCCGGGGTGGTGCGGGGTCCTGCCGTCGGCCTCCATGACGGCCCCGACGTCGTCATGCCGCCACAAGCCACCGGCGCCTTGTACCGTGACCTGGTCGAAGGTGGCGGTGACCTGCGCGAAGGCCTGTGCCCTCTCCCACAGCACGCCTGGCGATGTGGCGAACAGCCCGATCTCGGCCGTGTCCGGCAGCCCCGGCAGCTCGACCGTGCCGACCTCGGCCCACGTCCTGCCGTCGCCGGACTCGTAGCCGCTGACGGTGTCGCCGGACCTGGTCAGCCGCAGCCACGTCGGGCCGTCACCCGGACCGCCGGCCCTGTCGTGGACGTAGTTGTCCTGCATCCGCACGCCGTGGCCGCCGGTGAGCATGACGGCGGCGTACGGTGTGCCGGGCTTGAGACTGTGCCGGACGATGAGCCCGGCCTTGGCCCACGGCACCATCCCCTTGGCGATGTTCCGCTCCCCGGGGACGACATCCGGCATCCGCATCTCACCGGTCATGTCCGACACGCGGGCCGTGATGCTTCCGTTCCCCGTGAGCGGCTGGTGCACGAAGAAGTACTTGTCCCGCACCGCCGTGCCGTCGGGTCCCCGCAACGGCGCGGGACAGGGACCCTCGCCTTTCCCCGTCGCACACGTACTGCGGACCCCTCCGGCGACCAGCAGGCCGAGCGACACGGTGACCAGCACGGACGCCGCCATGGCGAACGTCCAGCCGCGCGCGGAACGGAACCTGGCCCACTCCTCACGCAGGGATCGGCGGAAATCGTCTCGTCCGGCCCGCGGGCCGGATCGGTCAGCCGTAGTTGAACTCATGCCGACCCGTTGTACGCGGCCCCGGGTTCCCACCCGGTCGCGGCCGGTGCGACCCGGCCGGAACCCGGGGTCTGGCATCGTGGACGCATGGCTCCTCGACCCGCCGGACGGTCCGGCACGACGACCGGCGGCGGCCGGCGGTGAGGGTCCTCGTCGTCGAGGACTTCGAGATCCTCGCCCGCTCCATCGGCACCGGGCTGCGCCGCGAAGGCATGGCCGTCGACGTCGTCCTGGACGGGACCGCCGCCGTCGACCGGCTCGCCGTCACCCGGTACGACGTGGTGATCCTCGACCGCGACCTGCCGGGGGTGCACGGCGACGAGATCTGCCGGCGCCTCGCCGGCGGCCGCTGCCCGAGCCGCGTACTGATGCTCACCGCCTCCGGCACGATCGAGGACCGCGTCGACGGGCTGAGCCTCGGCGCCGACGACTACCTCCCCAAGCCCTTCGCGTTCGCCGAACTGGTCGCCCGCGTCCGTGCCCTGGCCCGCCGCGCCACCCCTCCCCTGCCGCCTGTCTTGGCGTACGGGGACATCACCCTCGATCCGGCCCGCCGCGTCGCGTCCCGGGCCGGCCGGCGCCTCGAACTGAGCCCCAGGGAGTTCGCGCTGCTCGAATGCCTGCTCGGCGTGCCGGGCCGGGTCGTCTCCAGTGAGGAACTGCTGGAACGCGTCTGGGACGAGGCCGCCGACCCCTTCACCAGCGCGGTCAAGCACGCGGTGCACCGGCTGCGCGGCAAGCTCGGCGACCCGCCGGTGATCGAGACCGTCCGCGAAGGCGGCTACCGCATCGGACCGTCATGACCTCCCGGCGGTTCGCCAGAAGGTCCCTGCGCAAGCGGCTCGCGCTCGCCTACGCGGCAGGCGTGTACGCCGCCGGCGTGCTGGTGCTCATGGTCGTCGACCTTCCGCTCGCCACCGTCCAGGTGACCAGGCCCGCGGTCCTGCCCGCACCGAGCGTGGTCGCCGGGCCCGCACCCGCACCCGGGATCAGCCTGCCTCAGCTCCTCACCGGCTCCGCCGTCGCACTGGTCCTGCTCATCCCCCTCTCCCTGGCGCTCGGCTGGTACGTCGCCGGCCGGTTCCTGTACCCGCTGCGCACCATCACCGCCACCGCCACCAGCATCTCCGCCGGAAACCTCCACCGCCGCCTGGACCTCGGCGAGCCCACGGACGAGCTGACCGAGCTCGGCCACACCCTCGACGATTTGTTCGCGCGCCTGCAGGCGTCCTTCGACGCGCAACGCCACTTCGTCGCCAACGCCTCCCACGAGCTGCGCACCCCGCTCGCCGGCCTGCGCACCCTCCTCGAAGTGGCCCTGGCCGACCCCGACGCCGGCACCGCCACCCTGCGAGCGGCCTGCCAGGAGGCCCTGGCCCTCGGCGACCACCAGGAACGGCTCGTCCAGGCACTGCTCACCCTCGCGACCAGCGAACGCGGCGTCACCCGCCGCGACACCCTCGACCTCGCCGGCGTCACCGAGACGGTGCTCGCCACACGCCGCGGCCAGGCGGCCAAAGCCGGCGTCGGCCTCACCTGCCACCTGGCACCGGCGACCACCACCGGCGACCCGCGTCTGGTCGAAAGCCTCGTCGCCAACCTCATCGACAACGCCATCCGCCACAACCACGCGGACGGCCACGTGCGGATCACCACCGTGTCCTCAGGCACGCAGGCGGTCCTCACCGTCGCCAACAGCGGCCCCGTCATCCCCGAGGACCAGGTCGAGCGCCTCTTCCACCCCTTCCAGAAGCTGCCGGCCGGCCGCAGCGGCACAGCCGGCGGTCACGGCCTCGGCCTCGCCATCGTCGACGCCGTCGCCAAGGCCCACCACGCCACCCTCACCGCCGCAGCACCCCCAGAAGGCGGCCTGTCCGTCACCGTGCGCTTCGCGTCGCCGGGGTGAGGCGGGAACTCACCGATGACGGTGCCGGTGCGCGTTGCTCCGCGGCGTCGAGCGCGGGATGGATGGTGATCAGCGGCAGCGCGTCCCGACCGGGTGCGTCCGAGGCGGTGTACCGATCCATGACGGCCTCGATGACGGGAGAATAATCGACGTCATGACCAGCCCACAGGCCTTCCCCCTGGAGCCCACCCCGATCCATGTGCCGGACGAGGTCCTCGACGACCTGCGCGCACGGCTCGCGTCGACCCGTGCGCCACTGGACGAGGGGAACGAGGACTGGTCCTACGGCGTACCGGCCGGCTACATGCGTGATCTGGTCGCCTACTGGCGGGACGGCTACGACTGGCGCAAGTCCGAGGCCGCGATGAACACCTACGAGCACTACCGGACGACGGTCGCCGGGGTCCCGGTGCACTTCATGCGCAAGCCCGGCCGCGGCCCGGACCCGATCCCGCTGATCCTCACCCACGGCTGGCCGTGGACGTTCTGGCACTGGTCGAAGGTGATCGACCCGCTCGCCGACCCGGCCGCGTCCGGCGGTGACCCCGCCGACGCGTTCGACGTCATCGTGCCGTCCCTGCCGGGCTTCGGCTTCCCCGGTCCGCTCACCGGCTTCCCCGACGTCAACTTCTGGAAGGTGTCCGACCTCTGGCACACCCTGATGACCGAGACCCTGGGGTATGAGAAGTACGCCGCCGGAGGCTGCGACATCGGCGGGATCGTCTCCAGCCAGCTCGGCCACAAGTACGCCGACGAGCTGTACGGCATCCACATCGGCTCCGGCCTGCCGCTGGACTTCTTCACCGGCCCCCGCGCGTGGGACTTCGCCAGGAACCGGCCGCTCACCGATGACCAGCCGGCCGACGTCCGCGCTCGGATCATCGAGTTCGACCACCGTCATGCGGTGCACCTCGCCGTGCACATGCTCGACGGCGCCACCCTGGCGCACGGCCTGAGCGACTCACCCGCCGGACTGCTCGCCTGGCTGCTGGAACGCTGGACCGCCTGGAGCGACAACGGCGGCGACGTCGAGTCCGTCTTCACCAAGGACGACCTGCTCACCCACGCCACGATCTACTGGGTGAACAACTCCATCGCCACGTCGATGCGGTACTACGCCAACGCCAACCGCCACCCCTGGACCCCCTCCCACGACCGCACCCCGGTCGTGCGGGCCCCCGTCGGCATCACCTTCGTCACGTACGAGAACCCGCCGGGCATCCACACCGCCGCCGAGCGCGTCCAGGCGTTCATGAGCGGCCCGCAGGCCGCGTGGTTCAACCACGTCAACGTCAACGCGCACGACCACGGCGGCCACTTCATCCCCTGGGAGAACCCCGGCGCCTGGGTGACCGACCTGCGCCGCACCTTCCGCGACCGCAGACCCTGAACGACCGCGCCTCGGTGGTGGTGAACGAGACGACCGGCGGGACGGCGGCCAGGTCCTGACCGGACGCGTCCGCGCCGTGGCCGGGGTACGGTGGCGGCAAGAACCGCTCGACCAGCCAGGAGGAGACGTGCGCAGCAGGCTGCCCGCCTTCCTGGCCGTCCTGTTGTCGGCCTTCCTGCTGGGGCCCGGACCCGGCGGCGTCCACCTGGCCGCCGCACAAACCGGACCCGCTGTCACGGCGGAATCGGCTGTCGCCTGGGCCGGGCCCGTCCTGCACGCCGGTCACGACGCGGCCCACTCCCGGCCGCACCTCGCCGCCGGGTCGCCGGCGGCACCTCTGCCGCCGGCGGTGCTGCCGTCCACCGGACGGACGGCCGCGGGCATCCGGCCTCTCACCACCGCCGGCGAGCCCTACGTCCCCACGCCGGGACCGGCCGCGCGCCGGGCTCCGGCACGAGGACCACCCTCCACGACGCGCTGACGTCCTTTTTCTTCGACAGCCCGTGGAGGCTTTCATGTCCCGTGCGCCGTTGTGGCGCGCGGTGGCGGCATTCGTCATGGTCGCCACCGCACTGTTCCTGATCTTCAGTATGTCGCCGCGCCTGGGTCTGGACCTGCGTGGCGGCACCCAGCTCGTCTTCGAGACCCGCGACTCCCCCACCGCCAGGGCCGACGCCGAGGCCACCGACCGTGCCCTGGACGTCCTGCGGCGGCGCGCCGACGCGCTCGGCGTGGTGGACCCCACATTGCTGCGTTCCGGTGAGCGGCGCATCATCGTCGAGCTCCCCGGCGTGCTCGACCCCCGCCAGGCCGCCGCCGTCATCGGCAAGACCGCTCAGCTCGCGTTCCACCCCGTGCTCGGCCCGGCCGGCGCTTCCGGCGCCTCCGGGACGGTCCTGGCCGACGAGTCGGGGCAGCGCCTGCGGCTCGGCCCGGTCGCGATCGCCGGGGACGGGGTGAGCGACGCCGCCGCGCGCAACGACCCGCAGCAGGGGGCCGGGTGGTTCGTCACCGTCGATTTCCGCGACGCCGGCGCCTGGCGGCGGCTGACCGGCGACGCCGCGTGTCACGACCCCGGTGACCCTCGGCGGCGTGTCGCCATCGTCCTCGACGACGAGATCATCTCCTCGCCTCAGGTCGACGTGGACACCCCCTGCCAGGCCGGCATGCCCGGCGGATCCACCCAGATCACCGGCTCGTTCACCTACCAGCAGGCGCAGGACCTCGCCGTACTGATCAAGGGGGGTTCCCTGCCGGTTCCCCTCAGCCTCATCGAGCAGCGCACCGTCGGCCCCACCCTCGGCGCGCAGGCCATCGAGGCCAGCGCCAAGGCAGGCATCGCCGGCGTGCTGCTCACCGCGCTGTTCATCACCGTCGTCTACCGGTTGGCGGGGTTGACGGCCATCATCGCACTGGCGGCCTACGGACTCATCTCCTACGCCGCGCTGCTCGCGCTCGGCGCGACCCTCACCCTGCCGGGCCTGGCGGGATTCGTCCTGGCCATCGGCATGGCGGTCGACGCCAACGTGCTGGTGTTCGAACGGGCCCGCGAGGAGTACGGCCGGGCTCCGCGCCGTGGCCTGCGGGCCGCGCTCGACCGCGGCTTCGCCAACGCCTGGAGCGCCATCGCCGACTCCACCATCACCACACTCCTGGCCGCCGGTCTGCTGTTCTGGCTGGCCTCGGGGCCGGTGCGCGGGTTCGGCGTGACGCTGGCCATCGGCGTCCTCGCCTCGCTCGCGTCCGCCATGCTCATCACCCGCGTCCTGACCCACCTTCTGCTCACCGGCAGGGCCGGGCCGCGGCTGACCCGGTGGTCGGGGCTGACGTCGCGGGGCCGGGTCCGGGACTGGATCACGCGGCGGGAACCGCGCCTGATGAACCGGCGCAGGCGATGGCTGGCCGGTGCCGCCACCCTGGTGGCCGTGGCCGTCGCCGGACTGGTCCTGCACGGGCTGAACTTCGGCGTCGAGTTCACCGGTGGCCGCATGATCGAGTTCACCGCGGCGCAGCCGGTGAACGCCGAAGCGGCACGGCAGGCGGTGACCGAGGCCGGTCACCCGTCCGCCACCGTGCAGGCCACCGGCACCAGCGTGTCGGTGCGGGCCGGCCAGATCAGCGCCGACGAGGTCGCCGGTCTGGAGCAGGCGCTCGACGCGCGGCTCGGCGAGGTGACCAAGCAGCGCGACGAACTCATCGGCCCGAGCCTCGGTGACGAGCTGCGCCGCAACGCGCTGATCGCGCTCGCCGTGGCGCTGGCGGCACAGCTGACCTACCTGGCGTTCCGGTTCCGGTGGACGTTCGGCACCGCCGCCGTGGTCGCGCTCGTCGTGGACACCCTCGCGGTGATCGGCTTGTTCGCCTGGCTCGGCAAGCCCGTCGACGGAGTCTTCCTGGCCGCCGTGCTGACCGTCATCGGCTACTCCATCAACGACAAGGTGGTGGTCTTCGACCGTGTCCGCGAACTGTGGCAGGCCCGGCCGCAGGCAAGGTTCCCCGACGTGGTGAACACCGCGATCCTGCAGACCGTGCCACGTACCGTCAACACCGGTCTCGGCGCGCTTTTCATCCTCGGCGCGCTGGCCGTCTTCGGCGGCGACAGCCTGCGTGACTTCGCCATCGCGCTCATCGCCGGCATCGTGATCGGCACCGCGTCCTCCTCGTTCGTCGCCGGACCGGTGGCGATCGAGCTGGAACGCCACAGCCGGCGACCCCCACCCGAGCCTCCCGCGCCGCGCCGGCGCACCCGGCAAGGCACAGGCGCGGTCCTGTGATTCAGGGCAGACAGGGAAAAGCGTTGGCGTCGCCGTCCGGCGGCGGGCTAGCGTGACCCCGGTCAGGCCCCGGCGTGGCCTGGTCCGCGCCGGTACGTCAGCGGATCGGAGACACGCCATGCCTTCCCAGCTCATCGCCCTGTGCTTCGACGCGAACGACCCCCAGGGGCTCGCACGGTTCTGGGCCGGGGTCCTCGGCTGGACGACGGCCGATCCGGCCGGCGGTTTCGTGCTCCAGCCGGACGACGACACCGGGTTCCAGCTCCGGTTCCTCCCGTCGGAGGAGAAGAAGACCCGGCCGAACCAGGCCCACTTCGACCTGACCAGCACGTCCCTTGAGGACCAGCGGCGGACGGTCGCCAGAGCGCTGGAGCTCGGTGCGCGGCACATCGACATCGGGCAGGGGCCGGATGTCGATCATGTGGTGCTCGCCGACCCCGAGGGGAACGAGTTCTGCGTCATCGGGCCGGACAACAAGTTCCTCGCCGAGTGCGGGTTCGTCGGGGCCCTCGCGAGCGACGGCACGCAGGAGGTCGGGTACTTCTGGAGCGAGGCGCTCGGCTGGCCGCTGGTCTGGGACCAGGACCAGGAGACCGCGATCCGTTCCCCGCACGGCGGACCGAAGATCACCTGGGGTGGTCCGCCGGTGGCGGAGAAGATCGGCAGGAACCGGCTGCACTTCGATCTCGCCCCGCCTGCCGGCGGCGACCAGCAGGCGGAGGCGGATCGCCTGGTGTCCCTCGGCGCGACGCGGGCCGGCACCGGACGGGACGGCCGGGTGCTGATGACCGATCCGGACGGGAACGAGTTCTGCCTGCTGACCCCCAGGTAGTCAGCCGAGGCGTGCCGCGGTGAGGACCTGCGTGGTGTAACGCATCGTGAAGCCGCCTCCGGCCGCGTCCACGGCGGCGCCGAGGCCGGTGAGCACCTCACGCAAGGTGTCCTGCGGGAGCCGGGTGTGGAAGCCGGTGGTGGGGATCATGTCGAGCCACTCGTCGCGGGTGTAGGGCCGTTCCCACTCGAACCGCCACTCCTGCGGGTCGTGGAACGCGGCCGTCTGCCGGATGCCGTCGGCCGCCTTGGTGTTGAGGATTTCGTACCCCCCGGTGGCGGACACGACGCCGCCGGGGGTCGCGCCGCCGGCCATCGGGGAGTCCGGCAGCACCCGGCGGTACACCTCGGCGACGGCCTCGCCGAGGTCAGGCGGCAGGTGCGAGACGTTCCAGAACGCCGCGAACAGCCCGCCGGGACGCAGCACGCGTGCCGCTCGGTCCGCTCCGGTGACCGGGTCGACCCAGTGCCAGGCCTGCGCGGCGACGACCGCGTCGAACATGCGGCCGGCGGGGTCCCAGGTCTCGAACGTCGCGACCTCGGCCTCGACGCCGGCGCGCCTGGCGAGGTCCGCCATCCGCGCGTCGGGGTCCACGCCGAGCACCCGGCAGCCGGCTGCCTGGAACTGCCTGGCGGCGATGCCGGTGCCGCACCCGACGTCGAGCACGTCGGTCCCCGGCGCGGCGGCCACGACGCGGTCCACCAGAGCGGCCGGATAGTCGGGACGTGCACGGTCGTAGCGTTCGGCGTCGGTGCCGAACGACTCGGCGATCTGCCTCGCCTGGTGGGATTCCTGCGGAAGCGGGTCCGGTAAAGTGGGCATGTGCCCACCTTAGTGGGCGACTGCCCACTCGTCGACCAGAAGGAACATGCCGGTGCCGACTGGGGTGGCCATCCGGGACGTACGCGAGCAGTTGTTCGCCGCGGCCGAGCGGATCCTGCGCAGGGACGGCCCGAGCGCGCTGACCAGCCGGGCCGTCACCACCGAGGCGGGCTGCGCCAAAGGTGTGCTGCACCGGCACTTCGCCGATTTCGACGCCTTCCTCACCGAGCTCGTGCTGGACCGCATCGCGCGGATCGAGGCGCAGGCGGCGGCCCTGTGCGACGTCGCGGGGACGGGGACCGTCACCGGCAACCTGGCCGGCGCGCTGACGGAGGTGTTCGGCACGGTCGCCGTGGCCGTCGTCAGCCTCATCACCTCGCGTGACGAACTGCGTGCGCGACTGCGTGCGGTCCGGCCGTCCGGCGTGCCGGTCCTGGCGGAGGCCACCGCCATGATCGCCACCTACCTCACCGCCGAGCGCGATCTCGGCCGCCTCACCCCGCATGCCGACATCGCCACCCTCGCCCCCACCCTCATCGGCGCCGGCCACCTGCTGTTCGCCGACCGCACGAGCACCCCGCCGGAGCCCGGGGCCGTCGTCAAGGTCGTGGCCGGGGTCGTCGCCGGCGTACTGCCGGAGTGACGCCTGCCGGAGTGACGCGGAGGTGACAGCCCCTGCGCGGCCGGCGGGGTCTTTCCCCGGACGGCCCCGTCGGCGTGCCTCGTGCCGTACCGCTAGCCGACGCCGTCGAGGAAGGCGAGCACACGGCGGGTGAGCAGCGTGGCGGCGGCCTCGTCGTACGCGGGCAGGCTCGGATCGGTGAACAGGTGACGGTCCCCCGGGTACAGGAACAGCTCGGCGGCCGGAGCCGTGCGGACCAGCTCACGGGCCGCGTCGATGTCTCCTTCACCGGCGAAGGACGGATCGTTCTCCATGCCGTGGATCTGCACCGGCACCTCCTCGGGCCACGTGCCGCCGAACTCCGAGACCGGTATGCACGACTCGAGCAGCAGCGCGCCTTTGGCCCCGGCCCGGGTCTGGGCCAGCATCTGCGCCGGCAGCACCCCCATGGAGAACCCCGCGTAGACCAGCCCCGCCGGCAGGTCCTCCGCGACCGCGCCGCCCCGCTTGATGATCGTGTCGAACCCGAGGCTCCGGACATGGGCCAGGCCCGCGTCGCGGGACGTGAAGGTCCGGCCCTCGTACAGGTCGGGGACGTGCACGGTGTGACCGGCCTGCCTGAGCCGCTCGGCGAAGCCGCGCACACCGGACGTCAGCCCGAGCACGTGGTGGAACAGCAACACCTCTGCCATGTCTCAGCTTCCCTTCCGCCGGAGGACCTGGAGCGTCCCCACGCGACGAGGATGCCGCACGGCCCCGACATTCCGGCGAGCGGCCCTGTGATGACTCAGCTGTCCGGCCAGTTCCTGAGGGCCACGTCGAGAGCGTCCAGGGTTCGTGACCACGACACGTCGGCCCCGCGCGGGTGACGGCGGAAACCCCCCGCCGCCTCCAGGCTCACATACCCGTGGAACGTGGAGTGGAGCATGCGTATCGCGTCCGTCCGGCCGGGCTCCGGCAGCCCGTAGCCGTGCAGGATGGCCCGCGTCATGTCCGAGTGCCGCCGCGCCGCCGTGGCGTCCACCGTCTCCAGGCCGAGCTCGCTCTGCGCCGCCGCGTACCGGCCGGGGTGCTCCCTGGCGTAGTCGCGGTAGGCGTTGGCGAAGGCCACCAGCGCGTCCTTCCCCGCACGACCGGCGAGCGCCGCGCCGGCCCGGTCGGCGAGCTCGGCCAGCGCCAGCGAGGCCACCCTGCTCCGGAGATCGCGCGCGTCCCTGACGTGGGAGTACAGCGCGGCGGGCTTGACCCCGAACCTGCGCGCCAGCGCCGACAGGGTCACGTTGGGAAAGCCGATCTCGTCGGCCAGCTCGGCCGCCGCCAGGGTCAGCCGTTCCGCGGTCACTCCCGCACGCGCCATGGATCACCTTCCTTACAGCCTTTAAGTATTTGCATACTAGCCTTAAGAAAAGCTAGCTTCACTTCTCATGAGACCCGTGACCGACAAAGACATCCGCGCGTCGTTCGTCAACTGCTCCAAGGGTGAGGCCAAGCGCCTCGACCTCCCGAGGGATCTGGCCGACCGTCCCTGGGACGACCTGGACTTCCTCGGCTGGCGAGATCCCGGCGCCCCCGACCGCGCCTACCTGGTCGCCGAGCGCGACGACACGCTCGTCGGGATCGCGCTGCGCGTCACCTCCGGCGCGTCACGCAACTTCACCAACCGCAGCATGTGCTCGCTCTGCCTGACCACCCACACCAGCGGCGGCGTGGCCCTGATGACCGCACGCCGCACCGGCGAGCCCGGCCGCCAGGGCAACACCGTCGGCCAGTACCTGTGCACCGACCTCGCCTGCTCCCTCTACACCCGCGGCAAGCGGAAGGCACCCGGCGCCGAGATCGTCGAGGAGTCCCTCACCGTGGCGGACAAGGTGGCCCGCACCCGCTCCCACCTGTTCTCCTTCGTGGACAAGGTGACCGCCTGACCCCGAAAGCCCCGGCCGGCGGCGGTCAGGTGGAGGCTCCCCGCCGGGACGGTTCCGGTGGACGTATCGTCCCTGGCAGGGCTCCGTTCGGCCTACGAGGAGGCTGAGTGCAGAAATCAGCGGTAGAGAGTTGATCTTCGTACCGGTTCGGTGACAGCGTCTGTTTGGGCAGGTAGCGGGGTTCGCGTTCCTGGGCCATGCCGTTCGAATTCCTCTCCGACGAACAGATCGCCCGCTATGGCCGTTTCCCTGAAGAGCCCTCCGCCGCAGAGCTCGAGCAGTTCTTCCGGCTGGATCGCAGTGCATGGGATGCGCTGGCGTCCCAACGGCGTAAGGAATGCCTGGTGTCGCTGGCGGAGGTCGGGGTTGAGGAACAGCGGTACAGCCATTAGCGGTGAGAATGATCTTCATCGGCTTCGTCGTGTTGGCGGAGCATCCGCAGGACGGTCGCGGGTGAGGGATGTCGGCCCTTCTTTTGCCCTTGGTGATGACGAGTTCGGCCGCGATCTCGCGCAGGCTGAGGTTCTTCTCGCGCAGGTGGAGGGCCAGGGAGAGCATGGCGTCGTCGGTGACGGTGGCGCCGCCGATGGTCTGGCCGCGGGTACGGGCTGACTCGTGGCCTTCCAGGGTGCGGTCGCGGATGTACTCGCGTTCCATCCCGGAAAGCGCGGCGAGCACGGTGAACACGATCCCGGACGGGTCGTGGTTGCCCTGAAGTTCGCCGGTGAGGAATTCCAGGGCGACGCCATAGGACTATGAGCTGCTCGGCGAGCTCAGCCAGGGCCAGTCCGCGTCCGAGGCGCTTGTGCTCGTGGACCACTAGCGTGACACCGAGGCTGGCGGCCCGCAGCTCCCGCGCGAACTCCACCGCACGGTCGAGCTCGTGACGACTGACGGCGCGGGGTTGAGATCTTCTCGGAGAAGATCTTCGTCACGCCCGCGGCGGTGAGAGAGTCGAGCTGGGTGTCGAGCGACTGTCGGGCTGTGGACGCGCGCGCGTACCCGATCCGGACGTGCCCGCTCAGCTCGGCCCCGGAGCTTGCGGGGCGGGGCAGTTCGACCCACGGAGTGCCCGGCTTGCGGATCGGCGGGGTGACAACCGTCAGGGCCTTGGCGAGCGAGGGGACGAGCCGGAACCGGGCGGTGTGGCATGAGAACTGTTTCATGTGTGCTCGTCTATGAAACGTCCGCCGGGATCGACCGGAAGTGATCTCGCGGGCCCAGCCTTCAGCCGACCGGTTCTGTGGGACGAGATCTTCCGGGACCCGCGATCCAGTTTTAGTAGTACTGATGCATCAGGTTGGTTGCCCAGGGGGCTTGCCGTGCCTCGTCCTGCGGCGCGAACTCGCGGATGTACGGTTTGATGTCCAGCACCGGCGTGCCATCCAGGGCGTCAAGATCGGCCACGTGAAGCGCGCGCCCAGGCCCCGATTGTCCTATGACGTCGGCGCGGCCCCGCCAACCCCGGAGACTCTGATGTGCTGATGTCCTACCCGGCGGGCAGGATGGGCGCGGGAGGTATGGATGAGTGACATCGCGGACGTTCCACCCGCCGTTGTGGGCCGGCTCCGGGTGATCTGCGGGGAGCTGCCCGAGGCGTACGAGGAGCCGGCGTGGATCGGCTTGCGGTGGCGGATTCGCCGGCGGACGTTCCTGCACGTCTACACCACCGACGTGAGGGGGTCGGCGTACATCGATATGGACGATCCGGCCATCCTGATGACCTTCCGGGCGCCGCCCGGGGAGTTGGCCGCGCTGGCGCATGCCGGCCATCCGTTCTTCCGGGCCGACTGGGGTGTGAACGTCGTGGGAATGGTGCTGGACGACGAGACGGACTGGGTCGAGGTTGCCGAGCTGGTGACGGACAGCTATCGCGTGCAGGCGCCCCGCCGCCTCGCGTTCCGGCCGAAGGCAGGGGGATGAACCGCCGGCTGCCTCCCCACGTTGCCGCTTATCCAGGTTCGGTGCTGAGAAACACTCCTATTCACGGTGGGATAGGTCGGTTGCCGCACTGGCCAGAGATATTTCAGGAGTCGATTCCGATGACGACATCACCCAGTGCCGCATGCTCGAGCCGTCTGGCCGGATTTGCGGGTGCAGTTCATTCCGGGCGTGATCGGCTTCACGAACTGGTGGATGCCTTCGCAGGTCCACCTCGGCGTGACATCGAGGAAGACCTCGCGTCGTTCGTTGGGGAAGCCCGCATTGCTCGTCTTTCCGTAACCGGTCGTGACTACCTCGCCGGTCGGCACCGCGCCCTGGCTGGGCAGTGCGGGTGCGATGAGGGGCTCCGGCAGCAAGATGGGCTGGTCAAGCGCAGGATCGCGAGATCGCCGTCCGTTGCCGGGACGCGCCTTCACTCGGTTCGGGCACCGGCCTCGAGCACGGTGAGGTCGCGGACCGCATACCGGTGATGCTCGGCTTCTTCCTTGGACACCACTGTGAGGCAGCGGCGCACGACGTACTCCTTGTCCGGGTAGGGGTCGGCCGGCTTGCGACCACATACCCGGTCGAGCTCGGCCTCGGTGAGCTCGTCGACGACCCGGCGTATTGTGGCCATGCGGGCGAGCCGCGGCGCGAGTACCTCGTCGAGCGTCGGGGTGGCATCGAGGGTGAGCCCGAGCTTCGCCGATGCTTCGGCCGGTATCCCGCCGCCAGGAAGGCCCAACGGGTGGTACGGCGCGTCCTCCTCGAGCACGGCGTTGCCGATCCAGGCATCGCTGGCCATCAGCAGATGCCGATGCGTCTCGACGAACGACCACTCGCCGTCGACCTGCTCGTGCAGCTTCGCCTCGGGTAGGCGCCTGGCGCGGTCGAGCGTCTCCTCCCATTGCTTCTCGATGGCATCCCAAGCGGCCCGGTATTCGGCGGCGGACGTGGCCTCACGGGCCAGCACCCGGTTGGGATGCAGCCGGTCGAGCTCGGCCTCGACGTAGGCGGTCACATCGACGTCGTTGACAACGACACGCTCGAAGCCGCCACCGAGGGAGACGTTGCCCCCATAGCAGTCCACGATCTTCAGGCTGGTGACGTCGCAATCGCGAATCTCGAGGCCGGAGAGGTCGCTCAGGTGGATACGGGCACCACGGAACTGGTCACTTTGGGTGTACTCAGCAGGCATTGGGACAGTTTCCCGTATCCGTCCCGCCCGTGCGAGTGAATGGCACAACGTGAGGGTTGCGTGTTGCGTCCGGGTGGGGGAGCGCGGGATCGAGCATCTTGGCGAGCGCTCGACGATCGATCTTGCACGCACGGTTGAGGGGGTCGGAGTGATTTGGAACGAAATCCCGATCCTGGACAAGGTCGGACGGGGTCGCCATGATCACGCATTTGGCGGCTCGGCGCATGCCTCTTACTTACGACCCCTCATGGGCGGGTTTAAGAGCTCCTAACAGAATGATCTTTGTTGTGCTTTGATCTCTCGCTGTAGCCGAGTGAGAGGACCACGGGTGGCCAAGCTGAAGCCGTGGGAGGTCAGCGACGAGTTGTGGGCGGTGATCGAGCCGCTGTTGCCTCAGCGTCAGCGCCGGTTCCGGCATCCGGGGCGTAAGCGGCTGGATGATCGGCTGGCGTTGCAGGGCATCTTGTTCGTGCTGCACACCGGGATCGCCTGGGAACACCTGCCTCAGGAACTGGGCTTCGGCTCGGGCATGACCTGCTGGCGGCGCCTGGCCGAGTGGAACGCCTCCGGCGTCTGGCAGCGGCTGCACGAAGTGCTGCTCGATCGGCTGCGCGCCGCTGACGCGCTCGACCTCTCCCGCGCCGCGGTGGATTCCTCGCAGATCAGGGCGTTAAAAGGGGGCCGCAGACCGGCCCGTCCCCGGTCGACCGAGGGCGAGCCGGCAGCAAGCACCATCTGATCACCGATGCAGGCGGCGTCCCGCTGGCCGTCATCTTGACCGGCGCCAACCGCAATGATGTCACCCAGCTTCGCCCGCTGCTGGACGCCATCCCCAAAGTCCGTGGCAAGCGCGGGCGCCCCCGGCAACGCCCCGATGCGGTACTCGCCGACCGCGGCTACGACCACGACAAGTACCGCCGCCTGGTCCGCGAGCTGCAGATCCGCCCGCTGATCGCCCGACGCGGCACCGAGCATGGCTCCGGCCTGGGCAAACAACGGTGGGTCGTCGAGCAGACCTTCGCCCTGCTGCACGCCTTCCGGCGCTTGCGCATCCGCTGGGAGATCCGCGCCGACATCCACGAAGCCTTCCTCAAGCTCGCCTGCGCACTCATCTGCTGGCGACGCCTCGCCTCATTGCGTTAGGTGCTCTAAGCCTGCAATCAGCCCTCGTCTTCTTCGTGCTGGGAGGGGTCTCGTAGCGGGCGAAGGCTTTCGCCGGGCTGGGAGGCGATGAAGTTGTAGCGGCCCAGCGTGTTGATGTGCTTATAGCCGAGGGGTGAGAGCCGGGCCACGTCCTCGTCGAGAACTTCTCGGTCCTTGGGCGGATGGGTACGCAGCTGTTCCCCGGCGTCCAGGTAGCAGCTGTTCCACAGGACAATCGCGTTCAGAATCAGGCGATCCCGTACGAGCACATCAACTTTCTGGGCCGCTACGCTTTCACTCGCGTTGATGTCGGCTCCGGGCTGCGCCCCTTCCATGATCTGCCCGCTCCGGCAGGGTGAGCTTGCCGTCGACGGCAGGTCAGCAGCATGATCTGCCGGCGTCCGGGAAGGCGCCCACGTGTGTGTGCTGGAGGGCCCGGCGGCGACACCGCAGTGCCTGGTTCGTTGGCGGCCTGCCGCGGAGCCGGTTTCTGGCCTGGGATGGCCGCGCCGTGACAGGGTCCGCCCGCCTTCGACGGGTCAGGCGGGCCGCCGGCCCATCTCCGCCCGCGAAGTTCGGCCTCGGCGGTGGGCGGGTTCTGTCGCGGAGCGCGGACCTGGCCGCGCCCCGCCTGACCCGGTGCTCGTCGCTCACCCGGTGACTTGGATGAGAATGCTGCCGGTTTGGCTGGTCAGGCCGTTATCCGGTACATGGCGGCTGGCCTCGCACAGCGGCCGGCATGAGCGCGGCGCCGAAGGTCGCCGCGCTGCGCGGTGGAGGCGTCACGCTCGCCGCGGCCGCCGACGCCTTCCTCGCCACAGCGCGTACTGCGAACCCCCACACCCACCGCGCCTACGCCTCCGCGATCGATCGCGTCATCGTGCTGCTCGGCCGGGACCGGCCGCTCGCCGAGCTGTGGGGCCGATGCGCACCGGCGACCTGGAACCGCAACCGCGCCGCCATCACCTCCTGGCTGCTCCGGTGCCAGACCAAGAAGCACTGGGCCGCGCCATCGCTCCCGGCCGACGCCGAACGCCGCAAGGAAGCCGCCGACGAGACCCGCGCCGTGGCCAAGACCACCATCCACCGGCTGCTGTCGCGCCGCGACATCCCGCTGCGCGAGAAGACCTTGTGGCGGATGCGCTACGAGACCGCAGCCCGGGCCGCCGAGATCCCGGCGCTCGACGTCGAGGACTTGGACCTGGAGCATCGGCCACCTGTCCGGTCCAAAGGCGGCACGATCGAGTGGGTGTACTGGGACAGCGGGACCGCCCACCTGCTGCCCCGCCTGCTCCGGCTGCCCGACGGCCGCACCCGCACCCCCGGCCCGCTGTTCCTGTCGATGCGCCGCCCCGTCCCGGCCCGCCGCCCGGCCGCCAGCGACATCTGCCCGCACACCGGCCGCGCCCGTCTCGGCCACGACCGCACCCGCGTACTGCTCGGGAAATAGGTCGGCCTCGACCTGCACCAGCTGCGCCACAGCGCCGCCACCCACCTCGGCGAGGCCGAGGTGCCGCCGCAGCTCATCATGGGCAAGACCCGGCACAAGAACCCCCGCACCGCCATGCGCTACGTCAAACCCGGCGCCGAAGCCATCGCCAAGGTCACCGAGGTCCTCGCGCCCCGCTGCCGTACCCACTGATCAACTGACTGGCGGCTGGCCGGAGCTGCAGGAGTTCCGGGCCATCGCGTCACGGATCACCAACAAGCGAAGAAACCCCAGTTCGCTACCGCTCATTTCTGCAATCAGACTCCTCGAAGGCCGTTCGCCGTGGCTCAGCCGGTGGGCTCGCCGAACCAGCGGGACAGGTGGTCGTTCAGGTCCTGCTGATCGTCGCCGATCCAGGCGACGTGGCCGTCGGGACGTAGCAGGACGCACGGGACGTCCAGGTCCGCGGTGGGGTCGGCGAGGTGATCGACCCGGTCGGACCAGCCTCCGGTGGTGAGGTAACCGGTGCGGTCCAGCAGCAGGCCACGGCCGTGGTGCAGCAGGCCGTAGAGGTTGCCCTGTTTCACGTCGATGTCGGTCAGGCGGCGGCCGAGCAGGTCGGGGCCGTCGCCGAAGTGGTAGCGGACGCCGGTCGCGGTGATCTTCTCGGTCAGGTGGCGGTTCACCTCGTCGAAGGCCATCAGTTCGGTGAGCAGCCTTCGTACGGCGCGCGGGCCCGGTTCGGGGGACGCCAGTTCCATCTGCGCGCGGGTGTTGTCCAGGACGTCCGCGGCGACCGGGTGGCGTTCGGCGTGGTAGGTGTCCAGCAGGGTTCCCGGGGCCCAGCCGCGGACCTGTGCGGCCAGTTTCCAGCCGAGGTTGAAGGCGTCCTGGAGACCGAGGTTGAGGCCTTGTCCGCCGATGGGGGGATGGATGTGCGCCGCGTCGCCGGCCAGCAGCACTCGTCCGGTCCGATACCGGTCGGCCAGCCGGGTGGCGTCGCCGAAGCGGGACAGCCAGCGCGGGGAATGCACGCCGAAATCGGTTCCGGCGACGGCGCGCAGCTGTCGCCGGAACTCGTCGAGCGTCGGCGGTCGCGTGCGGTCGCCGACCTCCGCGCCGGGGACCACGACGCTGTACAGGCCGTTGCCGAAGGGCCGGAGCCAGAAGCGGTGCTGGGTCTCCTGGATCTCGGCCACCTTGGCGATGATCTCCTCCTGCGGCACCCCCACCTCCATCTCACCCATCAGCGTGTCGGTCCGCGCGGGTTCTCCGGGGAAGCCGACGCCGAGGAGTTTGCGCACCGTGCTGCGGCTGCCGTCGCAGCCGACGAGATAGCGCGAACGCAGCCGTTCCCCGCCGGCCAGTTCGACGGTCACCCCGTCGCCGTCCTGCTCGACACCGGTCACGGCCCGACCGCGCAGGACGCGGGCCCCGAGGCCGGTCGCGTGTTCTTCGAGCAGCCGGACGATGACCGGCTGCTGGATGCCGAGCAGGAAGGCGTACGCGGAGTCCAGGCCCTGGGGTACGGGTGCGGGGATAGCGGCGAAGAAACCGCCGGCCGGACGTCGCCGTCCCTGCGGGAGGACGCGGTCCAGCAGGCCGCGCATCGCGAGCAGTTCGAGACTGCGGATGTGCAGACCGACGACGCGGACGGACGACGCGGGCTCGGTCTCCTTCTCGAGTACGAGTACCCGCACGTCGTGCAGCCGCAGCTCGGCGGCGAGCATGGCACCGGTCGGCCCGCAACCGGCGATGATCACATCGAACGTGGGGTGCGCGCGAGCGGTGCCGGAGTCCGGCGACAGGAGGACGTCGCGGGGGGCTGTGCCGTCGGCAGGCGACCGGAGGACGTCGCTTGTGGCCGTGTCGTCGGACGGCCGCTCGGGGGTGAACTGCTGAGAGCTCATAGGTGGCGCCTTTCGGGAGTGCCTGGTCAGCGAGGCGCTCCCGGCGACACCTAGGTCGGTCGTCCGGCCGTGACGGCAAGGGGGAGCACCCACATCGGTACAGCGTTCATGGGTCTCACCTCCTCAGGGGGTGTCACGGTCACCGGCACGCTACAAGTCCGGACATCGTCGCGTCCACTCCTTTCCCCGCGACGTGATCAGAACCGTGGCCGTGTCCCCTGAACGGCGACGGTGAACGAGATCCAGACGTCCGGCGGCAGGTCGGCACGTCCGGGGACGGGCCTGCGTTCCTCATGCCACTCGTGAACGGCGGCCTCGGCCGCCACGCGGCGCCAGAACCGCACCGCCGCGAGGTTGTCGTCCTGGAAGGCGACCTCCCACGGGCCCGGGTGGCGGGTGATGACGTCGAGGGCCGCGCGCAGGCCGATGCCCCTTCGTCGCGCGCCGCGTGCCACGAAGAAGCTGTTGAGGACGCGGACCGGTCCGGTCAGGCCGCGGACGAAGGCGAGGCCCGCGGGCCGTTCCCCGCTCGTCACCAGGTACGGGGCCCAGGCGGGGTCGGTGAACGCCGCGTCGAGCCGGTCGCTTCTGAAGGCGCCGTCCGGGCCGGGGAGAACGCCTTGGAACTCCGACATGTCATGACGGAACATCAGCCAGAGGCGCTCGACGACGGGGCGGTCGGCGGGGTGCGCGAGGCGTACGGATATGTCGGACATGAAGCTCCTTGGTGAGAAGGGGGACGGTGTGCCGGGTCTCGCTGAGGTGGCGCCGGGAGCGCGATCAGAAGCGGGGCCTTACCCGTGGTGCGGTGGACCGAGGCGCGGGGAGGCGGGCCCGGGCATGAGAAAAGCCTTCTCGGCGGTGGTGGTCCGTGCCGGGAAGGCTCGCGGGATCATTGTCTCACGCGCGGATCCCGTCTCTCAGCCGGCGGCGCACGCCACGCGAGCTCGTCGGACCGCGAGACCGTCGGACCGGGCCGCGCACGGTGGTGCGGCTCCGCGGTGCGCGGGTCATGATGGAGGCATGGGTGGACGTGGCCGCAGAGTCATGACGTGGGTGGGTGGGGTGGCGTTCGCGGGGGTCGCGGTCGCGATGGGGGTGTACTTCGGGAGGGTCGGGCTGGAGGACGCCGACCGCACCGCCAGTGTGATCGGGGCCTTCGTGGCGCTGGTGAGCCTGGCCGTCGCCGTGTATCCGCTCGTCACCGGTTCACGCGGGACCGGCGGCGGGGATCTCGGGGACGCGCGGGGAGCGACGTACAACACGGTCGAGGGGGGCACCGTGCACGGGCCGGTCGTCCAGGGACGGGATTTTCACGGGGACATCACGCTCGGGGCGGCGCCGCCTCGTCCGCAGGAGCCGCCGGACGGCGAGCGGGGGACGGCGCGGTAGGCCGCGCGCGGGTGGTCATGGCGCGGCGGGCCGGGCGAGGATGGCGGCCCCGGCGGCGGTGTGGAGGCGGCGCGGGTGGTCATGGCGCGGCGGGCCGCGGCGAGGGTGGCGACGCCGGCGGCGATGTCGGTGGGGGTGCTGGCGGCGTAGCCGAGCACCAGGCCGGGAGGGCCGGGGGTGGTGCGGTGCCAGGACAGGGGCTGGGTCTTGACGCCGCGCGACAGTGCGGCGGCGGCGAGGTCGGTGTCCGGGGGGCCGCCGGTGAAGGTGATCATCAGGTGGAGTCCGGCGGCCGCGCCGTGCACGGTGGCGTCCGGCAGGTGGGTGCGGATGGCGGCGATCATGGCGTCGCGGCGGCGGTGGTGGCGCCGGCGCAGGAAGCGGAGCTGGCGTTCCAGCTGACCGGACTCCATCAGTTCGGCGAGCACGAGTTGCGGGAGCACCGCGTTGCCGAGGTCGGCGAACCGCTTGGCCTCGATCAGCGCGTCCCGGTACCGGGACGGCGCGACCACCCAGCCGACCCGCAGCGCCGGGGCCAGCAGCTTGGACACGCTGCCGGTGTAGCAGACCTCCTCAGGCAGCACGGCGCGCAGCGCCGGCACCGGTGGCCGGTCGTAGCGGTGCTCGGCGTCGTAGTCGTCCTCCACCACCAGCCCGCCGGCGCCGGCCCACCGCATCAGTTCGCGGCGCCGTTCCCCGCCGAGCACCACGCCGGTGGGGAACTGGTGTGCCGGGGTGAGCAGCACGACCGGCGCGCCGCACGCGCGCAGTTCCTCCACCACCACACCGTGGCCGTCCACGGGGACCGGCGGGGTGGTGAACCCCGAGTGCCACAGGTGCTGGCGCGCACCGAGCGACCCGGGGTCCTCCACGGCGATCTCGGTGACGCCGTCCACGCGCAGCGCGCGCGCGAGCAGGCCGAGTGCCTGCGCCACCCCGGCGACGATCAGCACCTCATCGGGGTCGGCGCGGAAACCCCGGGTGCGGGCCAGCCACACCGCCACGGCCCGCCGCAGCGCAGGCGCGCCGCGCGGGTCGCCGTAGCCGAGGTCGGACGCCGACAGCGACGCCAGCACCGTGCGCTCGGCACGCAGCCAGGCGGTGCGGGGGAAGGCCGCGAGATCCGGCACGCCGGGTGACAGGTCGATCCTGGCGCGGGCCGCGCGCAGCGCGTCGAACACCCCGGCGTCCGGCTCGGCGCCGAACACCGCGGCCGGGGCCGCCTGCCTGGGAGGCGGCGGGGGGCCGGGTGCGGTCGGCGGCGCGGCGACCACGACGGTACCGCCGCGGCCGCGGCCGGCGACGTGGCCGTCCTCGGTGAGCCGCTGGTAGGCCTCGGTGACCACTCCCCGCGACACCCGCAGCTCCGCGGCGAGCACCCGGGAGGCCGGGAGCCTGCTGCCGACCGGCAGGCGGCCGTCGGCGATGGCGTGCCGCAGCCGCTCGGCCAGCCAGCCGGAACGGCCGCCGGCGGGTGCGTCGGCGATGTCGAGCTGCAAGAAATCGGAGCCGGAGGTTATGGACCGGTTGTCTGGCTGTGATTTGGCCCTGCTCACCGAGCCATTGTGGCACCAGAGTAGGAGGGTCGACACCGCCGACCCGAAGGACGGGCCTTGATCTACATCCAGCACGCGGCGGACCTCTGGTCCGCTCATCCCGGCCTGGTCGCCGGCGTGGTGGCCGCCACCGGCATCACGCCGGACGGCGACACCGGCGCCGCCGTGGAGGAGTTCACCTCGCTCGCGCTGGCCAGGCTGGCGACCGGCCAGGAGGCCGCCTTCCCCGAGATCCAGGCATGGCGCCGCGCCTTCACCCGCATGGGGCTCAGACCCACCCAGTACCGCTGCGCGTCGGAGGCGCTGCTGCGGCGCCTGCGCAAGGACGGCGAGCTGCCGAGGATCCACCCGCTGATCGACCTGTGCAACGCGATCTCCACGGCCTTCGCGATCCCCGTGGCCGCGCTGGACGTCACCCGCGTCTCCAAGGGCCTCGACGTGCGGCACGCGCACGGCGACGAGACCTACCACACCCTGTCCGGCGAGACCGAGCACCCCGTCCCCGGCGAGGTGATCTTCGCCGACGCCGCGGGCCACGCGCACGCGCGCCGCTGGACCAACCGCCAGAGCGGCCACTCGGCGGTCAGGGACACCACCGCCTCGGTGCTCATCGTGGCGGAGGCGATGCACGAGTCGGCCGCCGAGGACGTGCCGAGGCTGATCGGCGCGCTCACGTCCCGGCTGAGCGAGGTGTTCGGCGGCACGCCGTCCACGGCGCTGCTCACCGCCACCGCGCCGCGCGCGGAGTTCCCCGTGTGAGCCGCGCTCCCGCGCCACCTCCACCCCTGCGGCCACCCGCGTGCGTACGGCGCAGGGGGTCGATCCCGGCGGACAAGGCGGCTTGATCCGACATTCCAGGGCTTTGACCAGGGGTTTCTTGTGTGACCGGAAGGCGGGGGAGGTAACGTCTCCAGCATCGGGGGATGGAGGTCCTGTCATGCCCGTCATCGACCTCGCGCAGATCAGTGCCGTGGTGTTCGACACCGACGGCGTCGTCACCGACACCGCGCGTGTCCACGCGGCGGCCTGGAAGCGGGTGTTCGACACCTTCCTGCGTGGCGGCCCGGGGCCGTTCGAGCCGTTCGACGTCCGGCGCGACTATCTCGCGCACGTCGACGGCCGGCCGAGGCCGGACGCCGTGCGGGCCTTCCTCAGCTCCCGGGGGCTGGCCCTGCCGGAGGGCCGGCCCGGCGACGCGGCGGGGTCGCCGACCGTCCACGGGCTGGCCCGCGCCGAGGAGCAGTTGTTCCTTGAGCAGTCGGGCCGGCACGGCGTGGCGGCGTTCCCCGACACGGTGGCGCTGCTGCGCGACCTGCGGCGCCGCGGCTGCCGTACGGCCGTGGTGTCCGGCAGCGGCAACTCACGTGCGGTGGTCGCCGCCGCCGGTGTGCTGCACCTGTTCGACACCCTGGTGGACGGCGAGGACGCCGCGCGCCTGGGGCTTGCCTGCCTGCCGGACCCGGCGTTGCTGCTGGAGGCGGTCCGCCGCCTCGACGTGCCACCGAAGGCCGCGGCGCTGGTGGAGGACTCGGCCCCCGGCGTCACCGCCGGCCGGCTCGGCGGCTTCGGCCTGGTCGTCGGTGTGGACCACGGCGGACGCGCCGCTCACCTCGCCGGCGCCGGCGCCGGCGTGGTGGTCACCGGGCTCGGTGAGCTGACGGTCACCGGCAGGGTCCGGGTCGGCGCGCGCTGACCCCGGGTCACAGGTAGGTGGGCATGGAGGGGTGGCGCAGGCCGTAGACGGTGCCTTTCACGATGGCCTCCTTGTAGCGGGCCGCGACGCGGCCGGTGAGCGCGGCGCGGCGGGGGGTGTCGTCGGTGCGGACGAACTGCACGATGCCGTCCCGGCGGCCGAGGCTGACGCACTGGTTGAAGTACCGGAAACGCAGGGGACGCGGCTCGCGGCCGGCCAGGCGCGCGGCGATGGCGCGGGCCGCCTGCTGCGCGGACGGGATGCCGGTGGCGCATGCCATGCGCAGCTCCTTGCCGTCCTCGGTGCGCAGCGCGGCGGCGTCGCCGACGGCCAGGACATCGGGGTGGGACACCGAGCGGAGCGTGCCGTCCACGATCACCCGGCCGCGGCCGTCCACGGCGAGCCCCGCCTCACGCGCCAGGGCCGGCACCGTGAACCCGGCCGTCCACACCACGGTCCCGGCGGCGATGTGTTCCCCGTCGTCCAGCACCAGCCCGTCGGCGCGGACCTCGGCCACGCGCGCGTTCTCCCGCACCTCGACACCGAGACGCGTGAACGTGGCGCGCAGGTGACGGCGCGCGTACGGCGACAGCCCGGCGCCGGCCACCCCGTCGGTGACCAGGCGGACCTTCAGGCCGGGGTAGGTCTCGGCCAGCTCGGCCGCCGCCTCGATGCCGGTCAGGCCCCCGCCGGCCACGGCCAGCACTCCCCCGGCCGCGCCGGCCGCCAGGTGGTCGCGCAGCCGCACGGCCTCGGCGGGCCCGGCGACCGTGAAGGCGTGCTCGGCCACCCCTGGCACCGACGCCATGTCGGCGCGGCTGCCGAGCGCGTACACGAGCGTGTCGTAGGCGACGTCGCGTCCGGACCGGCCGAGACGCACGGTGCGCGCCTCGGGGTCGAGCGCGGTGACCCGGTCGATCACCGGTTCCACACGTGGCTCCAGCACGTCCGCCAGCGGCAGGTCACGCAGGACCTGACCGGCGGCGAGCTGGTGCAGCCGCACGCGTTCGACGAACCCGTCGTTCTCGTTGACCAGCGTGACGCGCGCTCCGGTGAGCCTGGCGGTGAGGTTGGCGGCGATGACCCCCGAGTAGCCCGCGCCGATGACCACGATGTGATGCGTCATTTCCTGTCTCCTTCGTCGTGTCCGCGCGTTGAACCGCGGCGACGGCGCAACCGTGACAGGAACCGTCTGTGAGACGCGTCACACCACGTGGGTGAGCTTGTCGGGGTTGGTGACGGTGCGGATCGCGACGATCAGGCCGTCGGGCCCGAACTCCGGCACACCGGCGGCGATCAGTGTGCCGCCGTCCCTGACCAGGAACCCCGGTTCGCCGTTGATCGTGCCGGCCACCAGGTCGAGCCCGGTGTGCCTCGGGTGGTGGACCAGCCCGGACACCAGGCGCGCGACCCGGACGCGGCCGTGCACCGGACGCGCCGCCGCCGCGGCCTTGCCGCCACCGTCGGCCCAGCTGACCGCGTCCTCGGCGAGCATGTGCTCCAAGGTGGCCAGATCGCCGCGCAATGCGGCGGACAGGAAGACCTCCAGCATGCGACTGCGCTGCTCGGGGGACGCGGAGAACCGCGTGCGCTCCTCGCCGACACGCTCACGGGCCCGGTGGTAGAGCTGCCGCGCGTGGGCCTCCTCGACGTCCAGGATGCCGGCGACCTCACGGTGACTGTGACCGAACGCCTCACGCAGCACGAACGCGGCCCGCTCGGGAGGTGTCAGCCGTTCCAGCAGCACCAGCATCCCCAGCGACAGCGACTCACGCTGCTCCACCGTCTCCAGCGGCCCGAGCCGGCCGTCCAGAACGGCGACCGGCTCAGGCAGCCACGTGCCGACGTACTGCTCGCGCCGCGCGCGGGCCGAGGTGAGCCGGTTGAGGCACAGGTTGGTGACCACCGTCGTCAGCCACGCCTCCGGCACCTCGACCCCGTCGCTGCGCTCCCACCGCAGGTAGGCGTCCTGCAGCACGTCCTCGGCCTCGGCGAGCTCCCCCAGCATCCGGTACGCCAGGCCGAGCAGCCGGGGACGGTTGCTCGCGAACCGGTCCAGCTTCCCCATGGCCCAAGTGTGGCACCGGCCCCCCGCGGCCGTGTCCCCGCCTGACGACGGCCGGCACGACCCAGGTGGCACGGTTCACGCGGGACGGTCAGGCGGAGCCGCCGGCGCGGCGGGCCGGCAGGCGGTACACAGCCGGTGCGGCGCCGCGCAGGCGTGCGGGGAAGGCGAGCCAGGCGGGGACGTAGGACTCGGGGCGGCTGGTCTCCACGGCGGCGACGACGGCGCGGGCCACGCGTTCCGGGGGGACGGGGGCCGGGTGGCGGCGGGTGTAGGGGGTGCCACGGCGGGTGAAGAACGGGGTGGCCACCGCTCCGGGGAGGACGACGGAGACGCCTGGTGCGCCGGGGGTGCGCAGTTCGTGGCGCAGGGCCTCGGCGAACATCACCAGGCCTGCCTTGGCGGCCGAGTAGGCGGCCTCGCCGGGTACGCCGACGGCCCCGGCGATCGAGGAGATCAGGACGACGTGGCCGCGGCCGGCGGCGATCATGCCGGGGAGCAGCAGGCGGGTCAGGAGCATCGGGACGGTGAGGTTCAGCCGTACCAGCCGGTCGATCCCCTCCGGCGGCATCGCGGTGAACGCGCCGGCCCAGCCGGCCCCCGCGGCGGCCACCAGCACGTCCACCGGGCCGGCCGCCGCCACCAGATCGGCGGGGCCGCCGCCGGCGAGCAGGTCACACAGGACGGCACGGCCGCCGGTGCGCGCGGCCACGGCCGCCAGGCGCGCCGGGTCGCGGCCGGTGATCGTCACCTCGGCCCCGTGCGCGGCCATCGCGTGCGCCGTCGCCGCGCCGATGCCGGACGAGCCGCCGGTGACGAGCACCCGGGCCCCGGCCAGCCTGTTCCCGCCTCTCACGTGGGACGATCTTCCCGCTCGCGGCCCCCTTCACCCACCGCCTTCGATCAGGGAGGCCCGCCATCCCGGTGGCGGCACCTTTCGCCCGCCGCCTTCGGCCTGGGAGGCCGGTCGTCCCGGCGAGGACCCCGTTCACGGACCACCGTGGGGGCCGGCCCCGCCGTCTTAGGCGATCCCTTCGACGGTGGTCATCTCGGTCAGGCCGGAGATCGTCAGGACGGGGGCGAGCAGGGGATTGGCGACCAGCCGGATGCGCTCGGCGTGGGAGAACAGGACGGTCAGGCCGGCGCTGTCGAGGTACTCCACCGCTCTCATGTCGACGAGCAACGGGCCGGCGCCGGTGGACTCGGCCAGGGCCTCGTCCAGTGTGCCGGCGTTGCTCATGTCGATCTCACCGGTGACGGTGAGGACCGGGGTGCCGTCGGGCCGCTCCGCGGACACCAGGGTCAGGGGGGTGGTCATGGGGTGATCCTCGCATGCATGTCGACGGTTGTTCCGGCGGCACCGGGATTGATGGTGACCTCGTTCATCAGGGCACGCATGAGAGCGACTCCCCGGCCTCGATGCCGGCTGGCCTCCGGTTGCGGTGGCTTCCAGTGGCCGGTGTCGGCGACGGTCAGGCGCAGGTCGTCGACGGTGACGACGGCCCGCAGGCGGATCGTGCTGCCCGGAGCGTTGCGGTGACCGTGCTCGATCGCGTTGGCGCACGCCTCACCTGCGGCGACGAGCACGTTCTGCACCAGGGAAGGGGTGAGCTTGCAGCGGGCCAGCCAGTCGCGCAGGGCCGCGCGCACGGGGGCGAGCTGGCTGGACTCGGCGGGGAACGCCATCTCCAGCGGGCCGGGCTGGCGGTACAGCAGCAGCGCGACGTCGTCGTTGAAGCCGTCCTCGGGGATGAGGCGGGTCATGATGTCGGCCGCGAGGTCCTCGATGGGGATGGTCCGGCCGGCCTGGACGGCGGCGCCGGCCTGGTCGATGCCGGCGGTGAGGGGACGGCGGCGGCGCTCCACCAGGCCGTCGGTGTACAGCAGCAGGGTGGACCGCGCCGGCATGATGGCCGTGGCCTCGGGCCGGGGGTGGCCGGGCCGTACGGCCAGCGGGGTCGAGCGGCCGCCTTCGAGCAGTTCGGTGGTGCCGTCGGCGTGCGCGAGGATGCCGGGGGGGTGACCGGCGCTGGAGTACACCAGCTCACCGGTGGCGCCGTCCAGGACACCGCAGAAGACGGTGGTGCACCTGGCGCCGGGGACGAGCGCGGCGAACCGGTCGAGCGCGGCGAACACCTGCGCCGGGCCGGCGTCCTGGAGCAGCAGCGCGCGGCAGGCGCTGCGCAGCTGCCCCATGACGGCGGCCGCGGGAAGGCCGCGGCCCACGCAGTCGCCGACGACGATCCCGATGCGCTCACCGGCGAGCGGCACGATGTCGTACCAGTCGCCGCCGACCTCCAGCGGCCGGCTGGCCGGTTCGTAGCGCACGGCGAACCCGTCGGGCAGCCGTGAGGGGCCGAGGATGGCCCGTTGCAGGGCCACGGCGGCCTCACGCTGCTGGTCGAGCTGGTGCACGCGGTGCAGGCCCTGGCCGAGGTGGCCGGCGAGCAGCGCGAGCAGGGTCTGGTCCTCGCCGGTGAACGGCCGGTTCTGGCCGAGGTCGATCCACAGGGCCAGCAGCCCGTCGGGGTGGTCCAGGCAGATGCCGGCCCCGCCGGCCACGGGGGCCAGCGGACGCAGCGGCGGCTCCTCACGCAGCGCGGCCAGTCTCTCACGCACGTGCTGCTGCAGATCGGGCCAGCCGGCGCCGGCCGGCGCGGTGACCGGCTCGGCCGGCGTGTCGCCGCTCCAGACGACGCCGGCGACGCGGCGCGCCTGCCAGACCTCCTGGAACGTCTCCAGCGCTCCGCGCACGGCGTCGGCCAGGTCGTCGGCCTGGGACAGGCGCATGCTGAGGGCCGCGAGCGCGCTCTCCCGCTGCACCAGGTGACGTTCGGCGGTGACGTCCCGCAAGGTGCCGACGACGTGCCGCCGGCCGCTGTCGGGGTCGGTGACGTCGCTGAAGGTGGCGGCGATCCACACCTGGTGGCCGTCGCGGTGGTTGAGGGGGATCACGCAGTTGCCCCGGCCTTCGCCGATCAGCCGCGCGAACGCCTCGGCGACCGCGGCGTGGGCCTGCGGGTCGTCGGCGGCGTCCGGCCACCAGGGGTGCTGAGCGGCGTAGGGGAGGTTCTCGGGCCCGTAGCCGAGGATGTCGGTGAACGCCGAGTTGATCTCGACGACGGCGCCGTTCTCGTCGACGACGAAGAACGCTTCCTGCAGGGAGTCGATCATGGCGTTGCGCCAGCGGATGTGGTGGCTGCGCATCCGGGCCAGCTCGACGTTGGCCCGGACCCGGGCCAGCAGCTCCGCGGCGGTGAACGGCTTGACCAGGTAGTCGTCGGCTCCGGCCTCGAGGCCCTCGATGGAGGCCTCCTGGCCCGCGCGGGCCGACAGCAGCAGGACCGGCACGTCGGCGGTGCGCGGGTCGGACCGCAGCGCCGAGACCAGCGCGAGGCCGTCCAGGCGCGGCATCATCACGTCGCTGACCACCAGCGCCGGCGCTTCGGCGCGGACGGCGTCCAGCGCATCCATGCCGTCGCCGACGGCGTCGACCCGGTAGCCCGCTCCCTTGAGCAGCCGGGTCAGGTATTCGCGCATGTCGGCGTTGTCGTCGGCGATCAGCACCCGTGGCGGCGTGCCGTCACCGGGGGCCGGGGAGTGCCCGGTGGCGGACATGGCCGTCTCGTCGGCCGGCGCGCCGCCGTCGGGGAGCCAGCGCATGGCCTCCTCAAGGAACGGGCTGGCGGTGGCCGACACCGCTTCCGGCGCCTTGGGGGGCACCAGGCTGCCGTCCTGCAGGTGGGCCGTGCCGAACGGCAGGCGGATGGTGAAGGTCGTGCCCTGGCCTTCGACGCTGGTCGCGGTGATGGTGCCGCCGTGCAGGGCCACCAGTTCCTGCACCAGGGCGAGGCCGATGCCGCTGCCTTCGTTGGAGCGCGACCGCGCGCTCTCGATGCGGTGGAACCGCTCGAACAGCCGCGGCACCTCGTCGGCCGGCACACCGATCCCGGTGTCGGTGACGGTCACCACCGCGCCGGTGGCGGACGCGCGCACCACGACGCCGATCGAGCCTTCGAAGGTGAACTTCAAGGCGTTGCTCAGCAGGTTGAGCACCACCTTCTCCCACATGTCGCGGTCGATGTACACCGGCTCGGCCAGTGGGGGGCAGTCGACCGTGAAGGTCAGGCCGGCCTTGTCGATGGCGGAGCGGAAGACGCTGGCCAGCTCGGCGGTCACGGCGGCCAGGTCCACCGGCTCGTAGCGGGCCTGCATGCGGCCGGCTTCGAGGCGGGAGAAGTCCAGCAGGGTGTTGACGAGTTTGCCGAGGCGCAGCCCGTTGCGGTGCACGACGTCGAGGTCCTCGCGCACCTGCGGCGGCGCGTCGGCCAGTGCGGCCCGCAGTTCCTGCACCGGCCCCATGATCAGGCTGAGGGGGGTGCGGAACTCGTGGCTGATGTTGGAGAAGAAGACCGTCTTGGCGCGGTCGAGCTCGGCCAGCTCCTCGGCCCTGCGCTGCTGCGCCTGGTAGCTGCGCGCGCTGGCGATCCCCGTGGCGACGTGACCGGCGGCCAGCTCGACGAAACCGCGGTAACCGTCGTCCAGGGCCCGGTACCGGTTGAGCGCGGCCACCAGGAACCCGTACGGCGCGCCGCCTTGCCGTGGCAACGGCACGACCAGTGCGTGCGTCGGCGGGTCGGGCCAGTCGCCGTGCGGGAGGCCGGTGAACGGCCCGCCGTCGAGGGGCACCACCATCGATTCGCCTCTGGCGAGCTCGGCCGCCGGCCACACCGCGCCGGGGTCACCGGATGCCAGGGTGGGGGGTGCGGCCGGGTGTCCCGCGGTGATCCCGGTCGCGGCGGCCAGCCGCGCGCCGCCGTCGTCGTCGAACAGGTACGTCAGCGTGAACGGCAGGTCGCGCTGGTTGCGGCCGAGCTGGCGGCCGGTGAAGGCCAGCATTTCCTTCTCGGTGCGGACCACGCTGGGGTCGGAGCCGAGGTCACGCAGCGTCGCCATGCGCCGCTCGCCGATGACCCGCTCGGTCTCCTCGCTGACGACGCACAGCATGCCGACCACCGCGCCGTCGTCGTCGCGCAGCGGGCTGTAGGAGAAGGTGTGGTAGGTCTCCTCGGGGTAGCCCGACCTTTCCAGGTACAGCAGAAGCGCCTCGTCCCAGGTCGCCTCTCCTGTGGCCAGCACCGCATCGATCCGGGGGCCGATGTCGTCCCAGATCTCGGCCCACACCTCATTGGCGGGCCTGCCGAGGGCCCACGGGTACTTGTGGCCCAGGGTGTCGCGGCGGTAGGCCGCGTTGCAGAAGAACGTCAGCTCCGGCCCGTACGCCATCCACATGGAGAACCGGGACGGCAGCAGGATGCTGACCGCCGTGCGCAGGCTCTGCGGCCACTCCCCCGGCGGCCCGAGCGCGGTGGCGTGCCAGTCGACCAGCGCCAGATCACGGCCGATCTCGTCGTCGACCGTGAAGACCTTGGCTCCGTCCGCCGCAGGCCCGCGCTCGGCTTCGTCATGGCGCGTCATCTGACACCCTTCCACGTTCGGCGGGCACGGCCCCCCCACGGGCCTCGCACCTCGCCGCTCGCACCCTTGCCCGGATCGGGACATGATACGCAGGCTGTACAAGTCGCAGGTCAACGGATACGTACAATAGGGCAATCCGAAGGGTCGCCGTGCCGCCGTGCCGCGTCCGGCGGGCCGCACGGGGAGTTCCGGCGTCCCGATCAGGCTGCCGGGAGCCCACGGCCTGCTCGCCGCCGTGTTTAGACTGATCGGTATCCTGGCCGGAGCGCGTGTCCGGCGGCGCCGCGGTGCTCGCCTGTCCGTGCCGGTCCCGACGATCGCCGTCTCTCAGGAGCCTTGGTGCAGCAAGACAACGGTCTGACCGTCACGCTCCAGCCGCACTCGGCGCGGCTTCACGTGCTGAGCGTGGCCGGTGACCTGGATCATCACACCTCACCGCGCCTGCGAGACGCTCTGGCCGAGCACACGTTCAGCCCCGGTGACGGGCTGGTGGTCGACCTGTCTGAGCTGAAGTTCTGCGACTCCACCGGCATCTCGATCCTGATCGCGGCGCACCAGCGGGCCCAGGAGTCCGACGTCGCGCTGGCCCTCGCCGGCCTGGATCCCGACATCGCGCACATCTTCCAGATCATGGGCCTGGACCGGTTGTTCGCGTTCTACCAGACTCCTGAGCAGGCCGTCGCGGCGCTGAGCTGACAATCCGCCGGCGGCCGGTCAGCCTGCGCGCAGGGCCCGCAGCGACTGGCGCAGCGAGCTGAGGGTGGCGAAGACGGCGGTGGGTTCGTAGCCGCAGTGGGCCATGCAGTTGGCGCAGCGCGGGTCGTGGCCGCGGCCGTAGGCGTCCCAGTCGGTCTCCTCGACCAGTTCACGGTAGGTGCGCGCGTAGCCGTCGGCCATCAGGTAGCACGGCCGCTGCCAGCCGTGCAGGGAGTACGACGGGATGGCCCACGCCGTGCAGGGGAAGTCGGCCTTGCCTTCCAGGAAGTCCAGGAACAGCGGTGAGTGGCTCAGGCGCCACCGTTCGCGGTTGCCTCCGGCGAACGCGGCGCGGAACAGGGCTCTGGTGTCCCGCACACCGAGGAAGTGTTCCTGGTCGGGTGCCTTGGTGTAGGCGTACGCCGGGGAGATCATCATCTGGTCCACGGCCAGGTCGTCGTTGAGGTAGTCCAGCACCTCGATGACGGTGCGCGGCGTGTCGGTGGAGAAGAACGTCGTGTTGGTGGTGACGCGGAAGCCGCGGCGGCGGCACTCGCGCACGGCCGCCACGGCCTCGTCGAACGTCCCCGGCCGGCACACCGAAGTGTCGTGCCGGTCGCGCAGCCCGTCGATGTGCACGGTCCAGGCGAAGTACCGCGACGGGGTGAACTGGTCGATCTTCTTGGGGATGAGCAGCGCGTTGGTGCACAGGAACACGTACCGCTTCATGGCCACCAGGCGGCGCACCATCTCCCCGATCTGCGGGTGCATCAGCGGTTCGCCGCCGGCGATGGACACCATCGGCGCGCCGCTCTCCTCGACGGCCGCGACGGCCTGGTCCACCGGCATGCGGCGCCGCAGCACGTCGGCGGGATGCTGGATCTTGCCGCAGCCGGCGCACGCCAGGTTGCACGCGAACAGCGGTTCCAGTTCCACCAGCAGCGGGAAGCGTCTGCGGCCGCGTAGCCGCTGACGCAGGATGTAGGTGCCGATGCGCAGGCTCTGCCGCACAGGGATCGTCATGGCCGCCCCTTTCCGTGGTCGGCGGCCCAGCGCGAAAGGACCGGCCCGAGCCGCCGCAGCGTCCGCAGTGCCGCCGGCCCGCCGCGTACCATGGCCGCGCTGAGCAGCGGCGCGGCCGGGGTGTCCACCACGACCCGCGCCACGGCGTGCGCCGCCGCGCCGGGACCGGGGACCCTCAGCGCGGCGGCCAGCAGCGGCCCCGACTCCATGTCCACCGCGCGTGCGCCGGTGGTGGCGAGGCGGTCACGCGCCGCGCCGGTCACCAGACGGCCGGCGGTGACCAGCGGCCCGACCTGCACGGGGATGCCTGCCTTGTCCAGCTCGGCGGCGAGCGGCCACGCCGAGGGGCACGGCAGGGAGCGGCCGGCGTAGCGGACCTCGGCCGCGACCAGCACGTCCCCCGGCGTGAGGCCGTCGTCCAGCGCGCCGGCGAACCCGGTCACGGCGACCGCGCGGCAGGCCCGCAGCCGGGCCCCGGCCCGGTCGGCGCGGCGCGGCCCCATGCCGGTGCGCACCACGGTCACCCCGTCGCCGGGCCGCAGGCCCCGGGCCACGGCGCGTGCCTCCACGCCGAGCGCGACGCAGATCACCAGGCCGCTCACCCGGCGCCGTTCCCGCGCAGGTACCGGCCGAGTGCCATGATCGGGAACACCAGCCGGTACAGGTGGTAGTTGATGGAGAAGTCGCCGGGGAACCCGGTGCCGGTGTAGTACGGCTCGTCCCAGGTGCCGCTCGGCAGCCGGGTGCGCACCAGCCACCCGATCCCGGCGTCCACCGCGGGGGAACGTTCCCCGGCGGCGAGCAGCGCGATCAGGGCCCAGGCGGTCTGCGACGCGGTGGAGTGGCCGCGGCCGATCCACCGGGGGTCGCGGTAGGACCGCATGTCCTCGCCCCAGCCTCCGTCGGGGTTCTGGTGCCGTTCCAGCCACGTCACGGCCCGCCGTACCGCGGGATGAGCGGCGGGGACACCGGCGGCGGCCAGGGCCGGCAGCACGGCGCCGGTGCCGTAGACGTGGTTGGCCCCCCAGCGGCCGAACCACGACCCGCCGGGTTCCTGCGCGCGCAGCAGCCACCGCACACCGCGCCGCAGCACCTCGGGGTCGGCCGGCGGTTCCGCGGCCAGGGCCTCCACGACGTGCGCGGTGACGTCGGCCGTCGGCGGGTCGATCACCGCGCCGAAGTCGCAGAACGGCAGCCGCCTGATCAGCTCGCGGGTGTTGTCGGCGTCGAACGCGGCGAACCCGCCGTCGCGGCACGCCATGCCGGCCATCCACCGCACCCCCCGGTCGACGGCGGGCCGTACGCCGGGCAGGGGGACGCGGCGCAGCGCCAGCACCACCTCCGCGGTGTCGTCGGTGTCGGGGTAGCCGTCGTTGTCGAACTCGAAGGCCCAGCCACCCGGCGCCAGTCCCGGCCGCCGCACCGACCAGTCCCCCGGGCCGCGTACCTCCTCGCCGAGCAGCCACACCGCCGCCTGCGTCACGGCGGGGTGATCGGCCGGCACGCCGGCGTCCAGCAGCGCGGTGACGGCGAGCGCGGTGTCCCACACCGGGGACTGGCAGGCCTCCATGCGGCGGCCCTGCTCGTCGCGCACGGTGAACCGGTCGAACCCCGAAAGGCCCCGGCGCATGACGGGGTGATCGGTGGCGTACCCCGACACGTGCAGCGCGATCAGCGAGTACACCCAGGGAGGCTGGATCCCGCCCCACGACCCGTCGGCCTCCTGCCGCGCCACGATCCACTCCATGGCCCGCCGCAGCGCCGCGCGCCGCAGGCCCGGCAGGGGACGGCGATCGTACCGGCGCAGCAGACGGTCGACCGCGCCGATCACCCCGCGGTGACGTCCCCGCAGGGCCGGCCGGCCGGTCCGCAGCTCGGCCAGGTCGAACGGCAGTGGCCGCACCGGCCGGTGCGCCGCCACCACGGTCAGCGGCACGATGGTCTGCCTGGCCCAGCAGGCCCAGTCGTACACGTTCAAAGGGCACCACTGCGGCAGCAGGACCAGCTCCGGCGGCAGCGCCGGCAGGTCGTCCCAGCGCCACTGGCCGAACAGCGCCAGCCAGATACGGGTGAACACCCGTGCCGACCCGATGCCGCCGCCGCGCCGTGCGAACGCCGCCGCGGCCCGCATGTGCGGCTCCCCCGGCGGGTCCCCCGCCAGCCGCAGCGCGGTGTAGGCCTCGATGGTCGTGGACAGGTCCCCCGGTCCGCCGTGGAAGGTGGCCCAGGTGCCGTCGGGCCGCTGCTCCCGGCGGATCCACCGCGCCGCCTCGTCGGTGTCCCGCCGCGACCGCACCCCGAGGAACTCCCGCATGAGCAGGTCCTCGGCGTCCATCGTCACGTTGGTCCGCAGTTCCCCCTTCCACCACCCGGCCGGGTCGCGCAGCCCGATCAGGTGGTCGCACGCCGCCGCGAGCGCGTGCCCGGCGGCCGTGGCGAGCGGGCCGGCGGACGCCTCGTCCGCCGCGGCGGTGATGGTGCGTTGTGTCATGTCAGTGGTCCCTGGCGGTGATGAAGGCGGCGACGTCGAGGAACTCGGCGTGGACGGCGGCAGGAAGGCCCGCGTCGGCCAGGCGGCGGTGCGCGACGTCCAGACGGTGCTTGGCCTCCGCCTCGGCCCAGGCCCGGCCGCCGGCGTCCTCCACCAGGCCGGCCGCCTCGCGCAGGTCCCGCTCCGGCAGGGGGCCGGGCCGGGCCAGCAGGCCGGCCAGGCGCGCACCGGCGGGGGTGCCGCCGGTGAGCGCGGCCACCACCGGCAGGGTCTTCTTGCGGGCCCGCAGGTCGGAAAGGACGGGCTTGCCGGTGATCTCCGGCGACCCCCAGATCCCCAGCAGGTCGTCCACGAGCTGGAACGCCAGCCCCGCCTCCTCGCCGAACGCCGCCAGGGCCCGCGTCAGCCCGTCCCCGGCCCCGGCGGCAAGTGCCCCGGCGGCGCAGGCGCACGACAGCAACGCGCCGGTCTTGTCGGACGACATGCGCAGGCATTCCTCAAGGCCCACCTCGCCGCGCCGTTCGAACGCGAGGTCGGCGGCCTGGCCGGCGATGAGCCGGCGGGTCGCGGCGCCGAGGGACCGCGCCACCGCGGCGTGACCGGGGGTGCCGGCGACGGCCAGCAGCTCACCGGCCAGCGACAGCAGCGCGTCCCCGGCGAGGATGGCCTCGGCACGGCCGAACAGGGCCCACGCCGCGGGCCGGTGCCTGCGGGTGCGGTCGCCGTCCATGATGTCGTCGTGCAGCAGCGAGAACGCGTGCACCAGCTCCACCGCCGCCGCGGCCGGCAGGTCGGGTTCGGCCCCGGCGGCCTTGGACGACAGCACCACCAGGGCCGGACGCAGCGCCTTGCCGCCGCCGTCGGCGGGACGGCCCTGCGGGTCGGCCCACCCGAAGTGGTAGGCGGCGACCCGGCGGGTCACCGGGTCCAGCCGGTCCACCGCGGCGCGAAGCACCGGCTCGACCAGCTCGCGGGCCGCCGGCAGCGCGCAGGGCACCACAGGCGTCATGACGCGGCCCTGGCCTGTGCCGCACGCACATGGCGGCGGACCAGGCGGGCCGCGTTGAGTCCGCTGCGCACGGCACCCTCCATCGTGTCGGGCCAGCCCGTGTCGGTCCACGCGCCGGCGAGGTACAGGCCGGGCCACCGGGTGGCGGCGCCGGGACGCAGGGAGCCGCTGCCGGGACCCTGGTGGAACGTGGCGCGGCGCTCACGTGTGACGAAGAAGTCGGCGAGCCGCGCGTCACGCGCACCGGGCAGGACGCGCCGCAGCTCGGGTTCGAAGCAGGCCCGGATCTCCGCCGTCGGCAGGTCGATCCACCGGCCGGCCGCCGACACCGACACCGCCAGGTACTGGCCCTGGTCCAGCCCGGCCACCCCGGTCTTGTCGAAGATCCATTGGACGGGTGAGCCGACCACCGCGGCGAACGGCAGGCCGGTGACCCGCCGGTCGTACACCGCGTGCACGTTGACGATCGGCCCGGCACGCAGGCCCGGCCACCGGTCACGGTCCGGTGCCGCGCCGGGGGGCGCCAGCCGCGCCGCCTGTTCGTGCGGCACGGCGAGCACCACGGCCGACGCCTCCACCCGCCGTCCGCCGACCACCACCGCCGGTCCCGGCAGCACGGCCCCGACCTTCGCCGCCATGCGCACCACCCCGCCGCGCCGCTCGATGGCCCGCGCCGCGGCGGTGCCGTGCAGCCGGCCGAGCGGCACCGACGGCACCCCGATGTCGGCGGCGCCGGCCCGGCCGAGCAGCGCGGTGCGGAACACCTTGACCGCCGCGCCGAGCGCCGCGTCACCGGCGGCGGCGTTCAGCGCCGCCACGGTGAACAGCTCCCACACCGCGTGCCGCGCCGGGCCGCGCTGCCCGTGCCGGTCCAGCCACGTGCCGAGGTCGACCAGGTCGAGCGCCGGGTCCGCCGGGTCCAGCCGCGCCATGGCGACCGACCCGCGCAGCGCGCGCAGCCGGTCGGCCGGCCGCAGCAGCGAGTACGTCGCCAGCGCCGGCAGCAGGTGGAACGGCCCCGGCAGCGCCGCGCGCCGCAGCCGTCCCGACCGGCCCTGCGGGGTGAGCACCCGCACGTCGAACCGGTCCTGCAGCCGCACGCCGCGCGCGCCGCCGATACGGTCGAGCAGCCCCCGGTAGGCCGTGCAGCACCGCAGGAACACATGCTGGCCGTTGTCGACCGTCAGCCCGCCACGGGTGAACGAATGCGTGGCACCGCCGAGACGCGGCCGCGCCTCGTACACCGTCACCGGGATCCCGGCGTCGGCCAGCGCCACGGCCGCCGTGATCCCCGCCAGCCCCCCGCCGACCACCGCCACCGGGGCCACCGGCGCGCCGCTCACCGGCCGGCCCCGGCGAGCGCGCGGGCCGCGACCATCGCCTTCTCCCACACCGGCACCGACGAACGACCGGCCAGCGCCTCGGCGGGGCACGCCGCGATCCGGTCGAGCAGACCGCGGTAGATGCCGGCCATCGCACCGGCGCACGCCGCGCTGCGGCGGTCCAGCATCGGCGGCAGCCGCATGCCGGTGTCGTACCAGTCGCGGGCCCGGGACGTCTGGAACCGGATCAGCGCCTCCAGCCGGTCCGGCGGGTCGGTGAACCGGCCCGCGCCGTCCAGCTCCAGCGTGCAGCCGAACCGCGCGAGGTCCTCGGCCGGCAGGTACACCCGGCCGGCCAGCCGGTCCTCGTGCACGTCCCGCAGCACGTTGGTCAGCTGAAGCGCCACCCCGAGCGCGTCGGCCAGGGGCTCGGCCGCGGCCCGGTCGGCCGTGCCGAACACCCCGAGCGACAGCCGGCCCACCGACCCCGCGACGCGGCGGCAGTACCCCAGCAGATCCTCGTACCCGGCGAACCGGACACCACGTACGTCGTCGGCGCAGCCGTCGATCAGCTCCTCGAACGCCGGCAACGGGATCGGGAACCGGCGCGCCGCGTCGAACAACGCCACCATCACCAGGTCGCCGTGCACCGGCCGCCGCGCACGCAGCGAACGCCGCGCCGCGTCCAGCAGCACCAGCCGCTGCTCCGCCGGCCCGTCCCCGTCACCGATGTCGTCGATACGGCGCGCGAACGCGTACACCGCGCTCAGCGCGCGCCGCTGCCGCGGCGGCAGCAGGCGGATGCCGTAGGAGAAGTTCCTCGCCCTGGTGCGCACGATCCGCTCACAGTGCCGGTAGGCGTGGGACGCCATCGCCGGGTCACCCCCTCCTCAGCAGCGCGCGCAGCCACGCCGCCGCCAGCCGGGCACGGCGCGGCCGCACCGCCACCCCGAGCACGTCGTGACCGGAACGTTCCAGCGCGGCGACCGTCGCGCGGCCCCCCGCGACGTACCCGGCGACCGCGGCGCGCGCGAACCCGTCGAGCGACGCCAGCAGCGGCGCACCCGCGTCCAGCAGCCGCGCCGCGCGCGCCACCTGCAACGCCACCACCCGGCGCAACGGCCCCGGCGTCACCGCACCCGCCAGGTCGTCGTCGGTGCAGCCGTACCGCCGCAGGTCCTCACCCGGCAGGTACACCCGGCCCCTGCGGTAGTCCTCGCCGACGTCCTGGCAGTGCTCGACCACCTGCAACGCCGAGCACACCCGGTCCGACAGCGGCACACGCTCACCCCCGGCGGCGCCGAACACGTGCAGCACGATGCGGCCCACCGGGTTGGCCGACAACGCGCAGTACCCCAGCAGGTCACCGAACGTCTCGTACCGGGTGACCGCCTGGTCGCGCCGTCCGGCCTCCACCAGGCGGTGGAACGGCTCGGCCGGCACCGCGCACTGCCGCACCGTCGCGGCCAGGCCCCGCACCACCGGATGCCGCGGCACCTGGCCCGCGTACAGCCGGCGCAGATCGGCGTCGACCTCCTCCAGCAGCCGCGGCCGGTCCCGCGGGTCGGCCTCGTCACCGGCGTCGTCCACGTGGCGAGCGAACGCGTACACCGCGAAAAGATGCCCCCGATATCGGCGTGGCAGCACACGCGAAGCGACCGGGAAATTCTCCCGCCTCGCTCTCGCCATGACGTCCCGCCCCGGTGACATGGCTTCACTATTGCCGAGCGCACCGCGCCGTAAACTGTCTTGCGACGCCATGAAACCCGATGTCAACAGGCATATCTGCCGCGAATACCGCTAACGCTCACCGTCTTTATCGGCCTTTTCCCATTCCCTCGGAAAATCGATACAGGCGACCACGTCCCCCATTCGGCCACCGCCGGTCCTGCCAGACGTTTGACCGTTTCCCGGCTTTATCCCCGTCCCCCGCCGGAGACCGTGACCTGGCAGCCGCTACGCAAGGAGGACCCGCCGTGGCCACCTCGCCTCCCCACGCCGTGCTCACCCAGCGGCCCCACCCGCAGGCCCGCCGCGCGGCAGTACGCCACCACCTCCGGCAGCGCGCCGAGCGCCGAGCGCCACGCGCCGGACGCACAGGTGTGGTCACTGTCGTGCAGCAGCACGGTCGCGCCGCCACGCAACCCCGGTGTCAGCGTGGCGAGCACCGACTCGCGGGTGGCCGACGCCGTCCAGTCCCGGCCCCACGCCGTCCACAACACCGGCCGCAGCCCCCACACGCGCGCCGCCAGCAGCGCCTCGGTGCTCAGCACCCCGTACGGCGGCCGGTACCACTCCGGCGAAACCCCGGTGACCTCCCGAACCAGCCGTACCGCCGCCCCCACCCCCGCGGCCACGGCCCCCGGCCGGGCCAGCGGCGCCGCGGTGTGCCGCCAGCCGTGCACGGCCACCTCATGCCCCTCCTCGGCGATGCGGCGTCCCACCCGCGGATGACGCTCCAGCATCTCCCCCAGCACGAAGAACGTCGCCCTGCACTCCAGCCTCCCGAGCTCCCGCAGGAAACACGGCGTGGACACCGGATCGGGCCCGTCGTCGAACGTCAGCGCCACATGCCCCGGCTCCCCCACCCCCGCGAGCCCCGGCACCACCCGCCGCACCCCGCCGAGCCACGCCGCCGCCGGCCCCGCGTACACCAGACCGCCGACCCCCGCGGCCAGCGCCGCGTACCCCACCCCCCGGCGCACCCCCTCAGCCCCCCACCGGCACGCCGGGCCGCACCGTGACGGCGGCCAGGCGCGTGCTCATCATCAGCGCCTCCATGGGTGCCGGCCACGACGGCGTGGCACGCGAACTCGCCGGCCGCCTCACGCGCGACGGCGCACAGGTACAGGTCATCGACGTCCTCCGGCTGCTCCCCCTGCGGCTCGGACCACTGCTGCGCTGGTGGTACCGCACCACCGTCCAGCGCACACCCTGGATCTACGAGATCGTCTACCAGGTCTTCTTCGTCCGCCGGTCCCCGGTCTCCCCCCTGGCCCGGCTCGCCGCACCCCGCCTGCGCGCACTGACCACCCGCGAGGCCCCCGCGCACGTCGTCTCGACGTTCCACCTGGCCGCGCAGGTCACCGGCCTCATGCGCGCACGCGGAACCCTGACCGCGCCGAGCACCGTGCTGGTCACCGACTTCACCCTCCACCGGCTCTGGCTGCACCCCGGAAACGACCGCTACCTGTGCCCCACCCCCGGCACCGCGCACGCCGCGACCGCCGCGACCCACCGGCCCGCCACCGCCTACGCCCCCCTCGTCCGGCCCGCCTTCCACACCCGCGGGCGACCCGCCGCCGCGCGCACGGTGCTGGTGTCGGCCGGCGCCTGGGGAGTCGGACAGGTCACCCGCACCGCACAGGTCCTCGCGGCGTCCGGACGCTACACCCCCGTCGTGCTGTGCGGCGGCAACACCCGGCTGGCCCGCCGCCTCGACGCCGCCGGGCTCGGCCCGGCGCTCGGCTGGCGCGACGACCTGCCGCACCTGATGGCCGCCGCCTACGCGCTGGTCGACAACGCCGCCGGCCTCACCTGCGTCGAGGCGTTCGCCGCCGGCCTGCCGGTGGTCTCCTACCGTCCCATCCCCGGCCACGGCCGCGCCGGAGCCCTCGCCATGGCCCGCGCCGGCCTCACCGCGCACGCCGCCGACGCCACGGCCCTGCTCGCCGAACTCGACCGCCTGGCCGACCCCCGCCACCGCGCGCGGCGCACCGCCGCCGCCGGCACACTGTTCGCCGCGCCGGCCGCCGAGACCCTCATCCGCACCGATGACCCCGCGAGGACCGGCGGCGCCTGACGATCAGGCCGCCGCCATCTGCGCGTGGAACAACGGCGACTGCGCCAGCAGGAAACTGCCCCCCACGATCAGCCCGATCCCCGTCAGCTCCGGCACGATCCACAGCCCCGTGCGGATCTGCTCATCGAACATCGCCGTCCCGTACACGATCGACGCCACCGGATCGCTCAGCGTCAACGCCGGCTGCGCCGCCACCAGCGTCCCGCTCTGCAACGCGTTCTGCAGCAGGAACAGGCTGCACAACCCCGCCACCACCATCGCGTACAACTGCCAGGTCACCGGCAGCGCCGACATGTCCTCCTCCAGCACCAGCGTCGCCTGCTTGATGAACGTCGCCGTGAACGCGAACCCGATCCCCGCCGCCAGCCCGAACGCCACCGCACGTCCCGCACCCTCGGTGATCCGCGCCACGAACACCAGGGCCCACACCGTCGCGAGCGTCCCCGCCGTCGCCGTCATCCAGCCCTCCGCGTCCGGCCCCCCACCCCCCGGCTGCGGCGCCGCCGCGAACAACAGCAACGCCAGCCCACCGGTCAGCAGCACGATCGCCAGCCACGAACGCGGCCCGAGACTCACCTGGAACACCCGCGACATCAGCACCATCGTGAACGGCAGCTCGCTGATCAGCACCGGCTGCACCAGCGCCAGCCCTCCTTGCGACAACGCCGCCGCCTGGAACACGAACCCCAGGATCAGCGCACCGATCCCCCCGAGCCACACCGGCGTGCGCACCAGCGTCACGATCAGGCGCGGCGACATCGCCTGCTGCCGCGGCACCCGGCGCGCCGCCATCCGCTGCATCACCGAGGCCGCCGCGTTCCCCATGGCGGCGCACACCGCCAGCAACGCCGCGATCACCGCGCCTCGACCCTCTGTCCCGACTGCCCCGATTTCGCCAGATACGGCGAACGACCGAGCAACACGATCCCCACCACCATCGCGACCAGCCCCGCCACCTCGGCCACCACCGCCCCCGCCGCCAGATCCAGATGCTCGGCGAAGATCACCACGCCGAGCATGATGCCGGTGATGGGCTCGGCCGCCGTCGTCGCCGGCAACGAGATCCGCAGCGGCGCCGCGTCGAACGCGCTCTGGTTGAGCAGCAACCCCATCACCGCCACACACGGGACCGCGTACGGCATCCACGACGACGCCAGCGCTCCCACCCCGTACCGCAGCGTGAGCAGCGACCCCCGCGTCAGCACGTCCTGCAGGCCGTACAAGATGCCGGCCGCCGCGGCCAGCAGCATCGCCTTCACCTGCAACGACCGGTTGCGGCCCGCCACCACCAGCGCCGCCGCCACCAGCAGCACCGCGGCCACGGCCACCCACTGCACCAGCCACCCCGCCGGAGCCCGCCCCCCGTGCGGCTCACCGAACGCCAGGAACAGCGCCACACCCCCGCTGACCAGCGCCGCACCGGTCCACTCGGTCCAGCCGAGATGCTCCTGGTACACCACATGCGCCGCCGCCAGCGCGAAGATCAGACTGGTCGCGAACAACGGCGCCACCGCCGACACGCTCGACTGCCGCAACGCCAGCGCACCGAGCACCTGGCCGCCGAACATGAGGCCGACCCCCGCCAGCCACACCGGCTGACGCAGCAGATGCACCAGCAACCGCATCCGCAGCATCTCTCCCAGCGGCTCCCGGTAGGCGGCGTGCTGCTGCGCCATGAAACCCATGCCGAGCAGGCACGCAGCCATGATCGGCAACAAGAAGATCACGTGCCCCCTCCGGTGTCCCCCACCCCACCCCCGCTCCTACCCACCCCCTCCCCCTCACCGAACCGCCACCCCGGAAGATCGTCACATCACCCGCACCACCACCTCATCGTCCCGCTGCGACCTGGTTTGATGGGGTCATGATCGTGCGAGACGCTCACCCCGGCGAGATGACCACCGTGGGCGACCTGCGGGTCGCCGCCTACCAGGCCGAAGGACTGCTCGACGCGCACCCCGCCTACGCGCGCACGCTGCGCGCACTCGGCGCCGACGGCCACGGCGAGGTCCTCGTCGCCGCCGAGGACGACCGGCTGCTCGGCACCGCGATGCTCGACCCGTTCCACCCCGGAAGCGAACTCGCCACCGGCCCCCACGAAGCCGAGATGCGCGCGCTCGCCGTGGCCCCCGAGGCCCAGGGCCGCGGCGTCGGCGCCACCTTGATCCGCGCCGTCCTCGGCCGCGCCGCCGGCCGCGGCGCCACATCCCTGCTGCTGTCCACGCAGCCCGCCATGAGGACGGCCCAGCGTCTGTACCTCGCTCAGGGTTTCACCCGGCTGCCGGCCCGCGACTGGGCCCCCGTGCCGGGGTTCACCCTGCTCGCCTTCGGCCGTTCCCTGGACGGACTCAAGGACTGAAGGTCGCCACCGGCATCGGTGGATCGTTTGTGCATTTTTGTCCGATTTGGAATTATTCCGCCGCCTTTACAACGTAGATTCATAACGTGGCATTCAGGCAAGACGCGTGTGATGTCCGATTCTCCGTGCCGCGCTCAGTGGGAGATCACCCACTCCGGCACCCAGGTCCCCGTGGCGTCGTGGCCGGTCCCCCCGGCGGCGAGGTGGGTGCGCAGGGTCGCCAGCGCCGGGTGGGGGTTGTCGCGGTGCCACAGGAGCGAATGCGGGTAGACCGGTGCGGGCTGGGTGACGGGGATGCGGCGCAGGCCGTGGCCGGCGGGCCAGACCAGGCGGGTGCACTCCCCCATGAACGTCGCCAGGCCGGGGGTGTCGGCGACGGTGTCGAGCAGCGCGTCGGAACCGAAGTTCGGGCCGGTCGCCTCGATGGTGAGGCCGAACTTCTCGACCAGCGCCTCGTAGTAGGCGGCCCACTCGGTGCCGGGGACGATCCCCGGCATCCAGATCCGGTGTCCCCTGAGCTGAGCGACGGTCACCGAGCGGGCCCCCGCCAGCGCGTGAGCCGGTCCGGTGAGCAGCTGGAGCGCCTCGTCGAGCACCCGGACGGACCTGACGTCCTCGGGAAGGGGCCGGCCCGGCGCGGCGACGGCGCGGAACGACGCGTCGATCGCACCGGACCGGATGGCCTCGACGGCCGTGCCGACGTCGAACAGCATCACCACGTCGAGCTCGATCCCCGGGTAGGCGCGGTGGAAGCCGCGCATCAGCCCCGACCCCGCGCTTCGCGAGGTGAGCACGTCGACCCGCAGCGGACGGCTGCCGGCCCGCACCGACGCGACCGCGCGCTCGGCGGCGCGCAGCAGCTCACGCGCGTGCGGCAGGAACGCCTGCCCGTCGATGGTGAGCTCGGCGCCACGCGCCGTCCGGGTGAACAACCGCACCCCGAGATCACGCTCCAGCCCCGCGATGCGCTTGGAGACGGCCTGCTGGGTGACCCCGAGCCCGGCGGCGGCGTCCTGGAACCGTCCCGACTCGGCGGCGGCGGCGAAGGTCCGTACGGCGTCGAGATCCATGGCCGACACCCTACTGACACAACCACCGGTTGTGACCTGACGGCCAGATAGTTGTTTGATCCCAGGACACGCGTCTCGCTTAGATGCATCCGATCGCTGATCGGTTGTGCGAGACGAGGAGATCGGCATGGGGAACGGGTCCCGGCTGGGGCGGTCGTTCGGGTGGCTGTGGGGTGCGTACGGGACCAGCGCGCTCGGCACGTGGCTCGCCTTCGGCGCGTTCCCGCTGATCGCGATCCAGGTGCTGCACGCCGGTCCCGCGCGGGTCGCGGCGTTGTCGGCCGTCGGTGCCGCGGCCGGCGCGGCCCTGGCGGTGCCGCTCGGGCCGTGGGTGGAGTTCCGCCGCAAGCGGCCGGTGCTGATCGGGACGGACGTGGCACGGTTCGCGGCGCTGCTGACGGTCCCCGCCGCGTACGCCTGCGGCGTGCTCACCTTCCCTCACCTCCTGCTGGTCTCGGTGCTGGTCGCGGCGGCCGACATCACGTTCCGCGCCGCCTCAGGCGCCTACCTGAAGACCCTGGTCGCGCCGGAGAACCTGCTCGTCGCCAACGCCAGGTTCGAGTCCACGACCTGGACGGCCACGATCGTCGGGCCCCCGCTCGGCGGCGCCGCGATCGGCCTGCTCGGCCCGGTGGCGACGGTGCTGGCCGACGCGGTCAGCCACCTGCTCTCGGCCCTGTGCATCGGCGCGACCGGCGGCCGCGAGCCGCGGCCCGAGCGGCGTGCCGCCCCACGCCTGCGTCCCCGCGACCTGCTCGACGGCTGGCGGTTCATCCTCGCCGACCCTGGCCTGCGTCCCCTGTTCCTCAACACCACCCTGTTCAACGGCCTGGTCATGGCCACCCAGCCCCTGCTCGCCGTCCTGCTGCTCGACCGGCTCGGCTTCGCGCCATGGCAGTACGGCCTCGCGTTCGCCGTCCCCTCCGTCGCCGGCCTGCTCGGCTCCTGGCTGGCCCGCCCCCTCGTCGCCCGGTTCGGCCCCCACCGGATCCTGACCGCCACCGGCGCGCTGCGCGCGCTGTGGCCCCTCGGCCTTGCCTTCCCCGGCCCCGGCGCCGCCGGCCTGCTCCTGGTGATCGCCGTAGAACTCGGCCTCATCCTCTGCTGCGCCGTCTTCAACCCCGTCTGCGCCACCTACCGCCTGGACCGCACCCCGTCCGGCCGCGTCACCCGCACCCTGTCCGCCTGGTCGGTGACCACCAGAGCCACCACCGCGCTCCTGACCGCCACGTGGGGACTCCTCGGCGGCCTGCTCGGCCCCCGCACCGCCATCGGCCTGGCCGGCGCACTGGTGCTGGCGACCCCCTTGCTGCTCCCCTCCCGGTCGATGCGCCGTCTGGCCGTCACAGGGTCACCGGCAGCGAGGTGAGCCGCCACATGCCCGGGTCCAGGGCACGGATCTCCTCGGGGTCCGCCGCCAGGGCCAGGCCGGGGTGGCGGGCCAGGAGCGCGGTGAGGGCCGTCTCGACCTGGACGCGGGCCAGTGCGGCGCCGAGGCAGAAGTGGGGGCCGTGGGAGAAGCCCAGGTGGGGGGAGGCAGGGGTGCGGGTGATGTCGAGGCGTGCGGGGTCGGGGAAGGCACGGGGGTCGTGGTTGGCGGCGGCGACGGCGGCGGTGATCGCGTCGCCTTGGCGGATCTTCGTGCCGTACAGCTCGGTGTCCTCGCGCGCGTAGCGGGGGACGGCCAGCAGGATGGGGCCGCACCAGCGGGTGAGTTCCTCGACGGCGCGTGGCATGAGCGCGGGGTCGGCGCGGAGCGCGGCGAGCCGGCCGGGGTGGGTGAGCAGGGCCGCGACGGCGTTGCCGATGAGGTTGTGCGGGGTCTGGCCGGCCAGGACCAGCAGCCAGATCATGGTGATCATCTCGGTGTCGCTCAGCCGGTCGCCGTCGTCGTCGTGCGCGCGGATCAGGTCCGACAGCAGGTCGTCGGCGGGTTCGGCGCGGCGGCGCGCGACGGCGTCCCTGGCGCCGGCGATGATGCCGGGCATCGCCTCGGCCAGTCCCTGGCCGGAGCCGGCGGCGATGACCGCGCCGTACTCGCGCCACGCGAGGCGGTCGGCGTGCGGGATGCCGACCAGCTCGCAGATCACGTCCATGGGGAGCGGCCTGGCGTAGTGCCGCAGCAGGTCCACCACACCGTTGTCGGCGTGGCCGGGGAGCTCGTCGAGCAGCCGGGCCGCGATCGGCTCGATCCGCGGCCGGAAGCCGGCGGCGCGGCGCACGCCGAAGGCCGGCGCGACCAGTTTGCGCAGCCGCAGGTGCTCGGAGCCTTCCATCTCCGACATGGTGCGCATGTACGGCAGGCAGTCCTCCGGCACACCGGGACGCACGAAGCTCTGGGTGCTGATCCCGAACCGGGGGTCGGCGAGCATCGCGCGGGCCCCCTCGTACCGGGTGAGCAGCCACACCGGGCCGATGCCGGGGATGGTGAGCCGCGCGAGGGGTGAGCGTTCCCTCACCTCGCCGTAGGCGGTGAACGGGTCGCGGATCACCTGCATGGCGGTGAGGTCGATCTCGGGGATGACGGTGGCGCGTTCGTCGGTCACGTGGACTCCCAACTCGGATGTTGAGAACATATGATGACATCATCTGAATGGTGACGGTATCTTGTTGCTGCGACGCCGGCGAACCGGGGGACGGGAGTGACGATGGAGCGGCTCACCCGGGTGGAGGCGCAGGAACGCAACCGGGCGAGGGTGCTGGCTGCCGCGAGGGAGGAGTTCGCCGCGCGCGGCTTCCGCGACGCCAAGATCGACGCCATCGCCGACCGTGCCGGGCTCACCCGTGGCGCGGTCTACTCCAACTTCCCCGGCAAACGGGCCCTGTACTTCTCGGTCCTTGCCGCCATGTCGGACTCCCCCGGCCCCGGCCCCGCCGACCCCGGCCCCGCGCCGGCCGGCGACGCGGGTGAGGCCCTCGGCGCGCTGGCCCGCGCGTGGGTGGCGCGGCTGCCGCTGGCGACCGACGAGCACGGGGACACGCTCCTCGGCCGGGACCTGATGCCGGAGATCCTCGCCGAGGACCGCACACGGCACGCCTACGCGCAGCTGCTGAAACTCGACGCCGTCCTGCTCGGCCTGGCCCTGGAACGGCTGCGGCCTGCGGGAGGGCCTGCGGGAGGGCCTGCCGCGCGGCAGGTGCGGCTCGCCGAGGCGGTGCTCACCACCCTGCACGGCGCCGGCCAGCTGGCCGCCGCGGCACCGGGGTTCGTCGAACCGTTCGACGTGGTGACCGTCTGCCGGGAACTGGCCGGGCTCGACCTCGGCGGCGGCATACCGCCGCTGCCCGCCGTCACCCCGCCGAGAGCCGTCGACGAGCCTTGGTCACCTCCCCCCGCCACCGACGCGGTGCGCCGCTCCCCCGCCGGTCTTTCCGGTGACGGCGTGGTGGCCGTCCTCGGCCTGCGGCGTCTACAGGCCGCCGAGGAGGCCGTCCGCGCCGCACCGCCGGGAACGCCGGTGACCGCCGTCGTGGTCACCGGCGACCCCGGCGAGCTGTCCCCGCTGGCCCGTCTGGTCGTCGCCGAACTGTGCACCCCTCTGCGCCAGGCCTTCCCCCCGCACGCCTGGCCCCCGCTGCGCGTGGTGCACGACGACACCGGCGCCGTGGCCGCCGCGGCCGGGGTCCCCGCCGTGTCCGACACCACCGAGACGGCGGTCCGCATCCAGGGGGGCCGCGTCGTGGCCCGCGCCGACGGCCGCCTGTCCGCGCACGCCGTCGCCGCGTCCCTCCCCCACCCTTCGTCCCTCCCCCACCCTTCACCCCGTCCCCGCTAGGCACCACGGCGGGAGGCGGACCCGTCGTCACCGACGCGCCGCGGCGCAGGCGCTAGGTTGGCCTGAGGCGAGACGAAGGGGTGACCTGCGATGGGCCACGAGTTCCATCTGTCCAAGGAGATCGAGCTCGACGCGACCCCGGAGCAGGTGTGGGACGCCATCGCCACCGGGCCCGGCATCGACTCGTGGTTCATGGGCCGCACCGAGCTCCAGGAAGCCGCCGGCGGCACCCTGGAACTCACCGTGGCGGGCCACACCTCCACGGCCGAGGTCACCGCGTGGGAACCGGGCCGCCGTTTCGCGCACGAAGGCGGGTCGGACGGCTTCTTCACCGCCATGGAGTACCTCATCGAGGCCCGCGACGGCGGTTCCACGGTGCTGCGCCTGGTGCAGAGCGGCGTTCTCGGCGACAACTGGGAGACCGAGTACGAGGCCATGCGCGAAGGCTGGGACATGTACCTGCACACCCTGTCGCAGTACCTGGCCCACTTCCACCCCCGCACCGCGACCGTCGTGACCGCCGTCCACCCCGGTGTCCCTCCGAGAGAACAGCTGTGGCTCGCGCTGCTCGGCGCTCTGTCCCTGACCGCCCCGGTCACCGCCGGCACCCCGGTGCGCCTCTCGGCGGCCGGCACCCTGGTCGAGGGTGTGGTCGACTACGACGGCCTCCCCACCGTCCTCGGGGTCCGCACCCCCGACGCGCTCCTGCGTTTCCTGCACTCCGGTCCCGACCGCGGAAACGTCCTGGTCCTCGGCCACCACCTGTTCGACGGCCCCGACCCCGGCAAGGCCCACCAGGCCTGGCAGGCGTGGCTGACCGACCTGATCACGACGACCGGCTGACACGCGCAAGGACCACGGCGCCGGCCGGCCTGCTCACGACCACCGGCTGACACGCGCAAGGACCACGGCGCCGGCCGGCCTGTTCACGACGACCGGCTCACGCGGGCCAGGACCAGGGCACCGAGGACGGCGCCGGTCAGGCCGACGACCAGGGCCACGTAGCCGCCGACGATGCCGTAGCCGGTGCCGGGTCCGCCTTTCGCCGCGGCCACGACCCACGCGCCGATGACCGCCGCCACCGGGCCCGTCACCAGCGCCGTGACGCCGGCCCTCCGCGCGGCGCCGGCCCGGCGGACCAGGGCCACCGCGGCGGCGACCACGCCGGCCAGGCCGACCAGGATGGCCACCAGGGACCACAGCCGGCCGGCGGTCATGGTGTAGGCGCCGACGGGATCGGTCACGGTTTCCGGCGCGGCGAGCCCGAGGGCTGCGATCAGGCCGGTCCCGGCGGCGGCGAGCGTGTATCGCACCGGCATCGGGGTGCTCCTTCCAGCGAGACGGACGTCACCTGAGCATGTCCGCGCCGGCCCCCGCCGGTCGTCCTCCCCGCGTGGACATCCGGGGCTGCCGCACCGGCGGCAGCCGTCCGCCGCGCGCGGCGCACCGGGGCCGTGCGGGTACCGCGCACGCGGTAGCAGACGCTCCTTCGCGCGCAGGAGCCGCGCACGGCCACCTCCGGCTAGGGTGCGCGCATGAGCTGGGGACGTGCCGGGGCCGGGGATTGGCTGATCGCCGTGTGTGTGGCGGCGACGCTGCTGGTCACCGGCCTGTCGGAACACCGTCCGGCCGGGAACGCCGCGATCCTCGGGCTGGTCGCGCTCGTGGCGGGGGGCCTGGCCCTGGCCGCGCGGCGCCGGGCCCCGGTGGCCGTGCTGGCGGTCACCGGGGTGTGCGCGGTGGGTCACCAGGCAGCGGGGTTCGACGTGCCGGCGGTGGCGTACCTGTTCGCGGTGTACGCCGCCGTACGCGCGGGACACCGCGCCGTCACCGTGGCGGGAAGCGTGGCCGTGCTGGCCGCGCTTCCCCTGGCGGCCCTGCTCACCGGGCCGTACGACGTGAGCGCGGCGCTCGCGCAGGCCCGCGGCGTGCTGGAGGTGGCGTGGCTGGTCGCGGCGGGGGCCGCAGGTGAGGCGCTGCGGCAGGCCGAGCAGCGGGCCGAGGAGGCCGAGCGCGGCCGGGAGGAGACGGCGCGGCGCCGCGCCGGTGAGGAACGGCTGCGCATCGCGCGTGAGCTCCACGACTCCCTCACCCACCAGATCGCCGTCATCAAGGTGCAGGCCGAGGTCGCCGTGCACGTGGCACGCAGACGCGGCGAGGACGTGCCGCCGGCGCTGCTCGCGATCCAGGAGGCCGGACGTGAGGCGGCCAGGGAGCTGCGCGCGACCCTGCGGGTGCTGCGCGACGACGACACCGCGCCGCCACGTGGGCTCGACGACGTCGGCGAACTGGTGGAACGGGCCCGTGCCACCGGCCTGGAGGCGACACTCACCATCGGCGGGCCGCGGCGGGACGTCCCGGCCGCGGTGAGCCGGGCCGCGTACCGGATCGTCCAGGAGTCGCTCACCAACATCGTCCGGCACTCCGCCGCGGCCACCGCGGCCGTCACCATCGACTGCCGTCCCGACACCCTGGCGATCCGCGTCGACGACGACGGCACCGCCACGCCGGGTGGCGTCACCGTGCCAGGCGTCGGGCTGCTCGGCATGCGGGAACGGGTCGCCGCGCTCGGCGGCCGGCTCCGCGCGGAGCCACGCGGCGAGGGAGGCTTCACCGTGCAGGCCGAGCTCCCGGTGGAGCCGAACCCGTGATCCGTGTCCTGCTGGTCGACGACCAGCCGCTCATGCGCGGCGGATTCCGCGCGCTGCTGGAACTCGAGGACGACATCGAGGTGGTGGCCGAGGCAGGCGACGGCAGGCAGGCACTGGTCCTGGCCAGGGAGCACCTGCCGGACATCGCGCTGGTCGACATCCAGATGCCGGTGCTCGACGGCATCGAGACGACGCGGCGCATCGCCGCCGACCCAGCGCTCGGCGGGGTGCACGTCGTCATCCTGACCAACTACGGACTCGACGAGCACGTCTTCGACGCGCTGCGCGCCGGCGCCGCCGGGTTCCTCGTCAAGGACATCGAGCCGGAGGACTTCCTGCACGCCGTGCGGGTCGCCGCGCGCGGCGACGCGCTGCTCGCCCCGTCGATCACCCGCAGGCTCATCGCCAGGTACGTCACCCGGCCTGCCGGCGCCGTCACCGGCGCCGGCACGGCGCTGAAGGACCTGACCGCGCGGGAACGTGAGGCCGTCGCCCTGGTGGCGCGGGGCCTGTCCAACGAGCAGATCGCCGCGCACATGGTGATCAGCCCGCACACCGCCAAGACCCACGTCAACCGCGCCATGGTCAAACTCGGCGTCCGCGACCGCGCGCAGCTGGTCGTCCTCGCCTACGAGTCGGGCCTGGTGACCCCGGGCGGCTCCTGACGCGCGTCCCGCGGACGGCTCGCCGCCTGCGGGGTGGCCGTGCCGGGGACGACGGGCCGGCAACTGTCCAGGCGCCAGTGGTGCAGCGCCGGATCCGACAGCGCGTCGGCCAGTGCCGCGTGGATCTCGGCGGCGGTGGTGTCGTCGGTGGTGTCCAGGCGCAAGGTGATGGCGCCGTTGGAGGTGGACAGGCCGGTGCGCCAGTGGGCCGGCAGCAGGGCCAGCACACGGATGCCGTCGGCCGGGGACGCGGCGGCCGCGCCGGGGGACGTGCGGTGCAGGATCGCCTCCACCAGCATCGTCGCACCGTTCCTTCACTCGCGGACGGGTAGGACCCCCGCCGCGGGTACCGCACCGGGTGCCCGCGATGCTATCGGACCCCGCCCCGCCGCCGGACCCGATCACCGGCGGCCCGCCGCCACGAGGTCCCGCCATCCCCCGGCCATCCCCCCCACAGCCGCAGGGGTACGGCCCCGCCATCGCCGGGGCCCCCACCGGCCTTAGCGGCCGAGAAGCGCACCGATAACGAGTGGATAGCGGCCCGGAATACCTTCGATATTGCGAGCAGGGAAACGCACCGACCAGGACTCCGCACCACAAGGGGTGGGCTAGAAATGATGGAAACCGTCAAGGCCATGACCGTCCGGATCACCGTCGTCCTGATCGTCGCCGCCGGCGGAATGGCCACGTACGCCGCCGCGTCCGCCGAGGCGGCACCGACCAAATACTCTGGTCAATCCGTCGGCACACCGGTCTCCATGCCTGGTCAGCCCGCCAAGCTACACGGCAACACCCCCTGGGGCTGAGCCCAGGCAGGCAAGCCCACCCCGACTCGCGTGCGGCCGGAGACCTCGTCTCCGGCCGCACGCCGCGTTTCACCGGCATCCCGGTTCATGTCAATTCATTGATTACCTCGCACCGATCCCTTGGATAGGCTCCCGTCTCACCGGCATGTTTTCTTCACGGTGATCGCCGACAGTCCCGCCGGGGAAATTCTCACCGTCGGCATTTCCACCCGGTGCGCGTGAATGGCGGGGACAGGGGTCACCCTTACCCCGGCCATCCTCCGGCACACGCGAGGCCCACCCTGACCGGTACGGCGGACCCGCGTCCCGGTCAGCGGCTGAGCCGCCGGTAACGGCGGACCGACAGGGGGAAGAACACCGCCAGCAGCACCACCGGCCAGATGATCGCCAGGGCCATGGCGTGCTGCGCCGCGAAGGAGTCGCCTCCCCAGCCGGGGTTGCCGAACAGTTCCCGGGTCGCCGACACGGTCGCCGACATGGGGTTCCACTCGGCGACCGCGGCCAGCCATCCGGGCATGCCGGCCGGCGCCGCGAAGGTGTTGGACAGGAATCCGAGCGGCCACACCAGGATCTGCACCGCCATCACCGCCTCGGGGTTGCCGACGGCCAGCCCCAGGTAGACCCCGGCCCACAGCAGCGCGAAGCGCAGCAGCAACAGCAGCCCGACGGCGGCGAGCGCGGCCCAGGGCCCGTTGTGCCAGCGCCATCCGATGGCGAGCCCGCAGACGATCATCGCGGCGAGGCCGAGCACGGAGTTCAGCATGTCGGCGGCCCCGCGTCCGGTCACCACGGCCGAACGGGACATCGGCAGGGAGCGGAACCGGTCGGTGACGCCTTTGCCGATGTCGCCGGCGACCGCCGTGAAGGTCGACTCGATGCCGAACACCATGGTCATGGCGAACATGCCGGGCATCAGGAACTCCCGGTAGTCCCCGCCACCGGGCACGACCATGCCGCCGCCGAACACGTAGCCGAACAGCAGCACCACCATGACGGGGAACAGCAGCGCCACCACGATCTGCGCGGGTTTGCGCCTCCAGTGCGTCAGGTCCCGCACGGTGATCGTCCACGCGTCCGCCAGGGCCCAGCCCAGCCGGCCGATCGGCCCCGCCGGCGCGGACGGGGCCGCGGCGGGACGGCCGGCGTCCCGCACCTGTGTCGTCGTGCCGTTCACGCCGCCTCCGTCGTGGTGGTGCCGCGGGTCTGGTGGTGGCCGGTGAGGTGGAGGAACACGTCGTCGAGCGTGGGACGGCGCAGCACGATGTCCTCGGCCTCGATCCCGGCCTCGTCCAGCGCGCGGACCAGGCCGGTGAGCGCGGCCACGCGGTCGCGCACCGGCACGCTGACCCGCCGGGCCGCGACGTCGGTGTCGGGTTCGGCGCCGGTGACGCGCGCCGCGAGCGCGGCGACGGCCGGCAGGCCTTCGGTGCCGGCGGCCACGACGTCGATGCGGTCGCCGCCGATGGCCGCCTTCAGCTCGGCGGGGGTGCCCTCGGCGATGACACGACCGGCGTCGACCACGCAGACCCGCGCGGCGAGCCGGTCGGCCTCCTCCAGGTACTGCGTGGTGAGCAGCACCGTGGTGCCGGACGCGGCCAGCGCGGCGACCGCCTCCCACACCTCTTCGCGTCCGCGCGGGTCCAGCCCGGTGGTGGGTTCGTCGAGGAACAGCACCGGTGGCGACAGGATCAGCCCGACGGCCAGGTCCAGCCGCCGCCGCATGCCGCCGGAGTACTGCGCGACCGGTTTGCCCCCGGTGCCGGCCAGGCCGAACCGCTCCAGCAGTTCGTCGGCGCGCCGCCGTGCCGCCGCGGCGCCGAGGTGGTGCAGCCGTCCGAACATGACGAGGTTCTGCCGGCCGCTGAGCACCTCGTCCAGCGCCGCGTGCTGCCCGACCAGCCCGATGTGGTACCGGGCCCGCGCGGCGTCCCGCACCACGTCGACCCCCGCCACCTCGGCCCGTCCGGCGTCCGGCCGGACCAGGGTGGTGAGGATCCGCACCGCGGTGGTCTTGCCGGCCCCGTTCGGCCCGAGCAGCCCGCACACCGTCCCGGCCGGCACGGCGAGCCCGAACCCGGCCAGCGCCTCGGTGTCCCCGTACCGCTTGCGCAGCCCTTCGGCGATGATCGCCTCTCCCGTGAAGTCCAAAGCACCCTCCGCACTCTGTTTCCGTACGCCGTACCGTACAGCATACGGAAACGGTGTGCACCACCATCCGCAGGCTGCCGTAGATCAGGGGACATGGCGGAACGGCGCCTTCGCCGGTGGCCTGCGGGGCCCGGCCGCAGATCGCTCGTGGCGACCCGGATGTCCGCGGATGACGGGGACTGGAACGTTCCAATACCGTCCAATACGGCCCGGCGACCAGGTCGGTGGGCCGATCCTTGGCGCGTCGGGGGCCAGGCCCGCGGCCTGCGCCGGCGCAGGCCGCCGCGCGATCACGGGCAGCCGGCCGCTCCGGCGTCAGGACGTGCGGGTCCGGTCCCCGGTCCAGGCCGCTTCGAGGATCGCGGTCAGGCTGGCGGTGTCGGTCGGGCCGGGGTGGTTCTGGATCAGGCGGGTGACGCCACCGGCCATCTCCGCGAAACGCGGGAGGTCGGCGCGTGCCACGCCGATGTCCGCCAGGGTGGCAGGGATGCCGATGTCGGCAAGGAGCTCGTGGAGCCAGGTGAGGAACGTGTCCGCGGCCTCGGCATCGGAGGCGTCGCTCACGTCGAGACCGCACACCCCGGCGAGGACGGCCAGCCGGTCGCCGATGGCGTCCCTGGCCGCGTCCAGCGCATAGGGCAGCAGCAGCCCGACGCCGAGGCCGTGCGGGGTGTGGGTGGCCGCGCCGATGGGGTACTGGAGCGCGTGCGGAGCCCCGTTCCCCGCGTGGGAGAACGCGAGCCCGGCCAGCATGGACCCGTAGGACATGTCCGCGCGCGCGTTCTTGTCGCCTCCGTCCCTGACCACAGGGGGCAGGCTGCGGGCGATCCGCTCGGCGGCCAGGAGCGCGTAGTGATCGGTGATCGGGTTGCGGCCGAGGAAGACCTGCTCCACCGGGTCGCGCGGTCCGTGGGGCCGGGGTCGCGCGGTGTAGCTCTCCACCGCGTGGCAGAACGCGTCGATGCCGGAGTGCGCGGTGACGGTCGCCGGGCAGGTGTAGGTGAGCTCGGGGTCGACGATGGCGAAGTCGGGCACGATGTGGACGCTGGAGACCCCCACCTTCAGCTCGCGGTCCGGGTCGGTCAGCACCGAGACCGGCGTGAGCTCGGAGCCGGTGCCCGACGTCGTCGGGACCGCGACAAGCGGCAGCGTCGGCCCCGGCACCTTCGACTCGCCGTAGAAGTCGCGCGGCGTCCCGCCGTGGCACCGGATGACGCCGACGATCTTGGCGAGGTCGATCACCGTGCCACCCCCGATGGCGAGGATCACGTCGGCGTCCACCTCGGCGGCGACCGAGACGGCCAGGGCGACATCGGTGAGCGGCACGTCCGGAGTCGCGTCGGCGAACACCCCGACGACCTCGACCTTCTCCCGTACGGCGGCCACGATCCCGGCCACGCGCGGCTGCCCCAGAAGAACCCGGTCGGTCACGATCAGGACGCGCGAGCCGCACTCGGCCACCACTCGCGGGATGTTCTGCGCGACCCCTTCGCCCACTATCAGCTGGCGTGGCCCGCGGACGGTCTCAAGCATGTCAGTGCCTTTCTGGAACGTCGGCGGTGATTCGCTGGGATGTGGCGCGCGCACCGGCGGGGAGCAGCAGGCCGGTCACGGCAGGTCGATCGCCGCGTAGGTGACGTCGAGGTACTCGAGGATCCCCTCGTGCGAGCCCTCCTTGCCGATCCCGGACTGCTTCACGCCGCCGAACGGAGCCGACGGGTCCGAGATGAGGCCACGGTTGATGCCGACCATCCCCGTCTCCAGCCCCTCAGTGAACCGCAGCGCTCGCTGGAGGTCACGGGTGAAGACGTATCCGACCAGGCCGTGCTCGGTGTCGTTGGCCTTCGCCATCACCTCGTCGTCGGAGGTGAACGAGATGATCGGCGCCACCGGGCCGAAGATCTCCTCCTCCAGCATCCGCGCGTCCTCGGGCACGTCGACGAGGACCGTCGGCGGGTAGAAGTGGCCCGGCCCGTCCGGACGCTCGCCGCCGACCAGGACACGTGCGCCGCGATCGACCGCGTCGGTGACGAGCTCGTCGATCTTGGTGACCGAGGCCTCGTCGATCAACGCCCCGACGTCCACGCCGTCGTCGAGACCATGGCCCACCGAGAGCGCACCCATCCGCTCGGCGAAGCGCGCCGCGAACTCCTCGCGCACCGGCTCCTCGACGTAGATGCGGTTGGCCGCGATGCACGACTCCCCGATGTTGCGCATCTTGGCCACCATGGCGCCGTGGAGCGCGACGTCCAGGTCCGCGTCGGCGCACACGATCAAGGCCGCGTTGCCGCCGAGTTCCATGGAGGTGCGCAGCACGTTGTCGGCCGCCTGCCGGAGCAGCACGCGTCCGACCTCGGTCGACCCGGTGAACGAGAGCTTGCGGGTGCGACGGTCGGCCAGCAGCGCCGAGACCACCTCGCCGGAACGCTTGGTCGTCACCACGTTGACGACACCCGGGGGGACGCCGACCTCCTCCATGATGCGGGCCAGGAGCAGCATGGTGAGCGGCGTCTGGGCCGCCGGCTTGGTGATCGTCGTGCAGCCCGCCGCCAGCGCAGGCGCGATCTTGCGGGCACCCATGGCCAGCGGGAAGTTCCACGGCGTCACGAAGACGCACGGCCCGACCGGCTTCGGCACGGTGAGGATGCGGTATCCACCGCCGGGAGCGGTGTTGTAGCGTCCCTCGACGCGCACCGCCTCCTCGGCGAACCAGCGGAAGAACTCGGCGCCGTAGGCCACCTCTCCCCGGGCCTCGGCGAGCGGCTTGCCCATCTCGAGCGTTATCAGCCGGGCGACCTCCTCCGATCGCCCGGTCAGGGCCCGGTACGTCGCGGTCAGCAACTCCGACCGTTTCCGCGGCGGGGTCGCCGCCCACTCCGCCATCGCCTTGCTCGCCACGTCCAAAGCGGCGAGCCCGTCGGCGACGCCGGCGTCCGCCACCTCGGCGATGGTCTTGCCGGTGGCCGGGTCCTCGACCGCGAAGGTGGCTCCGCTCGCGGCGTCGCGCCAGGCGTCGCCGATCCGGAGCCGCCGGTGCTCGGGGGCCAGGACGTTCATCGGGTCACTCATCGCGTCGCCTCCTGTGATGTTCTTGGTGATGTCCGGGGTGACCTCGGCGATCGCACCCCTGCGTGCCGGCGAACCGGTCACCCGGCCGCCGGGTCCGAGGCCGCCGAGGGGGTCGGCCGTGGCCTTGGCCGCGGCGCGACGCGCCGCCGACCGCCTTGTCGGGCCATGGCCGCTTCGGCGTCGTCCGGCCGTGCGCACCGGTGACGGCCCGCCGAGGCTCGATCGCCATGTGCGGTCGCATGCCGGCGTCGCCGGCCTGCGCGGTTACCTCCCGGCCCCGGACAGCGCCAGCCCGGTGCCCGCGTCGAACAGGTGCGCACGGTCCAGGTCGACCGTGACACGCAGCCGCTCGCCCGGCGTACCGGTGACGGTGGGCCGTGCCTTGACTTTGATGATCTCCGTCCCCACCCGGACGTCGACCACCGTCCGGTCACCGAGCGGCTCAAGGCCGTAGAGCTCACCCGGCAACGACGCGTCCCCCCGCTGCTCGACGGACAGGTCCTCCGCGCGCAGGCCGAGCAGCAGCGGACGACCGTCCTCGGCCGTGGTCCAGCGGGGCCGCGGCAGCGTCCAGCCGTCCGCGCCGACCAGACGGTCTCCCTCGGCGTGGCAGGCGAGCAGGCTGATCGGCGGGCTCCCGACGAAGCCGGCGACCCACTGGTTGGCCGGCCGCTCGTACACCTCGGCCGGCGTTCCGACCTGCTGCACCTTCCCCTCCTTGAGGACCGCGACCTGGTCGGCCATGGACAGGGCCTCGACCTGGTCGTTGGTCACGTAGACGAAGGTCCCCCCGAGGCTGCGGTGGATGCGGGTGAGCTCGGTGCGCATCTCGACGCGGAGCTTGAGGTCGAGGTTCGTCAGCGGCTCGTCCATGAGGAACGCGCGCGGGCTGCGGACCAGCGCACGCGCCAGGGCGACCCGCTGCATCTCACCGCCGGACAACTGCGCGGGACGACGCTGCAGCAGACGTTCGATGTGCAGCAGGTTCGACATCTTCTCGACGGCGGCGGCGATCTCGCTCGACGAACGGCCGCGTGCCCGCAGCGGCGAGGCGATGTTCTCGTACGCCGTGCGTCGCGGGTAGAGGGCGTAGCTCTGGAAGACCATGGCCAGGTCGCGTGCGGCCGGGGAGTCACCGGTCGCGTCCTTCCCGTCCAGATGCACCGACCCGGCGTCGAGCTTCTCCAGGCCGGCGATCGCTCGCAGGGTCGTCGTCTTGCCCGCGCCGGAGGGTCCGAGCACGACGAAGAACGAGCCGTCCGGCACGTCCAGCGTCACCCCGTCCAGGGCCTGGACTTTACCGAAGGACTTGCGCAGCCCGTGCACTGCCACGGTTCCCATCAGGCCACCAGCTCTTCCGTGCTCACGTCGTAGACCGGCGGAGGCCCGCCGGTGTGCCGCAGCCCGACCTTTGCGTCCGCAGCGAAACGGACAGTCGGTGGCATCCGAACCCGTACCTCGCGCTGTCCGCCGTGGTCGACCACGTAGATGATTTCGTCGCCCAGCCACTCCGCCGAGACCACGCGAGCCGGGATCGAGCGTTCCGCCCCGGGTTGTGTGACCTCCAGCGCCTCCGGCCGGACGCCTGCGACCAGGCGACGGTCGCGCGGCAGGTTCGGCGGTGGCGTGAGGGCCAGTCCGCTCTGGCTGCGCAGCTTCCCGTCGGCCACCTCCACCTCGATCAGGTTCATCGGCGGGGAGCCGATGAACGCGGCGCAGAAAAGACTCGCCGGACGGTCGTAGACCTCCAGCGGCGTGCCGATCTGCTCGACGCGTCCCTTGTTGAGGATGGCGATCCGGTGACCGAGCGACATCGCCTCGACCTGGTCGTGGGTGACGTAGACCATCGTCGTCCCCAGTTCCCCCTGCAGGTGCTTGATCTCGGTGCGCATGTCCGCCCTGAGCTCCGCGTCCAGGTTGGTGAGGGGTTCGTCCATGAGGAACGCGCGCGGCCGTCGCACCAGGGCCCGGGCGAGCGCGACACGCTGCTGCTCCCCGCCGGACAGCCGGTGCGGTCGCCGGTCCAGGAGCGGGCCGAGCCGCATCAGCCGGGCGGCCTCGTCGACCCGCTCGTGCACCTCCGCCTTGGGAAGTCCCTCGGCCCGCAGGGGGAACGCCAGGTTGTCGCGGGTTCTCAGGTGCGGGTAGAGAGCGTAGAACTGGAACACCATGGCGATGTCGCGCTCGGCGGGCGGCAGGTCGTTGACCAGCGTGTCGCCGATGCGGATGTCACCCGTCGTCTGCCTCTCCAGGCCCGCTATGGACCGCAGCGTGGTCGTCTTGCCGCACCCCGAAGGGCCGAGCATCACGAACAGTTCGCCGTCGCCGATGGACAGGTCCACCTGTTCGACGGCGACCGTCCCGTCGGGGTAGCGCTTGTGCAGCGCGGTCACCTCGATGCCTGCCATCAGCGTCGCACCGCCCCGAGCGTCACACCGGCGACGAGGTGCTTGCGCACCAGGTAGGCGAAGACGAGCACCGGCAGGGCGAACACGATGGAGGCGGCGGCCACCAGACCCCAGTCCACGGTGGTCCCGCCGATGAGGCCGGCGATGGCGGGTGGGGCCGTCCGCACGCCGTCGCTGGAGGTGAGGAAGATGGCGAACACGAACTCGTTCCACGAGAAGATGAGGGCGAAGACCGCCGTCGCGGCGATACCGGGCAGGAGCAGGGGAAGGGTGAACCGCCAGAACGCCTGCAAGCGGGTGTAGCCGTCGAGCATGGCGGCGTCCTCGTACTCCGCGGGAACCTCGTCGACGAACCCCTTCATCATCCAGATCGTGAAGGGGACGTTGAACGCGGTGTAGATGAGGATCAACCCGAGCTTGTTGTCGATGAGCCCGACCTGGCGGTACATGAGGAAGATCGGGATCACGACCACCACGGGTGGCATGAAGCGCGTGGACAGGATGAAGAACAGCTGGTCCTTCTTGGCCTTCACGGAGAACCGTGAGTAGGCCCAGGCCGCCGGGACCCCGAGCACGGTGGCCAGCACCGTGGAGACCCCGGCGACGATGACGGAGTTGAGGAACGAGACCGACAAGGCCGAGCGACCGCCACCGGAGGCGACGAACACGTCCTTGAAGTGGTCCAACGTGACCGTGAAGTCGAAGAACTTGGCTGGGATGGCATAGACGTCCCGGTTCTCCTTGATGGACGTCTCGATCATCCACAGCACCGGGAAGAGCATCACGACGGCCAGCACGGTCAGCAGCGCGACCTCCAGCACCGAGCGGCCCCGGCCGCTGAAGCGGCGCGCCGGCGGCGTGTGGTCCCGGGCAGGGCCGGCGGACACGGCCTCGTCGACGGAGAGGGCCATCAGTCCTCCTTGAGCTTGTTCAAGTAGCGCAGGTAGAGCTGCGTGAGGACGATGACGATGAGGACCATGAGGATCCCGTACGCCGAGGCGGTTCCGGTGTTGAAGCCCAGGAACGCGACCTTGTAGACGTGGAACGACAACGTCTCGGTGGAGACCCCCGGACCTCCGCTGGTGAGGATGTAGACGAGGTCGAACAGCCGGAACGCCTCGATGGCCCGGAACAGCACGGCGATGAGCAGCAGCGGCCACACCAGCGGAAGAGTGATGGTGCGGAACCGGAACCACTCCGACGCACGGTCGATCGACGCGGCCTCGTACAAGTACTTGGGAACCGCGGTGAGGCCCGCGAGCGCGATGAGCATGATGAACGGCGTCCATTGCCAGGTGTCGACCACGATCAGGGAGAACAGTGCCGTCCGCTGCCGGGTGAGCCACTCCACCTGCCCCAGGCCGAGCGAGCCGAGCATGCTGTTGATCACGCCGAACTGCGCGTCGAGCATGAACCGCCAGAACAGCCCGACCACGACCGGCGACAGCATCATCGGGACCAGGAACAACGTGGTCAGCAGTCCCCGTCCGTGCGTGCGCCGTGAGATCAGGTAGGCGATGGTGAAACCGAGCACGGTCTGCAGGGTGACCGCGCCGACCACGTAGATCAACGTCGTCAAGGCCCTCAGGTGGACCTGTGCCGAGGTCAGGATCGCGGTGTAGTTCTCGAACCAGACGAAATGAGCGGATCCCCCGCGGGTGGCCGAGTAGTCGGTGAACGACAGGTACAAGGCCCACAGCAACGGGAACACCGACATGGCGAGCAACAGCAGCAACGCGGGGGAGATGAAGGCTACGGCGAGCCAGCGGTCGCTCAGCCGGCGGGACCCCCCCGGTGCAGGCGGCGTCGCGGACGCCGCCTGCACCGGGTGATCGGTCGTCAGAGAGACGGGGTCACTCACAGCCCGCCGCCGCCCTTGCGGCCGCTGGAGTTGAGCACGGCCTGCTGCTCCTTGGCGATGTCGTTGAGCGCGTCCTTCGGCGCCTTCGCGCCGTTGAGAGCCGCGTTCACGTTGGTGTTCTCGATGTCGACGAGGCGCGCGTACTCGGGGACGTTCCACATGTCCCGCATCCGCGGCACCGAGTCGGCGTACACCTGGTTGAACGGGCCGGCGTTGAGGAACTCCGGCGACTGCAGCGCGTCCGTGCGCGACGGCACGCCACCGGCCGCGGCCCACTTCTTCTGGATGTCGGCCCGCTCGAACCACTTCATGAAGTTCAGGGCCTCGGCCTGGTTCGCCTCGGAGGAGTAGGCCGACACGTGCATGCCCATGCCGCCGAGAGGCACCAGGTTCGTCTTCTGGGTCGGCAGGGTGGCGAAACCGAGCTTGCCGAGGATCTCCTCGCGCGTCTTGCCGAGCGTCGACTGCTTGGGGTCGAGCAGGCCGCCGCTCGCGGCGATCCAGTTGAACGCGATGCAGGCCTTGCCCTGGGCGACGGCCGCGTTCACCTCGTCGATGAACCAGTTGCCGGAGCCCTTGGCGGTCAGCGGCTTCATCTTGTTGACCAGGACGTCCATCGCCTCCTGGCCCGCGGCGTCGTTGAGGACGCCGTCGATCTTGCGCGACTTGGCGTCCCAGAGGTTGCCGCCGTACACGCCGTTGACCGTGTTGTAGGTCACGGCCGCGGCGTCGGAGCCGTTGGCCTGGTGGAAGGCCAGCCCGCTGACGCCGGGGTTGTCCGCCTGGCACTTCTCGGCGGCCGAGATCATCTCGTCCCAGGTCTGCGGCGGCTTGTCGCCGATCAGGTCCTTGCGGTAGATCATCGTCCAGGTGTCACCGAGCAGCGGCAGCCCGTACAGGCTGGCGTTCTCGTCACGCTTACCGGTCTCCGCCTGGGGGAACTGGCCGTAGGCCGCCAGGAGGTAGGGGTTGTAGGCGTTGACGTCGATGTTCTTCTTGACGAAGTCGGTGAGGTCGAGGATGTTGCCGTTGGTCACGGCCTCACCGATGTGCTGCGAGTCCAGGATCGCGATGTCGAAGTCGGTCTTGTGCGCGGCGAACTGGGTGAACATCGCGTCGTGCCAGTTCGCGTTCGGCACGGTGTTGACCTTGATGGTCGTGTTCGGCCGCTCCTTCTTGTACTCCGCGTTCGCGAAGGCTTCCAGCGCCTGGGCGGGGGGCCACTCGAACCAGATGAAGCTGAGGGTCAGCGGGTCCTTGGTGAGCTCCGGGATGGTCGCCGGCGCCTTGGGGGCGCTCGCGCCGTCGTCCCCGCCGCACGCCGTCACGGTCGTGGCCAGCAACAGGACCGCCGTCGCCAGCTGAACCGTTCGACGGGGAACGGACAGTCGTCCTATTCGCTTCGGATACCGCATCTTCTTGCCTGCTTTCTGGGTGGGGACCTTTGGAGCCTTGCTGCGTGCTTCGCCGAGCAGGTGCCGAATCGTTCAGGCGTGCCGCCGGCTGCCGCAGGGGCTGACTTGCGGACCGGCGTCACAAGTACGCCGCGACGTAATGGGGCTTCAAGCAGGCGAGAAGTCCTTCGGTCCATGTGCGGCCCGAGGGCGAATCGAGGAGGACGTCGAGCATGCTCATAGGAGCTCCAACTGATCGAAGCGGAGCGATGGCGGGCGGGTTTCCGCGATGGGTGAGGGATGGGGTGGCATCCGCCACCTTTCCTATACGATCCGAGTGGGGGCGTCAACATCCAGCAGCGTTGCGACCGATGTCAACAGGTTCCCGAAAACGTAAGAAAGGACCTGACGTCACGATGGACGACGAAGTGATGATCGCGCGGCGCCGTGGAGCCAAGACGGGGGGAACACCGCCGAGGAGATCGCGCGGCCGGCTCGCCGACGAGGTGTACGACACGCTGCTCGGGCAGCTGATGTCGCTACGGATCGAGCCCGGCTCCCGCGTCACGATCGACGTCCTGGCGCGGGAGCTCGGGGTCTCGCAGACACCGATCCGCGACGCGCTCAACCGCATGGAGGCCGAGGGCCTGGTCGTGCGTGTCCCCCATGCCGGCTATCGCATTCCCCCTCAGATCACCCGCCACCGGTTCGAGGACCTGCTCGAGCTCCGCCTGCTCCTCGAACCGGCGGCGGCGCGCAGATCCGCCGAGCGCGCGTCCGTGAAACAGGTGGCCGGTCTGCGGCGGATGCTGGAGGAGATGGCGGAGCTGGAGGGAGGCGACGGGCCCATGGCCTACGGCGCCTTCGGGCTGCGCGACGCCGCTTTTCACGATCTCGTCGCCCTGAGCGCAGAGAACCAGGTCATCCGCGAGGCGCTCGCCCGCCTGCACACGCACGTGCACCTGTTCCGGCTTCTCCACGACACCCAGGTCACCCACCTGGCCATGGCCGAGCACGAGGAGGTCGTGGCCGCGATCGCCGCGCGTGACCCCGACGCCGCCGCCTACGCCATGCGCCGGCACATCCTGCGGTCCGGCGAGCGGTTCCGGCGATTGTTCGACGAGGTCAAGGACTCGGACGGAATGGAGGTAAAGGCTTGACGGGCGGGCCGGGCCGAGGAATGCTAACCCAACCGGATCGGATTGGATCGGATTGGATCCACCGCGCCCGTCCCCAGTTGCGAGGAGAAGCAGGTGCCCAGAGCGCTGCTCCTGACCGGCGACGCCGCCGAGGAGCTCGACACCATGTATCCCTACTATCGCGTGCAGGAAGGCGGCTGGGACGTCGACGTCTCGTCACGGACGTTGCGTGACGTTCAGCTGGTCATCCACGAGTTCGACCCCAACTCCGACGCCTACGTGGAGAAGAACGGCCGGAAGCTGCCGGTCGACGTGCCCTGGGCCGAGGTCGACGTCGAGCTCTATGACGCTCTCATCATCCCCGGGGGACGCGCCCCCGAGTGGATCCGGGTCGACGCCGACGTCAGGCGCATCACCGAGCACTTCTTCGCGCGCAACCTCCCGATCGCGCTGGTGTGCCACGGCGCGCAGGTGCCGGCCGTGTACGGGCTGCTGAAGGGCCGCAAGACGGCGTGCTTCCCCCCCATCACCGGTGACATGGAGAACGCCGGCGCGACGGTCATCGACGCTCCCGACGTCGTGGACGGCAACCTCGTCTCCTGCCGCGGGTGGCCCGACATGCCGCAGTTCGGCAGGGCGATGATGGAGGTCTTCTCCAAGTCCGTGAACTCCGCATCGGCATGAGCGCACCTGGCCTGTCTCGGTGACGGCGCTTCGGACCGTCACCGTCGGCGGCTCCCCCGTCCACGTCATGGACAGCGGCACCGGGCCCGCGGTGCTGATGCTGCACGGCTCCGGGCCCGGGACGACCGGATCCGGGGCCTGGGGGACGACGGCGCAGGCGCTGGGCTCGTCCTGGCGCCTGGTGGCTCCTGACCAGGCGGGGTTCGGCCGCACACCGATCCCGGCGGGCTCCAGGGGTGGGCTGCGGCTGTGGACCGAGCAGGCCGCGGGCCTGATGGACGCTCTCGGTGCCGAGCGCTACGCCGTGGTGGGTCACTCCATGGGCGGTGCCGTGGCGCTGGCGCTGGCGGCCGCGCGTCCCGAGCAGGTCACCCGGGTGGTGGCGGTCTCGACGATGGGGGCCCCCGGAGCGCCGCTGTCCGCCGATCTCGACGCGATCTGGGCCGCCCCCGCCGGCCCGTCCGGGGCACGGGACATGTTGAGCCGCCTCGTCCTCGACCAGGCGCTCGTGACCGAGGCGGCCGTCGCCGCCCGCGCGGCCGCGATGCAGGCCGGGGCGGCCGCGTTCGCGTCGTTGTTCCCTCCCCCCAGGGCACGCTGGGCCGACGATCTCACCCTGTCGGCGCGGACGCTGGCGGGGATCCGCGCACCCGTGCTGCTCGTCCACGGCGCCGAGGACCGGGTCACCCCGCTCGGGACGGCGGCCCTGCCCCTGCTCGGCCACCTGGCCGACGTCCGTCTGCACGTGCTCGGCCGATGCGGGCACGTGCCGGCGCTCGAGCACCCGCACGACTTCCGGCGGCTCCTGTCGTGCTTCCTCGGCCGGGAACAAGCTCACTGATCACCGCGGCCACGGCCCGCCAGGCCCGCGTCTCCAGCACGCCGGCGGTCAGGCGGCGCCGGTCACCGTGGCCGGGGCCGCACGTGCGGCGGCGCGGTCCGGGGCCAGGCGCACCATGGCGCGGTGGATCAGGTACTCCAGTGGTCCTCTGCGCCACCGGCCGCGTACCAAGGTGGCGGCCACCACCACGAAACCGGCGACGCTGAGGAACAGCTGGAAGGAGAACGGGGGCTGGTTGCCGAAGGGGAACAGCAGCAGGAAATGGCCGACGTAACAGGTGAGCGCGAGGCTGCCGGTGGCGGCCAGCGGCCACAGCAGCCGCTCCCACACCGGGTGGTCCATCACGATCAGGAAGAACCCGACCAGCAGGAACCCGATGCCGATCATCATCGGCCCCATGGGGAAGCTGATGTCGAACATGCCGTAGGGCTTCATCATGAACAGCGAGATCCACGGCATCTCGCCGCCGCCGGGCCGGCTGGGCCGCACCGCGGCCAGTGACCGGAGCCCGCCGAACGGCACGGCGGCGGCCCACCACATCAGCAGCGACCCCGCGACGGCAGCCGCGCCGGCCGCCATGAGCCGGACCCGGACCGCGTGCGGCCGCAGGTCCAGCCGGCCGAGCCCCATCCCGGCGAACAGCAGCGCCGCGGCGTAGGGGGTGTCGGGGCCCACCAGGTAGTACGGCCAGGCGGCGGGGTCGAGCAGCAGCGAGAACCCCTCGTCGGGGAACGGGTACTCCCCGATGTAGTTGAGCATCACGAACCGGAACAACGGCCCCGCCACCGCGGCCACGGCAGCGGCGGCGAACAGCGGCCGCGCCGTCCACCGGGTGAACGGCAGCAGCAGGACGAACCACACGCAGTACGACAGCAGGATCGACTCGCCGAACTCCAGCAGGACCAGGGCCAGCGGCAGCATCGCGATGGAGCGGACCACCAGCCGCCTGCGCACCAGGCTCATCCCCGCTCCCGACGGTGGCCGCGCGCCACCAGTCATCAGGGCCACCGAGACGCCGGCGCAGAACACGAACAGGCTCATCGCGCGGTTGGTGACGGCCTCGTCCAGCCACAGCAGCCCCGCCACCGGCTCCTGCGGCGCGAGGACGGCCCGCAGCCAGCCGGTGGGCCACACGTGCACGTAGATCATGCTGATGATGGCGATGGCCCGCACCACGTCCAGGCCGAGAAGACGGCTACGGGGCCGGGCCGGCACCGCCTGCCCCGGCGCGAGGACGGTGGCGTCGACGCCGCTCTCACCTGCCACACGGCTGGACACCGTCCACCCACCCCCTCTCCAGGCGTGACACCGGAGCACGGCGAGCCGGCCGGGCCGTGTCCACGGCGGCCGGGGCCAAGGGAAAAGGCAGCAACGGAGACATTTCCCATCCTTCTTTGACTATCGGTCAAGAAAGTTAGTGTCCATCGAATATGGCCGGGGTAAAAGCCCGTTCCGGCGACGGCGGAGAACTAACGAAGCCCCGGCACGCGCCAGGTGAGGCCCCGGCCGGCCCGCTCAGGGGCCCCGTCACCCGGCACGGCCCACACCATGGCGCGGTGCACCAGCCATTCCAGCGGCCCTCTGCGCCACCGCCGCCGCCAGGCCGCGGCCGCCACGATCAGGACGACCGTGACGCCGGCGAACACGGCGAAGCTGTAGGGCAGCGGGTCGTTGAACGGGGCGATCAGCAGGAAGTGCAGGACGTAGCAGGTGAGCGCCACGCTGCCCATCGCCGCGACCGGCCACAGCAGCCGGCCGCCGAGCCGGGTATCGGTGACGGCGAGGAACACGCCGATCAGCAGCATCCCGAGGCCGATCATCGAGGCCCCCATGGGGAGACTGATGTCGTACATCCGGTACGGCCGCATGATGAACAGCGCGATCCACGGCAGCTCCCCGCTGCCGGGACGCGAGGGATGCACCGCGGCCAGCGTGGCCGCCCCGCCGAAGGGGCCCGCGGCCAGCCCCCACATCGCCAGGGACGCCGCGACCACGGCGCCACCGGCCGCGGTCAGCCGTGCCCGCACCTCACGCCGGTGCAGGTCCAGGCGGCCGACGGCCATGCCGCCGATCAGCAGCGCCGAGGCGTACAAGGTGTCGGGACCCGCGACGAAATACAGCAGGTCGGCCGGGTGCAGCAGCAAGGAGAACCCCTCGTGGGGGAACGGCCACCGTCCGACGTAGTTCAGCAGCACGAACCGCAGCACCGGGCCGATCACCGCGCACACCGCCGCGATGGTGAACAGCGCGCGGGCCCGCAGCCGGGTCAGCGGGATCAGCATCACGAACCAGAAGCAGTACAACGTCAAGATCACTTCACCGTACTGCAGGAGCGCGAGCGCCAGGGGGAACATCACCGCCGAGCGCACCGCGAGGCGCCGGCGCGCGATCGACATGGCCCGGCCGGACGGCGGGTTCGCGCCGCCGGTGACCAGGGCGATCGACACCCCGGCGCAGAAGATGAACAGGCTCATCGCCCGGTTGGTGAGCGTGACGTCCAGCCAGCCGAGCACCGGCACCGCCGCGGCCGGGGGATGGATCGGGGTCCACCATCCGGTGGGCCACACGTGCACGAACGTCATGCTCAAGATCGCGACGGCCCGCACCACGTCGAGGCCGAGCAGGCGGTCTCGTGGCGCCGCGGACGCCGCCGGGGCCGCGTGAGGCGCGTCGTCGACGCGGCCGAGCGTCATCGCCCCGGGTTCCCGGACCGGCCGGCGCGGACGCCTCGGCGTAACAGCCCCGGAAACGACTCGATGGACATGGCCCACCTTTCTGAGAAGGTTGCCTGACAAAACGGTTGTGTCAGGAAACTAGTCAAGCCGCTAGTAAGGCCCACGTAAACCTGGTTTTCATTCACCTTTCAGCCACCCGGGCCCCGTCACCCGCGCGGCAGCCCCCGCGAAAGCCGCGCCGGACGGCCGCCGCACATCCCATCGGCCACCCCGGCCGAGCCGCGCACCGTGACCGCGGTGAACGACGCCGGCCTCCCCCTGACCGCGACGTGACCTGGAGCGACGGCGGCGTCCGGGGTGGAAGGGGACAACGGATCGGTCCCACGTACACCCCGATCCGCGGCGGCGGGAAACGCCGCGGCGCGGGATCGGGTAACGTTGCCCTCCCAGCCGCAGACGGCCCCGAGGAGGTGGGACCCATCACCGCACGATCAGGCAGGGTTCTCGCTCCCGCGCCGGCGCGGCACGCCGCGGCGTAGGTGACCGGGGGGAGAGCCCATCGGCATCCCGAAAGGCTCACCTCCATGTCGGCCCCTTCGCCGTCCACCCCTTCGTCTCTGTTCGCGTCCGTCGTCGCCGAGCTCCGCGCCGCCGGATGCGTCTTCGCCGAGGACGAGGCACAGCTCATCCTCGCCACCGCGCGCACCCACGCCGAGGTCACCGCCATGACCGGCCGCCGCGCCGCCGGCCTGCCGCTGGAGCACGTCCTCGGCTGGGCCGCGTTCGCCGGCCTGCGCGTCACGGTGGACCCCGGCGTCTTCGTGCCCCGCCGCCGCAGCGAGTTCCTCGTCGGCCAGGCCGTGGCCCTGGCCCGTCCGCCGCTGACCACTCCCCTGGTGGTCGCCGACCTGTGCTGCGGCACCGGCGCCATCGGCGCCGCCGTCACGGCCCGCCTGACCGGAGCGCTCCCCGGCCCGCACGACCCCCGCACCGGCCCGGTCCCGGTCGAACTGCACGCCGCGGACGTCGACCCCGCGGCCGTGCGGTGCGCGCGGCGCACCATCGCGCCGTTCGGCGGCCAGGCGCACCAGGGCGACCTGTACGCCGCGCTGCCGTCCCGGTTGCGCGGCCGGATCGGCCTGCTCGTCGCCAGCGCACCCTACGTGCCGACCGGCGACATCCGGCTGCTCCCCGCCGAGGCCCGCGACCACGAGCCACGGATCTCCCTGGACGGCGGCGCCGACGGCCTCGACGTGGTGCGGCGGGTCGCCGCCGGCGCACCCGGGTGGCTGGCCCCCGGCGCGCACCTGCTCCTGGAGACCAGCCCTCTCCAGGCCGAGGCCCTGGCCCGCGACCTCACCGGCGCCGGCCTGCCGGCCCGCGCCGTCACCGACCCCGGCCTGGACGCGGCCACCGTCATCGCCACGGTCACCGCCACCGGCACCGCCACCGGCACCGGCACCGCGCCGCACGAGCCTCCGCGTCGGCGTTGACCCGCAGGCCGCCGGCGGGACGTGCGCGGGGCTGTCACCGGTGGCGCGGTCACGGCCCGCCGGCGGTCTCCCCGTCCGGTGTGCGAACGGCGGCGGGCTCGCGGGCCGGCATGGCACGCAGCGCCGTGACCAGCAGGTACGCGCCGCACAGCAGCAGCGCGCACAGTTGCACGACCTGGGTGGCCGTGACGGCACCCGGTCCCGCCGGTGGCCCGGTGAGGTCCACGGCCCTGGCCAGGGCCACCGGCGCCGTCAGCAGCACCAGCGACAGCGCCACGTGGGCCTCGCCGCGGGCCCGGGCCGGCACGCAGGCGGCGGTGACCAGCAGCGCCAGGCAGGCCAGGCCGGTCTCGTCCATCCAGGCCCAGGCCAAGGCCGTGCTCTCCACGTCCCCGGCGAGGGCCGTGCCGGCGTTCAGCACGCTCAGCAGCGCGTACAGCGGTACCGCGGCCACGACGGGGAGGACGGCGAGCCACACGGGACGGCGCGGCGCCGCGGCGCCGCGGTGGTACCCGGCCGCCAGCGCGGCCACCGGCAGGCCGAACAGCAGGGTGTGGGTCGCCGTGATCCTGGCGGCCTCACCGCCGGTGAGTCCAGGGGCCCCCAGCACCCCGCCGTACAGCCACACCAGCGACAGCACCGCGAGCACCTTGGCCGCCCCGGCCCGGCCCCGTGCCAGCGCGGCGAACGCCGCGACGCCGAGCAGCCCGGCGAACCCCCACACCACATCCAGCAGCCGCTCGGCCGACCCCGCCTCACCTCGCGCGACCGGGCCGAGCGCGCCGGGGACGTCACCAAGTCCGTAGGCGACAAGGAATCCGGCGAACCATACGCAGCTCAGCACGGCGTGGAAGAGCAGACCGGCGAAAGCGGCCCGTCGCACGGCACGGCCGAGGACCTGGTAGCGGGGCAGTTCCGGGCCCGCCGCCAGACGCACCCGGACGGCCAGCGCCGCCACACTGGCGACCTCCCCGGCACGGGGACGCGGGTTGTCGCCGTCGGACGCTCCCCCCGCGCCGTCCAGGAAGGCGGCCACCATCTCCTCCTCCCGCGCGGCGAGGTACGACGCCGGCAGCAGCAGCCGCAGCACGAACCGGTAGCGATCCTCCAGCAGGCTCACGCCGTGCCTCCCTGGTGCCGCAGGCGCAGGCGTTCCCTGGCGCCGGCCACATTGGCGGCGAGGCGCGCGGCCTCGGTCTCCAGTGCGCGCGCCCCGGCGTCGGTGAGCCGGTAGTAGCGCCGCAGCCTGCCCTGCCACGCCTCCTCGCGGTCGAGTTCGACCAGCCCGTCACCGGCGAGCCGGTCGAGCACGCCGTACAGGGTGCCGACCTTCAGGCGTACGCCGCCGTCCGACAGTCTGTCCACCTCGGCCACGATCCCGTACCCGTGCCGCGGCAGGTCCGCCAGCGCGGTCAGCACCAGGAACGCGGGTTCGGTCATCGCCCGTGCGCTCATGCACACCACTATATATCGGCGAACAAGATATAGGGGAAGCCCGGGTATCGGGTACCTGCGGTCACGACGCCGGTCACGGCGGCACGGCGATAGGATCGTCGTCGATGGCCACCGAGTACACCGGCGCGGGCGACCCCGCGCGCAGCCTCGCCCTGCTGTGGCGCACCCGCGACAAGCCCGGCAGGAAGACCAAAGGCCGGCCCGGTCTCAGCGTCGACGCCATCGTGCGGGCCGCCATCGAGGTCGCCGACGCCGACGGCCTGGCCGCGCTGTCGATGCGCCGCGTCGCCGAGCACCTCGGGGTCGGCACCATGTCGCTGTACACGCACGTCCCCGGCAAGGCCGAGCTGCTGGACGTGATGCTCGACACCGTCATCGGCGAGTCGCACCGGCCCGCCGTCATCGACGGCGGCTGGCGCGCGGCCCTCGAGTTCGTCGCCCGCGAGCGCTGGTCGCTGTACCAGCGCCACCCGTGGATGCTGTACGTCGCCACCAGCCGTCCCCCACTCGGCCCCAACGTCACCGCCGCCTACGAGTACGAGCTGCGCGCCGTCGACGGCATCGGCCTCACCGACCTGGAGATGGACTCGGTGGTCACCCTGATCGGCGGGTACGTCCACGGCACGGCCCGCGGCGCCGTCGAGGCGGCCCAGGCCGTCCAGCACACCGGCATGACCGACGAGCAGTGGTGGCACGCGCACGTCCCCTACCTGACCGCCATCATGGACGGCTCCCGCTACCCCCTGGCCGCCCGCGTCGGCGCCGCCGCCGGCCAGGAACACAACGCCGCCTACGCGCCGGCCCACGCCTTCGAGTTCGGTCTCCAGCGCATCCTGGACGGCATCGAGGCCCTCATCCGCTCCCGGACCACCTGATCGCCGCCTCCCGCGACGCGCCGGTGCGTGCCGCCCGGAGGGGGGAGAACGGGGTACCGAGCGGGGCTCACGTTGTGCTTCACTGTGCGGCAGACTCTCCGTCAGGGGGCCCGGCGAGGCCGGAGAGGTCGCCCCGTGGCACGCCGCCGCAGGCAGAGCCCTCGCCGGGAGAGGCGGGGCAGCATGAGCTCGCAGCGGCCCGAACCCCTGCGCACGGTCGCGCGGCGCAACCGCGACCGGATCCTGGAGGTCGCCAGGGACGCGCTGGCCGCCTCCGGTGACGCCTCACTCAACTCGATCGCCAGGAAGGCAGGCGTCGGGCCCGCCACCCTCTACCGGCACTTCCCCACCCGGGAGTCCCTGATGCTGGCCGTCCACCGGCAGGACGTCGAGCAGCTCGTCAGCCTGGCGACCGTCCTGCTCGCCGGTCACCCCCCACTGGACGCGTTACGGCTGTGGCTGGACCGTCTCGCGCACTATGCCCGGATCAAGCATGGCGTGGCCGACGTGCTGCGTGCCGCGACCGGCGACCCCGCCGCCGGCGCACCGCTGACCGGCGCGCTGGCCGTCCTGCTGGAGGCCTGCGATCGCGCCGGCGTCATCCGTCCCGGCATGGGCCCCGCCGACGTGCTGCTGCTGACCGCCTTCCTGTGGCACCCCGACCCGCCTCCCGGCCGCGACCAGGCCCGCCGCCTGCTCGCCGTCACCCTGGACGGCCTGCGGGCCGGCGCCACCGCCGGCTGATCACCGATCGCACCCTGATCGCCGATCGCACCCTGATCGCCGATCGCACCGCCACCACCGGCCTCCCGCGCCGATGGAGCCGCCCTGGTGTCACGCTGGTCCCCCGATGGTCCCCCGGTGATGGCCCGGTGGAGGCCCGCTCGCGGCGGGGCCCGCCGGGCTGATGTGGCCGGTGCGGCGACGTGTGACCCCCCGCCTTGCGGGGCATGGCGGTCGGGTACGTGAAACGGCGGGGATTCTCCACCCATCCGCCGCCGGTACCCGCTCCGAAGAGAGAGAAGGGGACCGGTGGGAAGCGGGGGGATGCGGTGGCCCGCGCGGTGCGCGGGGACGGCAGGCGTTAGGGTCGTCGCTGTGCGGGACGCTCGCCGGACGGACGAGGCTTCAGCGTGGGAGGGATGCCGGTGAAGGACAGTGGATCCGTGTCCGCGGAGTGGCCGATCAGTGATGATCTGAGCGCTCTGCGAAGCTGGATCCGCGACTACGCCGCCGGGGCGGGCCTTGGGGGTGTGCGCCTGCAGGACCTGGTGCTCGCGGTGAACGAGGCCGCGGCCAACGTCCTGGACCACGCCGGCGGTGACGGTCACGTGCGTGCCTGGCTGGAAGGGGAGTTCGTCACGGTGGAGATCCGTGACTTCGCCGGACGGCTGGTCCCCGCGCACGCCGACGCCGGGGATCCCGGCCTCAACCGACTCCGCGGCCGGGGCCTGTGGCTCATGCGGCAGCTGTGCGACGAGGTGCGCATCGTCCGCCGGCCCGGCGGCTCGTCCGTCGTCCTGCGCCAGGCGGTCCATGGTCCTCCCGCCTTCCCCGGGCCGCCGGCCCTCCCGGACGCCGCACAGTCCTGACCGGCCGGCGGCGGCCCGGAGCGGCCCGGACGTGCTCCTGCACCGAGGTCTGATCGCGCCGGCGCCGGGCTCGCGGGGTCAGCCGACCGGGGTGGACATCATCTGGTCCACCAGCGTGGTGGTGTGCTTGGCGTAGCGGAACAGGGGGTGGGCGAGCACCTCGCGCAGGAACGCCAGGTTGGTGCACACCCCGGGGCCGGTGACGGTGAACTCCTCCAAGGCGCGCTGGGCACGGGCGATGGCCTGCGCGCGGGTGGGTCCCCACACGCAGACCTTGGCGATCAGGGGGTCGTAGTCGGCGGTGATCACCAGGCCGGGTGCGGCGTGGGTGTCCACCCGGGTGAACGGCCCGCCGGGGGGTTCGAACCGGTCCAGCACCCCCGGTGCGGGGAGGAAGCCCCGCGCGGGGTCCTCGGCGTTGACCCGGCATTCGACGGCGACGCCGCTCGCGGTGAGGTCCTGCTGCCGGTACGCCAGCCGCTGTCCGGCCGCGACCAGCAGCTGCTCGCGTACCAGGTCGATCCCGGTGACCATCTCGGTGACGGGGTGCTCGACCTGGAGCCGGCAGTTGACCTCGATGAAGTAGCACGCGCCGTCCTCGTCGACGACGTACTCGAACGTCCCGGCGCCGGTGTACCCGGCGGCGCGCGCGGCCCGCACGGTCAGCTCGCCGAGCCGTTCGGCGGTGCCGGGCGGCAGGCCCGGCGGCGGGGTCTCCTCGACGAGTTTCTGCCGCCGCCGCTGCACCGAGCAGTCCCGTGCCCCGAGGTGCAGCACCTGGCCGTGCGCGTCGGCGAGGATCTGCACCTCCACGTGCCGGGCCGCGTCCAGGTACTTCTCGACGTACACCCGGGGGTCGCCGAACAGCGTGGCCGCCTCCTGGCGGGTGGCGGCGAACGCGGCGGCGAAGTCCCCGGGGTCGTGCACCACCGTCATGGCGCGGCCCCCGCCGCCCGCGCCGGCCTTGATGACCACCGGGTACCCGACGCCGGCGGCGGTCCTCGCGGCCTCGGCGGGGCATTCGGCGGGCCCGGTGCTGCCCGGCAGCACCGGCAGCCCGGCGGCCACGGCGAACTCCCTGGCCGACACCTTGTCCCCGAGCCGCGCGATCACCGGCGCCGGTGGGCCGATCAGGGTGACGCCGTGCGCGTCGCAGATCTCGGCGAACTGCGCGTTCTCCGACAGGAACCCGTACCCCGGGTGGACGGCGTCGGCGCCGGTCTGCAGCGCCGCGGCGATCAGCGCGGCCGGGCTGAGGTAGCTGTGCCGCGGCGCGGCCGGCCCGATCTGCACGGTCTCGTCGGCCAGGCGCACCGCCGCGGTGTCCCGGTCGGCCGTGGAGTGGGCCACCACGGCCCGCACACCCATCTCGCGGCAGGTCCGGAGCACACGCAAGGCGATCTCGCCCCGGTTGGCGATCAGTACTGTGGTGAACATCGCGCTTCATGCTCCAAACTCCCGCCGGGTCCCCCGGTCAGGGGGCCGGCCCGGCGGGTCACTCGGGACTCGGGTCCTCGCGGCCTCCCGTCCGCGGTCGCGAAAGTCATCGGTGAGGTGGGCCGGCGCGGCGGCCGTCAGTCGACGGGGGCGAGCGCGAGCAGCGGGTCGTCGTACTGCACGGGGCAGCCGTCGCGGGCCGTGATCTCGCTGACGCGGCCGCGCCGCTCGGACTGGACGGGGTTCATCAGCTTCATCGCCTCCACGATGCCGATCTGCTGTCCGGGTTCGACGACGTCACCGACCTCGACGAACGGCGGGGCTCCGGGTTCGCGTGAGCGGTAGAACGTGCCGACCATCGGTGAGCGGATCCAGGTGCCGGCGGTGTCGGCCGGACCGTCCGGCTCCGATGTCCCGGATGTTGCCGATGTCTCGGACGGCGCGGCGGGCCCGGCGCCGGGCGGGGCCGGGTGCGCGGGGCCGGCCCATTCGACGTCGACGGCCAGCGTGGCGGTGGACACCCTGATGCGGCGCAGCGGCGACCGTCCCGCCTCGCCGAGCCGCGCGGCGTGCCGCACGACCCAGTCGAGCACCTGCTCGGCGGCGTCGCCGGTGGCCCCGCCGCCGGGCCGGGTGATGTCGGCGGTCATGCGCGGCTCCTCTCACTGCCGGTGCCGCCGCCGGCGACGGTGCCGAACCGGCGGTAGCGGTGGTGGCGCGCGGCGACCAGGTCGCCGGGGCGAAGGGTGATCAGTTCGCGCAGCGTGGCGGTGACGGCGGTACGGACCAGGCGGCAGGTCCGCACCGGGTCGTGGTGCGCGCCGCCGCCGGGTTCGGGGATGACGGCGTCGACGACGCCGTGCCGCAGCAGGTCGGCGGCACACAGGCGCAGCGCGGCGGCGGCCTGCGGCGCGGCGGCGGCGTCACGCCACAAGATGGCGGCGCAGCCCTCGGGGCTGATCACCGAGTAGACGGCGTTGCTGAGCGCCAGGACCCGGTCGGCCACCCCGAGGGCCAGCGCGCCGCCGCTGCCGCCTTCGCCGGTCACCACGGCGACGATCGGCACCGGCAGCCGCGCCATCAGCCGCAGGTTGGCGGCGATGGCGTGCGCCTGCCCCCCGGCCTCGGCCTCGACCCCCGCGTACGCGCCGGGGGTGTCGATCAGCGTCACCACCGGCACGCCGAGCTTGGCGGCCAGCCGCATCAGCCGCGCGGCCGTGCGGAACCCCGCCGGGGTGGCCATGCCGAAGTTGGCGGCGACCAGTTCGCGGGTGTCGTGGCCCTTCTGGTGACCGATCAGCATGATCGGCACCCCGTCGGCGGTGCCGAGCCCGGCGACCACGGCGGGGCAGTCGCCGCCGGCCCGGTCGCCGCGCAGCCGCCGGAAGTCGTCCAGCAGGACGGCGGCGTAGTCGGCGGTGGTGGGCCTGCCGGGGTCGCGGGCCAGGGCCACCGCGCTCCAGGGGTCGCCGCCGGCGCCGGGCACCTGGCCGGGGTCGCGCACCAGCTCGGGCCGCGCGTCACGCCAGGCGGCCGGCACGGGCCGGCCGTCGCGGGCCCAGGACGCGGCGCCGAGCAGCCGCGCGAGGACGGGCCGCAGCGCGCCGCGCGGCGCCACGTCGTCCACCAGGCCGCCGGCCAGCAGCGTCTCGGCGGTCTGGAACCCGGCGGGGAGGGTCTGGCCGAGGGTGCCGGCGATGACCCGGGGCCCGGCGAAACCCATGTGCGCGCCGGCTTCGGCGACGATGACGTCGGCCAGGGTGGCGTACGACGCGGCGACCCCGCCGTAGGTGGGGTCGGTGACCACCGACACCGTCAGCAGCCCGGCCTCGTCCAGCCGCGCCATGGCCTGGCTGGTCTTGGCCATCTGCATGAGCGCGAGCGCGCCTTCCTGCATGCGCGCGCCGCCGGACGCGCTGACGACGATCAGCGGGGTGGCGGTGGCCAGCGCGTGCTCGGCGGCCGCGGTGACGCGTTCACCGGCGCCGCAGCCGAGGCTGCCGCCGAGGAAGGCGAAGTCCATGACCGCCAGCACCGCCGGCCGGCCCTGCACGGTCACCTCCGCGCACAGCACCGCCTCCTGCAGGCCGGTGTCGCGCCGCGCCGCCGCCAGGCGCGAGGGGTAGGGACGGGTGTCGGTGAACCGGAGCGGGTCGTGCGGCACCGGCGCCACCTCCAGCGGACGCACCGACCCGGGGTCGGCCAGCGCCGCGAGCCGTTCCCGCGCGCCGAGGCGTGCGCTGTGGCCGCAGGCCGCGCAGACCCGTGAGGCGCCGGCGAAGTGCGCCTCGAACTGCGGCGTGCCGCAGCCGGGGCACGCCGTCCACAGGGAGGCGCGCGGAGCCGGATGCGGGCCGGTGTGCGGCTGCATGGGGTGGTCCTCCCGTCGGATGCGGTGGCACGCGGGCCGCCGGCCGGCGGCGGACCCCGTACCGGCCACCGTGCGCCGGGCCGCTGGTCTGCTGCTGGACCGGTGCTGGAGGGCCGCTCAAGGGGCACTGGAAAGCCACTGACCCGGCGGCACAACCCGGCGACCGCAGAACATCCGGCGTGTCGAATTGTTTTCCCCGGCTGTTTCCGTGGCTGTTTCCGCCGGGAAAGACCGCCGGCCGCACCGCAAAGCGGAACCCCGTTTCCGTCCCGTAATCGCCATGGAGCGGCACACTGGAGGGCCAGACCAGCGCTTTTCCCGACATTTTAGGCCGATGAGCCACTTATGCGGACGTCGCGCTAGAGGGGGTCACTTAAATTCGAGAAGTCCACCAGCGGGCCGTCCTGTGCCCGGCCTGGTGGCCGGGCCGGACGCAGCCGATGGGGGAACACATGGAATTCCGGGTGCTGGGCTCCCTCCAGGTCGTCGACGGCCCCGGCGACGACGGCGACCTCACCCCGAGCGCCGCCAAGGTCCGTGCCGTGCTCGCCATGCTGGTGCTGCGGCACAACCAGATCGTCTCCACCCGCGAGCTGATCGACGAGCTGTGGGGGGAACGGCCGCCGGCGACCGCGCTCGCCACGTTGCACACCTACGTCTACAAGCTGCGCAAGATGCTCGGCCCCTGCGGCCCGGCGTCGGTCGTCACCAAGCCGTACGGCTACCTGCTGGCCACCGCCCCCGAGACCATCGACGTGTACCGGTTCGAACGCCTGGTCGCCGACGGATGGAGCGCGCTGGAACGCGACGACCCCGGCCGCGCCACCGAATCCCTGTCAGGGGCCCTGGCCCTGTGGCGCGGCCCCGCGCTCGCCAACCTCGCCGCAGGGGAGCTGCTGTCGGCGCAGATCACCCGCCTGGAGGAGGGCAGGCTCCGCGCGCTGCAGCTGCGCCTGGACGCCGACCTGCGTCTCGGCCGGCACCGTGAACTGATCAGCGAGCTGAAGGAGCTCATCGCCACCCACCCGCTGAACGAGGACTTCTACGCCAAACTGATGACGGCCCTGTACCAGGCGGGCCGGCGCGGCGAGGCGCTGGAGGTGTACCAGAACCTGCGGCAGATCCTGGTGGGGCAGCTCGGCCTGGAACCCTCCCCGGTCCTCTCCCGGCTGCAGCAGCGCCTGCTGTCGGCCGACCCCGGCCTGGAGGACCCCGCCCCCGCGCGGCGTCCCGCCGCGCCGGCCCCGCGGCCCGCCCCCGCACCGGCGCAGCTGCCGGCCGACATCGCCGACTTCGCCGGACGGCACGACGTCGCCGGCCACCTCGCCGCTCTGCTCACCGGCGGCTCGGGCACCGCGGCCCCGGTGGTGTGCGTCGGCGGCATGCCCGGCGCCGGCGTCACCGCGCTGGCCGTGCACGCCGCGCACCGGGTCCGCGCCGCGTTCCCCTCGGGCCAGCTGTTCGCCGCGCTCGGCGCCGGCGGCCGTCCCGCCGGCCCCGGCGAGGTGCTCGGCGCCTTCCTGCGCGCCGCCGGCGTCCCCGTCGCCGACATCCCCGACGGGGCCGACGAACGCGGCAACATGTTCCGCACGTGGTGCAGCGACCGGCGGGTCCTCATCCTGCTGGACGACGCCGACAGCGCCACCCAGATCCGGCCGCTGCTTCCCGGCTCCCCCGGGTGCGCCGTCATCGTGACCACCCGCTCGGCCCTGCACGGCGTCGCCGGCGCGCACGCGGTGCGGCTCGGCCCGCTCACCGCGGCCGAGGGCCTGCCGCTGCTGGCCGGCGTCGCCGGCCAGGCCCGCGTGGACGCCGAACCGCGGGCCGCCGAGCAGATCGTGCACCTGTGCGGCGGCCTGCCCCCGGCGCTGCGCGCCGCCGCGGCCCGCCTGGCCGCCGCACCCGCCGCCACCTTGGCGTCCATGGCGGCCCGCCTGGCCGACCCCCGCACCCGCCTGCGCACCCTCGGCGTCGCCGGCCTGGACGTGCGCGCCGCGTTCCGCGCCGCCTACGACCGCCTGCCGGGCCCCGAACGCGGCCTGTTCCACCTCCTCGGCCTGCTGCCCTCCCCCCACGTCACCGCCGGCCGCGTCGCCGCGCTGCTCGGCTGCGGGCCCGACCACGCCGAGCACCTGCTGGCCCGCCTCACCGCGCGTTTCCTGCTGGAGGCCACCCCCCGTCCCGGCGGCGAGGTCCGCTACACCGTCCACGACCTGATCCGGCTGTTCGCCCGCCAGTGCCTGGAGGAGGAACTCGGCCGCGACCCGGCAAGCCCGTCCGACCCCGCCGTACGGGTCCCCGCGCGCGGCGGCCCCCTGCTCACCGGCGACATGATCCTCACCGGCGACGCCTGCGCGCTCACCACCCGCACCGACCCCGAACGGGCCGAGGGACGGCCCGCGCGCGTGCTCGGCCCCTAGACCGGCGCTGGTGCCCCACCCCGCACCCCCCGCCGCACCGGCACAAAAGCCCACACCAGCCCGGCATCAGTGACAAACCAGGCGTGCCGCTGAGCATTGCACCGTATCCACGAAAGGAGACACGCGGTGCATCGGACGCTAATCGTGGCGCGGATGGAACCCTCCGAGACCGAGGCGGTCGCCAAGATCTTCGCCGAATCGGACGCCAGCGAACTACCCCACCTCATCGGGGTCGCACGGCGCACCCTGTTCCGCTTCCACGACCTCTACTTCCACCTCGTCGAAGCCGACGCAGACATCACCCCCAACCTCTACAAAGCCCGCACCCACCCCCTCTACGGCGAGATCAACCAACGCCTCAGCGAACACATCCGCCCCTACGACCCGGGCTGGCGCGAACCCAAGGACGCCATGGCCGACCCCTTCTACACCTGGGAGGCCAGCCATGCCTGACACCCACCTCACCAAGATCACCGCACACGACGTCCCCCCCAACCACCGCCGCGGCGGCGACATCCGCGTCCTGCTCAGCCCCAAAACCGTCGGATCCACCTCCGGCTTCATGGGAGTCGCCTACCTCCAGCCCGGCGAACACTTCGTCGAGCACTACCACCCCTACTCCGAGGAATTCATGTACATGGTCCGCGGCACCGTCACCGCGACCATCGACGGCCACCAGAAGATCACCCTCACCCCCGGCGAGAGCATGATGATCCCGCCGAACATCCGCCACCGCGTCGACAACCACGGCGACCAAGAAGCCTGCATGGTCTTCCACGCCTCCCCCCTCGCCCCCCGACCCGACCTCGGCCACGTCGACACCGAACACCCCGCCACCACAGGCACCGGCGGCACCACCACAGGAACCCCCCGGTGACCCACACCGGCACCCGCCCCACCGCACGGCGCCGGGCCACGCGGCGGCCCGGCGCCACCCGCCCCACCACCCCCCGCCACGAACGCCGCGTCGTCATCACCGGCATCGGCGTCGCCGCACCCGGCGGCATCGGCGTCCCCGCCTTCTGGGACCTGCTCACCTCAGGCCGCACCGCCACCCGCGGCATCACCCTGTTCGACCCCACCGGCTTCCGGTCCCGCATCGCCGCCGAATGCGACTTCGACCCCACCGCACACGGCCTCACCCCCCAGCAGGCCCGCCGCATGGACCGCGCCGCGCAACTCGGCGTCGTCAGCACCCGCGAAGCCCTCACCGACAGCGGCCTCACCCACACCCACATCCCCCCAGAACGCCTCGGCGTGTCCATCGGCAGCGCCGTCGGCTGCACCATGGGCCTCGAACAGGAATACGTCGTCCTCAGCGACGCCGGACGCCACTGGCTCGTCGACCCCACCTACGCCGTCCCCCACCTGTACGGCTACATGATCCCCAGCACCATGGCCACCGAGATCGCCTGGGAAGCCGGCGCAGAGGGCCCCGTCGCCCTCATCTCCACCGGCTGCACCGCCGGCCTCGACTCCATCGCCCACGGCTACACCCTCGTCAAAGAAGGCTCAGCCGACGCCGTCGTCGCCGGCGCCACCGACGCACCCGTCTCCCCCATCACCGTCGCCTGCTTCGACGCCATCAAAGCCACCTCACCCAGCAACGACGACCCCACCCACGCCTCACGACCCTTCGACCTCGACCGCAACGGCTTCGTCCTCGGCGAAGGCGCCGCCATCCTCATCCTCGAAGAACACACCACCGCCACCCGCCGCGGCGCCACCATCTACGCCGAAATCATCGGCACCGCCGGCCGCAGCAACGCCTACCACATGACCGGCCTCAAACCCGACGGCCGCGAAATGGCAGAAGCCATCCGCACCGCCATGAACCACGCCCACCTCGACCCCCAAGACATCGACTACATCAACGCACACGGCTCAGGCACCCGCCAGAACGACCGCCACGAAACCGCCGCGTTCAAAACCGCACTCGGCCACCACGCACACCGCATCCCCGTCAGCTCCATCAAATCCATGATCGGCCACTCACTCGGCGCCATCGGCTCCATCGAAGTCGCCGCCTGCGCACTCGCCCTCACCCACGGCGTCGTCCCCCCCACCGCCAACCTCCACACCGCCGACCCCGAATGCGACCTCGACTACGTCCCGCTCACCGCCAGGCACCAGCCCCTGGACGTCGTCCTCAGCGTCGGCAGCGGCTTCGGCGGCTTCCAGACCGCCATGCTGCTCGCCCGCCACCGCGGACGCCGCCCCGCCCGCGCACCACGGAAAGGCGGCACCCAATGACCCACACCACCGACCACACCACCGACCGGCCCGTCATCACCGGCATCGGCATCACCGCACCCAACGGACTCGGCACCCACGCCTACTGGCAAGCCACCCTCGACGGCAAAAGCGGCATCGGCCCCATCACCCGCTTCGACGCCGAACGCTACCCCGTCCGCCTCGCCGGCGAAGTCACCGGCTTCGACGACACCGAACACATCCCAAGCCGCATCGCCGTACAAACCGACCACTGGAGCCACCTCGGCCTCACCGCCGCCGACATGGCCCTCACCGACGCCGGCATCGACCCCACCACCCTCCCCGAATACGAAATGGCCGTCGTCACCGCCTCCTCCTCAGGCGGCACCGAATTCGGCCAACGCGAAATCGAGAAACTCTGGGCCCAAGGCCCCCAATACGTCGGCGTCTACCAATCCATCGCCTGGTTCTACGCCGCCACCACCGGCCAGATCTCCATCCGCCACGGCATGCGCGGCCCCTGCGGCGTCATCTGCACCGAACAAGCAGGCGGCCTCGACGTCACCGCACACGCACGCCGCCTCCTCAACAACGGCGCACGCGTCGTCGTCACCGGCGGCACCGACGCCTCCCTGTGCCCCTACGGCCTCGTCGCACAACTATCCACCGGACACCTCTCCACCCGCGACGACCCCGAACACGCCTACCTCCCCTTCGACACCGACGCCTGCGGCTACATCCCCGGCGAAGGCGGCGCCATGCTCATCGCCGAAACCCCCGCCACCGCACACGCACGCGGCGCACGCCCCTACGGCGCACTCGCCGGCTACGCCGCCACCTTCGACCCCCGCCCCCGGCCCGGCGAACCCCCCCTGTCCAACCTCCGCCGCGCCATCACCACCGCCCTCCACCAAGCACACCTCACCCCCGCCGACATCGACGTCGTCTTCGCCGACGCACTCGGCGTCCCCGCACACGACCGCCAAGAAGCCCACGCCATCACCACCGTCTTCGGCCCCTGCGCCGTCCCCGTCACCGCCCCCAAGACCATGACAGGACGCCTCTACGCCGGCGGCGCCGCACTCGACCTCGCCACCGCACTCCTCGCCATCCGCGACGGCGTCATCCCCCCCACCACCGGCGTCCGCGCCCTCGCCCCCGGCTGCGACATCGACCTCGTCAGGAACACCCCACGCGACGGCCCCGTCCGCAACGCACTCATCCTCGCCCGCGGCCACGGCGGCTTCAACGCCGCCTGCGTCCTCACCACCCCCTGACCACACACAACACACACGGAGAAACCATGACCCACTTCGACCTCGACGACATGAGACGCATCATGAGCGGCTGCGCCGGCGTCCCCGAAACCGTCGACCTCGCCGGCGACATCGGCCACACCACCTTCGTCGACCTCGGCTACGACTCCCTCGCCGTCCTCGAGATGACCGCACGCATCCAGCAAGAACTCGGCATCCGCATCCCCGACGACGCCGTCGACGACATGAAAACCCCCCAAGCCGCCGTCGACTACGTCAACCGCCGCCTCACCACCGCCTGACACCGTAAGGACACCCACATGGCAGGACACGTCGACAACGAGATCATCATCGCCGCCCCCATGGACCTGGTCTGGACCATGACCAACGACGTCACCTCATGGCCCACCCTGTTCAGCGAATACAAATCCACCCAAATACTCGAACGCCGCGGCCCCACCATCCGCTTCCGCCTCACCATGCACCCCGACCCCGACGGCAACGAATGGAGCTGGATCTCAGAACGCACCCCCGACCCCACCACCCGCACCGTACACGCACACCGCGTCGAACCCGGCTGGTTCAAATACATGAACCTCTTCTGGGAATACACCCAGGTCCCCGACGCCGTCCGCATGCGCTGGATCCAGGACTTCGAAATGAAACCCGACGCACCACTCAGCGACAAACAAATGACCAAACGCCTCAACGACAACACCGTCATCCAGATGAACCGCATCCGCCAACTCGTCGAAGAAGCCGCCGACCGCACCGCACCCGCCCCCATGTGACCACCCCCACCCACAACCACCGGAAAAGAGCACGCATGAACCACACCGACACCGTCTACCGCGTCATGGTCAAAATGCGCATCCACCCCGGCATGGAACGCGACTTCGAAAAAACCTGGCGCGACATCGCCACCACCATCGCACGCCACCCCGCCAACATCGCACAATCCATCGCCAAAAGCCCCGACGAGGACGGCGTCTACTACATCACCAGCGACTGGCAGAACAAACAACGCTTCCACGAATTCGAACACAGCCCAGAACACGCCGCCAACCGCATGCGCCTCGACCCCTACCGCGACCCCGCCGGCACATCGATGACCCCCATGCACGTCACCGCCACCCACCCCAGCCGCCCCCAACCCGGCCGCGTACGCGTCGCCCTCTACCTCAACGAACCAGAGAACGACCGAGGCTCCATCGAAACCGCCTACCACCAGATCAGCACCACCCTCCGCGGCCGCACCGGCCTCCGCGGCAACGAACTCCTCCGCTCCCTCCGCGACCCCGGCCGCTACGCCGTACTCAGCGAATGGGACGACATCCCCACCTACCGCGAATGGGAACGCAGCCCCGAACACCTCCCCACCACCTCCCCACTCGCCCGCTACCACGACAAAGGCCTCGGCATCTTCGGCTCCTACGAAGTCCTCGCCGCCTACTGACCACCCCACCCCTTCCCGGACGGCCACCCCCGCCCGGGAAGGCCCCCCACCCACACCCACCATCAGCCACCCACCACGGAGAACCACCATGCCCTACGCCATGCTCACCTTCCGCATCAAACCCGGCCACGAAGAAGAACTCGCCGAAATCTTCTCCGCCGCACCACCCCTGGAATCCCCCATCGTCACCGACGACCGCGGCGAGGAAACCGCACGCCTCATCGGCACCGGCGTCTTCGTCAAAGACGACGTCCTCGTCCGCCTCGTCCACTACGAAGGCGACTTCACCGGCATCGCCCGCCACCTCGCCGCACAACAACACGTCCACGTCATAGAAAGCCGCATCGTCCCGTTCCTCACAGAAACCCGCGACACCGGCACACCCGAAGGCTTCGCCGCCTTCTTCCGCAACGCACGCATGCGCTGCCTCACCCAATCCTCCAGCGAACCCCACTCCACCCCCCTGTAACCCGGCACCCCCGCACCCGCACAAAAAACGCACGCCACCGGGGCCGGATCGCACCGCCACGCGACCCGGCCCCCGCCACCCCAGGAGCCGCCATGCCCGCCAGCACCGACCACACCGCGGACATCGACCTCCTCGAAGCCGTCCCCCGCGAAACCGCCACCCTGCGCACCCAGGCCCACCGCCTCGTCACCGCACTCGCCCTGCGCACCGGCCTCACCGTGCCACAGTTCCGCTGCCTGGCCCTGCTGTGCCGCCGCGGCCCCCTCACCCCCGCCGAACTCGCCACCCAGGCCCACCTCCCCCCCTCCGCCGCCACCTCCGTCACCACGCGCCTGGAGAACGACGGCCTCGTCCGCCGCACCACCGCCGCCGACGGCCGCGTCCTGCTGCACGCCACCCCCCGCGCACGCCTCGGCCCGGCGTTCCGCGAGCTCCGCGAGACCTGGCACTCCCTGCTGCGCGGCCAGGACGACGACCTGGCCCTCATCGCCGGGCTGCTGGCCGATGGGCGAAGGTTGTCTGACCTTGTGATCGGCATCGTCAGTTGAGCCGACGCCTTTACATTGTAGATCAAACTAATCGCCACGGCCGGCGGCCTTCACCGGCCAGGCGGGCCCCTCTAAGATCGCCTTCGTGGACGTACCCGTCGTGCGCGATCCCGGCGCCGGTGTCGCCGTCTCCCCCGCCACCGACCCCTACCACGTCTACCTCGACGCGCTGACCAGCGCCGAGTCCCGGCGGGCCATGCGCGGCTGCCTGGACCGCATCGCCAGGGTCCTCACCGGTGACGACGCCGCCACCGGCGCGGGACAGCCCTGGCACCTGCTGCGGTACGAGCACACCGTGCGGATCCGTGCCATCCTCACCGAACGCGGCTGGTCCCCGTCGTACGTCAACAAACACCTGGTGGCACTGCGCCGGGTGATGCGCGAAGCGTGGCGCCTCGGCCGCATGGACGCCGAGGAGTACCAGCGCGCCGCCGACCTGCCGACCCTCCAGCACACCCGCCTGCCGGCCGGCCAGCACGTGCCGCCGGAGGTCACCGGCGCCGCGCTCGCCGCCTGCGACGCCGACACCACCCCCGCCGGGGTCCGCGACGGCGCGCTGCTCGCCGTCCTGTACTCCACCGGCTGCCGGCGCGCCGAGATCGCCGCGCTCACCCTCGCCGACTACGACACCGCGGCCCGGTCGCTGCGGGTACGCGGCAAACGCGACAAGGAACGGCTGGTGTACCTCACCGCGCCGGCCGTGGCGCGCGTGGAGGCCTGGCTCGCGGTACGCGGACGCGACGCCGGAGCACTGTTCTGCCCCATCAACAGGGCGGGACGGCTGCGCGCACCCGGCGGACGGCCGGCGGCCATGACCGGGCAGGCCATCGCCGACATCCTCACCCGCCGGCTGGCGGCGGCCGGCGCCGCGCGGCGCACCCCGCACGACTTCCGGCGCACGTTCATCGGCGAACTGCTGGACGCCGGGGTCGACCTGGCCACCACCCAGGCCCTGGTCGGCCACGCGTCCCCCGTCACCACCGCGCGCTACGACCGCCGGCCGGAAAGCCGCCGCCGCGAAGCCGTGGACCGCCTCCCCATGCCGGCCCCCACCCCCTTGCGTCCGCCGCCTGGATGACAGGGGACGGAGGCCGCAAGACAGGGGTCCTGCCCCGGTTCACGCGCGAAGTAGGCGGTGCCGGAGGCGCGGACCCCCTCGGGTGGGTTAGTCTCATGGAGGCCGATGTGGTTTGTGTCCCCCGGGCCGCAATTACCGCCTTCACGGAATACCGTTCGGCTGGAGCCGTGTTGTGCCTCTCGCCGAGGAGGCGACCGCCACATCGGCCTTCAACGCGTACGCCCCGCGGGTTCACCCCGCGGGGCGTTTCGTTGTCCACGGCGGCCGGTTCGTTGGGAGGAGGATGTAACAGTTTGTAGTCTGTCGTAACACGAAGTTTCCGCTCCGGGCCGTAGGGTGGCAGAGTCGTCGGCGCATCAGGAGAGTTCGTGCTGTATCGCATCACAAAGATCATCAGCAGCCCCTTCCTGCGGCTGCTGTGGCGGCCCGAGATCACCGGCGCGGAGCACGTGCCGCTCAAGGGGGCGGCCCTGCTGGCCTCCAACCACCTGTCCATCCTGGACTCGGTGTTCCTGCCGCTGATGCTGCCGCGGCAGGTGACCTTCGTCGCCAAGTCCGAGTACTTCACCGGCAACCGCCTCATGGCCATGTACATGCGCGGCACCGGCCAGGTCGCCATCGACCGGCAGAGCGCCGGCGCCGCACAGGCCATGCTCGACACCGCGCTCGGCGTGCTGCGCGACGGCGGCCTGTTCGGCATCTACCCCGAAGGCACCCGCTCCCCCGACGGCCGCCTGTACCGCGGCAAGATCGGTGTGGCATGGCTGGCGCTCAGTTCCGGCGCGCCGGTCATCCCGGTCGCCATGATCAACACCGACCGCGTGCTGCCACCCGGAGCCGGTGTGCCGAGGCTCGCCAAGATCGGCGTACGGATCGGCGAGCCGATGCGTTTCACCGGGTCCCCGTCCAGCGCCAGGGACCGCCGCATGGTCACCGACGAGGTGATGCGGGCCATCCAGAAACTGTCCGGCCAGGAGTACGTCCCCCAGTACGCCGCGAGCGTCAAGGAACGCGGCGACCAGGCGGCCTGACGTCCCCGCAGGAAAAAGTCACCCGCGCACCTCGGTCGCGCAAAAGTCAGGCCACCTGACGTCCCCGCAGGCAGGAATCACCGCCGGCCCCGCCGGACGGGTCCACCCGTCCGGCCGGCCTCCCGGTCCGGGAGACCGGCCGCGCGAGGCCGCGCTAGGCTCGGTGCGGACGCCGAGACACCCGGGGGGAAAGCTCGTGCCGCGCGGCAGAACGATCGCCATCATTTCCGTCGCCGTCGTCCTGGTGGCAGGGGCCGCCGCCGGCGGCGCCTACTACGTCCTGCACACCAGAGGCAGCGCGCAGGAGACAGCGGCCCGGTTCACCGCCGCGTGGAGCAAAGGCGACCTGGCCGCCATGCGGGCCGAGCTCGCCACCCCTGTGCCGGGCTTCGACGCCGCCTACACCCGGCTGGCCACCGACATCGGGGCCGGCCGCACCACCGTGCGCCTCGGTGCGGTCACCCCCGAAGGTGACGTCAGCGCCACCGCCGCCTACACCACCACGCTCACGCTGAAAGACCTCGGCGACTGGACCTACACCGGCTCGCTCGACCTCATCGTCAAGGACCGCCACTGGAAGGTCGCCTGGACACCCCGCGCGGTCCACCCCGCGCTCGGCGACGGGGCCCACCTGACGCTGAAGACCACCTGGCCCGAGCGTGCCGCCGTCACCGACGCCACCGGGGCCCGCATCGACGACGGCTCCGCCGGCGGGTCGGTCCAGCAACTGGTCGGCCGCCTGGACAAGGCGACCGCCAAGGACGTCACGCGGCTCGGGTCGGCGTACAAGCCGGGGAACGCCATCGGCCGAGGCGGGCTGCAGGAGACCTTCCAGAAGGAACTCGCCGGCACGCCGACCACCGAGATCAAGGTGACCGGAGCCGACGGCAAGGCCGGCCGGACGGTCAAGACCATCGAGGGCTCCCCCGGGGCCAAGGTGCGCACCAGCCTGGACCCCAAGGCACAGGCGGCGGCCGTCACCGCGGTCGACAAGGTGGACAAGCCGACGTCGCTGGTGGCGATCCGGCCCTCCAGCGGCGAGATCCTCGCGGTCGTCAACAACCGCGGCGGCTTCAACCGCGCGCTGGACGGCCGCTACCCGCCAGGATCCACGTTCAAGACCATCACCGCGGCGGCGCTGCTCGCCGAGGGCCTCACCCCCGGCCAGAAGGTCACCTGCCCCAAGAAGGTCAACGTCGGCGGCCTGCCGATCCGCAACTCCGAGCACGAGTCGTTCGGGTCGCTGTCGTTCCTCGACTCCTACGCGCACTCCTGCAACACGACCTTCGCCCCCCTGGCCGCGCGCCACCTGCGGGACGGCAAGCTGGAGGAGTTCTCCGCCAACCTCGGTTTCAACCGGCCGCTGACCATCGGCGTACCGGCCCAGCGCGGCAGCATGCCGAAACCCACCAGCGACGCCGACCTGGCCGCCGAGTCCTTCGGCCAGGGCCGCATCACCGCGAGCCCTCTGGTCATGGCCACCGTGGCCGCCGCCGTCGCCGACGGCACCTGGCGTCCCCCGACCCTGGTCCCCGACCTGAAGCAGAAGGCCACCCCCTGGCCCCTGCCAGGTGACATCGCACGCGACCTGCGCACCATGATGTCCGCCGTGGTCACCAAGGGCACCGCCAAGGCCGCCGGCCTCCCCAAGGGCACGGCCGGCAAGACCGGCACCGCCGAGTTCGGCACCGGTCCCAAGCTGGACTCCCACGCGTGGTTCATCGGCTACCACGGCGACGTCGCCTTCGCCGTGGTGGTGGAAGGCGGCGGCGGTGGCGGCAAGGTGGCCGCCCCCATCGCCGCGAAGTTCCTGCGCGCTCTTCCCTGACCCCTCCGGCACAGCTCCGCAGACCACCCGCGGCGGGCCGGCCCGCGTTCATCCGTGCACGTACCGTGACGTGGCACTCCCCTGACGGTGACAGCCGGAAGAATTCGAGAAATCAGCCGCTTCCCCGTGTCGAGAACGCGGCGGCGACTCCGTCCCAGGCACAACACCGGCCCCCACCGGCCACCACAGGCCGCGCGGCCGGAGAAGGAGACGACCACCATGGCACTGCAGCGGATGGACAACGTCGGCATCGTCGTCGACGACCTCGACGCCACGATCGCGTTCTTCACCGAGCTCGGCATGGAGCTGGAAGGGCAGACGCTGATCGAGGACCCCTGGGCCGCCAGGGTCGTCGGGATCGACGGCCAGCGGGTCGGCATCGCGATGATGCGGACCCCCGACGGCCACAGCCGGCTGGAACTGATGAAGTACCACACCCCGGCCGCGATCATCCCCGAGCCGGCGAAGGCACCGGTCAACACGCTCGGCATCCGCCGCCTCATGTTCGCCGTCGACGACATCGAGGACGTCGTCGCGCGCCTGCGCGCTCACGGCGCCGAACCGATCGGCGAACTGGTGCGGTACGAGGACAGCTACCTGCTGTGCTACCTCTACGGCCCCGAGAAAATCATGATCGCGCTGGCCGAGCGGATCGGCTGACGAGCGGCTCCACCTCCCGGCGAAGACCACCACACGAGAAGGAACGACCGTGGAACCGTACGAGATCGACGAGATCCTGAACCGGCCGATCAGCCGGGAACTGCTGGCCCGCGACGTGACCCGCATGGCCTACGTCGCCGCGGACGGCACCCCCCGCAACATCCCGATCATCTTCACCTGGAACGGCTCGCGGATCGTGGTGTGCACCCCGAAGAACGCGCCGAAACTGCGGTCCCTGAGCGTGAACCCGATGGTCGCCTTCACGATCGACACCGAGTCGCACCCGCCGAAGATCCTGCTCATCCGCGGCCGGGCCGAGCTGGACCCCGTCGACGACATCCCGGACGAATATCTCAAGACGACCAGCACCTACGACATGTCACCCGAGCAACGGGTCGAGTGGGAGGCCGAGGTGCGGTCCCTCTACCACGACGGCATGGTCCGGATCGTGGTGACCCCGACCTGGGTGAAGCTGATCGACTTCGAGACCACCCTGCCGACCCCGGTCGAGGAACTGGTCCGGCGGCGGGAGGAACGGCGACGTGCCTGAACGGCGTGCGGCCCCCCGTGACCGGGTCGATCACCGCGGTCCGCCAGGAGACGGCACGGACCCGCCTGTGGTTCCGTCCCGCTCACGGACCCGGCCACAATGGCCGCACCGCACACAGGAGAAACATGATGGCCAAGTATCTGCTGCTCAAGCACTACAGAGGCGCGCCGGCGCCGGTCAACGACGTGCCGATGGACCAGTGGACGCCGGACGAGCTCTCGGCGCACGTGCAGTACATGGTGGACTTCGCCGCCAGGCTGAAGGACACCGGTGAGTTCGTCGACAGTCAGGGGCTCTCCCCGGCAGGGACGTTCGTCCGCTACGACGGGGAGGGACGGCCGCCGGTCACCGACGGCCCGTTCGCCGAGACCAAGGACCTGATCGCCGGGTGGATGGTGATCGACGTCGAGACCTACGAGCGGGCACTGGAGCTGGCCGGTGAGTTGTCCGCGGCACCGGGTGCGGGAGGCAGGCCGATCCACGAGTGGCTCGAGCTGCGTCCGTTCCTGGCCGAGCACTCACGGGTGATCGAGTGAACGAGCCGCTGCTGCGGGAGCTGGTTCCGGTGGTGATCGGTGTGCTCGTGCGCCGCGGAGCCGGCTTCGCGGCGGCGGAGGACGCCGTGCAGGATGCCTTGGTCGAAGCCGTACGCGTCTGGCCGGACGGCCCGCCGCACGACCCCAAGAAATGGCTGATCACCGTGGCCTGGCGCAAGTTCCTCGACGCCTCCCGCGCCGACACCGCGCGGCGGCAGCGCGAGACACGCCTCGACAGCGAACCGGCCCCCGGTCCGAGCGAGACGGCCGACGACACGCTCCAGCTGTACTTCCTGTGCGCGCACCCGTCCCTGACCCCGGCCTCGGCCGTCGCGCTCACCCTGCGCGCCGTCGGCGGCCTGACCACGCGCCAGATCGCACAGGCCTACCTGGTGCCGGAGCCGACCATGGCCCAGCGGATCAGCAGGGCCAAGCGCACCGTCTGGGATGTGCGGCTCAACCAGCCAGGCGACCTCGCCACGGTGCTGCGCGTGCTGTACCTGGTCTTCAACGAGGGCTACTCCGGCGACGTCGACCTGGCCCGCGAGGCGATCCGGCTCACCCGCCGGCTGGCCGCGATGACCAGCCATGAGGAGGTCGCGGGCCTGCTCGCGCTCATGCTGCTCCACCACGCACGGCGTACGGCGCGGACCGGTCCCGGCGGCAGGCTCGTGCCGCTGGCCGAGCAGGACCGCACCCTGTGGGACACCCGCCTGATCGCCGAAGGCGTCGACGTGCTCCAGGCGGCCCTGGCCCGTGACCGGCTGGGTGAGTTCCAAGCCCAGGCGGCCATCGCCGCGCTGCACGCCGACGCGCCGGTCGCCGCCGAGACCGACTGGGTGCAGATCGTCGAGTGGTACGACGAACTGGTGCGCCTCACCGGCAACCCGGTGGCCCGCCTCAACCGTGCCGTCGCGGTCGGTGAGGCCGACGGCGCGCGAGCCGGTCTCGCCGCACTCGCCGAGCTCGACCCCTCCCTCCCCCGCTACACGGCCGTCGCGGCCTACCTGCACGAACGCGACGGCGACCCGGCGACCGCCGCACGCCTGTACGCCGAGGCCGCCGGCCAGGCGCAGAGCGTCCCCGAACGCGACCACCTCACCCGGCAGGCCGCACGGCTCAACACGCGCTGACCCCGAGGCCGTGACCTGCCGTGATGGTGGCCGCCGGAAATTGTCGGTGGGGTGTGGCAGGCTCCTTTCGAACACATGAACGAAGGGATCTGGGATGGCCAAGGTGATCTCGGCGGACGGCACCGTCATCGCGTTCGAGCGGCTCGGCGACGGGCCGCCGGTGATCGTGGTGGGGGGCGCCTTGTGCGACCAGATGTCCACCCGGCCCACGGCCGAGGCGCTGGCGTGGCACTTCACCGTCCTCAACTACGACCGCCGCGGCCGAGGAGCCAGCGGGGACACCGAGCCGTACGCCGTGGAGCGCGAGATCGACGACCTGGCCGCACTGATCGACGAGGCCGGCGGCCGGGCCGCGGTGTACGGCCACTCGTCGGGGGCGGCGCTGGCCTTACGCGCGGCGGCGCACGGCCTGCCGGTGACCCGCCTGGTGCTGCACGAGCCGCCCTACAACCCCGACGACGACGCACTCCGCCGCGAGGCCCGCCGGTGGGCAGCCACCGTCACGGCCCTGCTGTCCGCCGGCCGGCGCGCTGACGCGGTGGAGTCGTTCATGCGGCTGACCGGCGTCTCCGGCGACGAGGTCCGCCAGATGCGCCACGAACCCTGGTGGCCCGCCATGGAGTCCAGAGCCCACACCCTGCGCTACGACTCCGAGGTCATGGCCGACGCCACCGGCGGCACCCTCCCCCCTGATCTCCCCGGCACCGTGCCGGCCCCCACCCTGGTCCTGACCGGCGGCGAGAGCCCGTCCTGGATGCTCACCACCAACCAGCGCCTCGCCGAAGCCCTCCCCCACGGCCGCCTCCACGTGCTCCCCGGCGAGGAACACGTGGTCCCCCCCGAGATCCTCACCCCCGTGCTGGTCGAGTTCCTCGGAGACCGGTGAGCCGACCATGCCGACATCCCAGGACCACCCGGCACCGCCTAGATCCTCAGTCCCCCACCGGTCCAACCCCTCGATGACCGATGAAAGGAGGATCCCGGCACCACAGCGACTCGCAGCACGACCTGGGACCTCAGTCCCCCACCGGCCCAACCTCTCGGAGACCGATGAAAGGACGATACCGACATCACAGAACCACCCAGCACCACCTAGGACCTCACTCCCCCACCGGTCCAAGATGACCGGTGAGACGGCGATCTCGACACCACAGGAGCGCGCGGCACCACCTGGCCCTTCGGTCCCCGACCGAGCGAGTTCCTCGATGAGCGGTGAGGCGGTGAGGTTTCCGATGTCACAAAGGAAGGGCGGCGGCGTCGTGGCGGAACACCAAGATGAGCAGCGTGGTGATCAACGTGGCGATCAGCAGCCAGCTCACCAAGATGATCACCGTGGAGCGTCCCATCCGGCGGCGGGCCCGCGGCGCGCGCTTACGGCGGCCGGTGTGCTCGCGGCTCGCACGCTCGTTGAAGGACTCCAGCCGTGCCGCAAGTCGCGGATCGTCGTCGCTGAGGTACCGCTCGATCTGTGCGAGCATCCGCTCCTCGTCCTGCGACCAAGGCATGCTGCGCCTCCCGGCAACGCAAGGTATGTGCCGAGCTTTCTGCCCACCATGAAGATCTTTAGCCTTTCCAGGAGATTCTTTTTACTCCGCATTTCCCTGCCGCCTCCGGCCCCGGGCCTCCCACCGGGCCGGAGTCCGGCGCCCCTGCGGATCCGCGAACGGCCGCATCTCCACCGCGTCCCCCCAGGCTCCTGGCCGCTGCTCACCTCCCGCCGTCCCCCCACCGGCCGCTCACCGGCACCGGCAGGCGGCGCACCACCGGCGGGCCCGTCACCGGCAGTGACGAGCCAGGGATCGCGGAGCCAGAGCCGGAGCCGGGAGTGAGGTAGACGCGCGGCGGCGGCCCTGCCGTGGCGACGCCTTCCACCACCTCGAGTCCCCACCTCGACTTCCCGTCGTCCGCCTCACCTTCCCCACGGCGGACGGCGGGACCTTCTCCCGCTTCCCACCTCGACTTCCCGCCGTTCGCCTCGCCTTCCCCACGGCGGACGGCGGGACCTGGTTCCGCTTGCCCACCTCTTACTCCCCGTCGTCCGCCTCACCTTCCCCACGCTTCCCCACGGCGGACGGCGGGACCCATTCCCCGGCTCCACCACCCCCGGCCTGCCTCCCGGCGTCCGCCTCGCCTTCCCGACGCGGACGACGGGACCTATCTCCCGCTCGCGCTCCCTCTTACTTCCCGCCGTCCGCCTCACCTTCCCCGCACTTCCCCCACGGCGGACGGCGGGACCTACCACCCGCTTCTCTCTACGTCCATCCCCCGTTCCACCACCTCCTGCCTCACGCCGTCGGCCCTCCTCCCGGGCTTCTCTCGGCGGCGGGATGCTCACCCTTGCTTCTTCATCCTGTGTCTTTCGCCGTTCCCCTTGCCTCCCACGAGGTTTCCCGGTGGCCGGCGCCACTTGGCCGGAGGAGGACCGGTTGACGTGATGTTTGAGACTTTTGGTGAGATCAGTCGTTGTTTTCGCAGGAAGTCGGCGATGAAGTCTTCATGATCAGGTCAATGGGAGAATCGAAGTGGCGCCGGAGTTCGTCCGGCGGTCCTCCCTCATGAGAAAGGCCACGATGACGCATATTCCGGCCCGGCCCGGCGAGGTCGCGGAGCTGTTCACGTACCAGGACGTGGAAGGCACGGATCATGTGGCCGACAGCCATGATGTGATCCAGGTGCGGGGTGCGCGGGAGAACAATCTCGCGGGGGTCTCGCTCGACATTCCCAAGCGGCGGCTCACCGTGTTCACGGGACTGTCGGGGTCGGGGAAGAGTTCGCTGGTGTTCGGCACGATCGCGGCGGAGTCGCAGCGGCTGATCAACGAGACGTACACGGCGTTCGTGCAGTCGTTCATGCCGAGTCTCGGACGGCCCGATGTGGACGCGCTGCACAATCTCAGCGCGGCCATCGTGGTGGACCAGGAGCGCATGGGGGCCAACTCGCGGTCCACGGTGGGGACCGCGACGGACGCCTCCACCATGTTGCGGATCATCTACAGCCGGCTCGGCACCCCCCACATCGGCACGTCGTCGGCGTTCAGCTTCAACACCGCGGACGGCATGTGCCCGGCCTGCGAAGGGCTCGGCGAGGTGTCCGACATCGACGTCCACCAGCTCGTGGACGTCGAGCGGTCGCTCAACGACGGCGCGGTCACCGTGCCGGGGTTCGACGTCGGCGGGTGGTACTTCCAGATCCTCGCCTCGTCGGGGTTCTTCGACCCGGCCGTCAGGCTGCGCGACCTGTCTCCCGAGGAGTGGGACGCGCTGATGTTCAAGCCCGCCACGTCGATCAAGGTCGGCGGCTCGACCATGACGTACGAGGGACTGGCGGTCAAGGTGCGGCGGCTGTTGCTGAACAAGGACCGCGAGTCGATGCGTCCGCAGATCCGCGCGTTCGTGGACCGCGCCGTGGCGTTCGCCACCTGCCCCGAGTGCAAGGGAGCGCGGCTCAACCCCGCGGCGCTGTCGTCCACCATCCAGGGCCGCAACATCGCCGAGTGCTCGGCCATGCAGATCAGCGACCTGGCCCGGTTCGTCGCCGAGCTGGACGAGCCGTCGGTGGCGCCGCTGCTCACCGGCCTGCGCGGCACCTTGGACAACCTGGTGGAGATCGGGCTCGGCTACCTCAGTCTGGACCGTCCTTCCCTCACCCTGTCCGGCGGCGAGTCCCAGCGGGTCAAGATGGTCCGCCACCTCGGGTCCAGCCTCACCGACGTCACCTACGTCTTCGACGAGCCGACCGCCGGGCTGCACCCGCACGACATCCAGCGCATGAACACCCTGCTGCGGCTGCTGCGGGACAAGGGCAACACGGTGCTCGTCGTCGAGCACAAGCCCGAGGTCGTCGCCATCGCCGACCACGTCGTGGACCTCGGCCCCGGCGCCGGCCCGGACGGCGGCCGGGTCGTCTTCGCCGGGACCGTGCGCGACCTGAGGCGGTCCGGCACCCTCACGGGCCGTTACCTGGACCACAAGGTGACGCTGCGCGACACGCCGCGCACGGCCACAGGGAAGCTGTCCATCACCGGCGCCACCCTGCACAACCTCAAGGACGTCAGCGTCGACATCCCCCTCGGGGTGCTGACCGTGGTGACCGGCGTCGCGGGGTCGGGAAAGAGCTCGCTCATCCACGGCTACCTCCCCCGCCACGACGGTGTGGTGGTGGCCGACCAGTCCCCCATCCGCGGCTCACGGCGCAGCAACCCCGCCACCTACACCGGTCTGCTCGACCCGATCCGCGCCGCGTTCGCCAAGGCCAACGGCGTCAAGGCGTCCCTGTTCAGCGCCAACTCCGAAGGCGCGTGCCCCACCTGCAAGGGCCTCGGCCTGGTCTACACCGACCTGGCGATGATGGCCGGGGTCGCGTCGGTCTGCGAAGAATGCGAAGGCAGGCGCTTCACCCCCGAGGTGCTCACCCACACACTGAACGGCAAGAACATCAGCGAGGTCCTGCTGATGCCGATCGCCGAGGCCCGCGACTTCTTCACCTCCGGCCCCGCGAGGACCATACTCAACCGTCTCGCCGACGTCGGCCTCGGCTACATCAGCCTCGGCCAGCCCCTCACCACGCTGTCCGGCGGCGAGCGCCAGCGCCTCAAGCTGGCCATCCACATGGCCGAGAAGTCCGCCGTGTACGTCCTGGACGAACCCACCACGGGCCTGCACCTGGCGGACGTGGACCGCCTGCTGGCGCTGCTGGACCGCCTTGTCGACACCGGCAACACCGTCGTCGTCATCGAACACCACCAGGCCGTCATGGCCCACGCCGACTGGATCATCGACCTCGGCCCCGGCGCCGGTCACGACGGCGGCCACGTCGTCTTCACCGGCACCCCGGCCGACCTGGTCGCCGGCGCCGCCACCCTCACGGCCCGGCACCTCAGGGATTACCTCTCACCGGCCCACTGACCGTTCACGCCGGTGGCCGGTGACGCGCCGGGACACCTCCAAGGCGCGTCACCGGCCGGGGCCTCGACGTGGCGACCGCGGCGGCGGATCATGGAAGGCGGCGGAATGTAGGGGTGCGGTTACCACGAGGAGGCGTGCAGCCGGAAAGATGGCCGCCAGCAGTGCAGAACGCTCCGGAACGAACGTGAGGATCGATGTCCGCATATATCCGGTTTCCCGCGATCTTCGAGGATTTGGTGGCGTTCACCGCCGAAGACGACCTGTGGACGGTGTCCAGCCAAGGAGGACGGGCCCACCGCCTCACCGCCGGACTCGCCGAGGCCACCTACCCCCGGTTCTCACCGGACGGCGGCCTGCTCGCGTTCGTCGGCTGCGAAGAAGGACCCGAAGAGGTCTACATCATGCCCGCCGACGGCGGCCCCGCACGCCGCCTCACCTACGACGCGGCACTCTGCACCGTCACCACCTGGTCCCCCGACGGCGACGTCATCTACGCCAGCGACGCACGCCAGCCGTTCAACCGCCGCAAACACCTCCACCGCGTGGACACACAAGGACACACCCGGCCACTCCCCCACGGCCCCGCCAACACCATCGCCTACGGCCCCGGCGGCGCCGTCGTCCTCGGCCGCAACACCGCCGACCCCGCACGATGGAAGCGCTACCGCGGCGGCACCGTCGGCGACCTGTGGATCGACAGAGAAGGCGACGGCAACTTCGCCAGGCTCATCGCCCTCGCCGGCAACCTCGCCTCCCCCTGCTGGGCCGGCGACCGCGTCTACTTCCTGTCCGACCACGAAGGCATCGGCAACGTCTACTCCTGCACCCCCACCGGCACCGGCCTGCGCCGCCACACCGACCACGGCGAATACTACGCACGCAACCTCTCGAGCGACGGCACCCGCCTCGTCTACCACTCCGCGGGTGACCTCTACCTCCTCGACCCCGCCGAAGGCGAACCCCGGCGCCTCGACGTGAGACTCGGCAGCTCACGCACCCAGCGCAACCGCCGCTTCGCCTCCGCCGCGCGCTACCTCGACAGCGCGCGCCTCGCCCCCGACGGCAGCGGCCTCGCCGTCACCACCCGCGGCAAGGCCTACTCGTTCGGCAACTGGGAAGGCCCCGTACGCCAGCACGGCGAACCCGACGGCGTCCGCTACCGCCTGCTCAGCTGGCTCCCCGGCCACGACCGGCTCATCGCCGCCGCGAGCGACGACACCGAATGGGAAACCCTCGTCGTGCTCACCGCCGACGGCAGCGCCGACCCCATCCGCCTCACCGGCCTCGACACCGGCCGCGCCATCAACCTGGAGGTGTCACCCGGCGCCGACCGCGTCGCACTCGCCAACCACCGCAACCAACTGCTCGTCATCGACCTCCCCGCCGGACCCGGCGATCAACCCACCCTCACCGTCGCCGACCACAGCCCCTACTCCCGCATCACCGGCCTCACCTGGTCCCCCGACGGCGACTGGCTCGCCTACGCCTGCCCCGAATCGGCCCAGACCACGGCCATCAAGCTCTACCAGACCACGACCGGCCGGACCCACCGCGTCACCCGCCCCGTCCTCCGCGACGGCATGCCCGCCTTCGACCCCGAAGGCCGCTACCTCTACTTCATCGGCGAACGCGTCTTCAACCCCGTCTACGACGCCCTGCAGTTCGACCTCGGCTTCCCCCTCGGCACCCGCCCCTACGCCGTCACCCTCCGCCACGACGTCCCCTCACCGTTCGTCCCCGAACCCCAGCCCCTCACCGGCGACGACGGCAAGAAGACATCCACCGGCGAACCCGGCCAGGACGACGCCGGCACCCCGGCGGACGACACCGAGGACCAGACCGGCGACGAGTCCGGGAACGACGCCGGCGACGAAGGATTGCGCATCGACCTGGACGGCATCGAACGGCGCGTCATCGCCTTCCCCGTCCCCGAAGGCCGCTACCACCGCATCGCCGGTCTCAAGGACAAAGTGCTGTTCACCGTCCACCAGGTCACCGGCAGCCGCGCCGACGAGTACGCCGACCACACCGGCGCCACCCTCCAGGCGTACGACCTGCGCAAACACAAAGTCGACACCATCACAGGCGACGTCACCGACTTCCGCCTCGGCCACGACGGCACCACCCTGCTCCTGCGCTCAGGCAACCGCCTGCGCGTCGTCAAAGCCGGCGACACACCCCCCGACGACGACGCCACCACCCGCACCTCCGGCTGGATCGACCTGCACCGCGTCAAGGTCTCCGTGCTCCCCGACGCCGAATGGCGCCAGATGTTCCGCGAGGCCTGGCGCCTCCAGCGCGAGCACTTCTGGGCCGAGGACATGGCCGGAATCGACTGGGACGGCGTCTACCGCCGCTACCTCCCCCTCGTCGACAAGATCACCACCCGCGGCGAGTTCTCCGACCTGCTCTGGGAACTCCACGGCGAACTCGGCACCTCCCACGCCTACGAAGCAGGCGGCGAATACCGCGAAAGCCCCCACTACTGGCAGGGCCTGCTCGGCGCCGACACCGAGTACCGCGACGGCGCGCACGTCATCACCCACATCGTCCACGGCGACCCCTGGGACCCCGAAGCCACCTCCCCCCTCAACCGTCCAGGCCTCGGCATACGACCAGGCGACACGGTCACCGCCGTCAACGGCCAGCCCGCCACCACCCCCGAAGGCCCCGCTCGCCTCCTGGTCAACCAGGCCGACCAGGAGATCGAACTCACCGTCAGGCGCGGTGACACCCCACCGCGCACCGTCACCGTCAAGGCCATGTCCGACGAACAACCGGCCCGCTACCGCGACTGGGTGGAGACCAACCGGGCCCGCGTCCACGAACGCACCGGCGGCCGCGTCGGCTACCTGCACATCCCCAACATGGGCCCGCTCGGCTACGCCGAGTTCCACCGCGGTTTCCTCGCCGAGCACGACCGCGAGGGCCTGGTGGTGGACGTCCGCTTCAACGGCGGCGGCCACGTCTCCGGCCTGCTCCTGCAGAAACTCGCCCGCCGCAGACTCGGCTACGACTTCCCCCGCTGGGGGGTGCCGGAGCCCTACCCCGCCGAGTCACCCCGCGGCCCGATGGTCGCCATCACCAACGAGCTCGCCGGCTCCGACGGCGACATCTTCAGCCACACCTTCAAACTGCTCAAGCTCGGCCCCCTGGTCGGCAAACGCACCTGGGGCGGCGTCATCGGCATCTGGCCCCGTCACCGGCTCGCCGACGGCACCGTCACGACCCAGCCGGAGTTCTCCTTCGCCTTCGACGACGTCGGCTGGCGCGTGGAGAACTACGGCACCGACCCCGACGTCGAGGTGGACATCACCCCGCAGGAGTACGCCACCGGCGTCGACTCCCAGCTGGAACGCGCCGTCGATCTCGCGCTGGAGGCCCTGGCCGAACGTCCCCCGCACACCCCCAACCCGGCCGACCGGCCGCGTCTCACCGTGCCGCCACTGCCACCTCGTGGGTGACGGGGTTGGAAATTGCCAAGGGAATCTGATCTCCACCTGGCGCCTTTACGATGTAGATCACTGAGTGCTCCAACCGGCGGCGGGCCACTGCGCGATCGCGCCGTCGGCCGGCAGGGACGGTTTTGGTGTCGCGGACGGCGAAGGGGGCGGCACCGGCTCCTCCTCCGGCGGCGTCCGCTGTTCCGGCGCGTCCTGCTCGGGCTTGCGCTGTGCCAGAGGGTCCTCGCGGGCCAGCGGCGAGCGGTCGAACGAGAAGCCGTTCGTGAACGTCGCCTGCGCCAGGGCCCGCTGGCCGTCGGCGTTGGGGTGGAAGAAGTCCCACTTGCTCACGTGGTCCAGCGTGAACGGGTAGGAGAAAACCGCGCCGCCGTCGTACCGGCAGCCGGGGCCGTACGCCGCGCAGGCCTCGGCCATCTGCGCGTTGTACTCCTGCACCCGCTCACGCACACGGTCGCGGCGCGCCTTGTCCTTCTTGGCGTCGGAACCGGCATTGGCCAGCATTGTGGGGCAGATGCCGCCGATCGCCCAGAACGACTTGGCCAGGACGTTGTCCTTGCCGATGCGCCACAGCCGCTTCAGATCGGGGATGCTGGCCGCGAACACCTTCGCCCCGGACGGCGCGAGCACCGCCAGCGCGCGGTCGATGCGCGCGCGGTAGGTCGCCACCGGGGTCATCTTGGACTCGCTCGCCACGCACGCGTCCTGCGCGCCGATCAGCAGCGTGACGTACCCGGCCTTGGCGGCCACGGCCTTCTGCGCCTGCGCGGCCATGTCGGCGCTGGTCGACCCGGGGACCGCGAAGTTGCGGTTGTGGCCCTTGATGGCCGGGCCGAGGGCCAGCAGCCGCAGGTAGTGGCTGTTCACCCCCGGGTGGTCACCCGCCGACCAGGACCGCGAGGTGCACGAGACGTACCAGCCGCAGGCGTTGAACCCCGCGCTGATCGAGTCGCCGAGCGCCGCCATCACCGGCGGGACCGGGTCGGCGGCGAGCGCCACCGCCGTACCCGGAGCCCCCGCCACCGCGGCGGCGAGCACGAACGCGATCCTTTTGACCATGGGCACCTCACCTGGGACACGATCTACGGGAGAGATCGGAAGAACGAGCACCCAAGGTAGAGATCGGCGACGACCTGCTCTATTACCTCTGAGCAAGGCGTTGCTACCGTTGACCAAGTTCCTATCGCGGCTTGACAGGGCAGGAGCGCGTGTGCAGCCGGAGACGGCCCGACATCACCTTCCCCCCACCCGGCTGTGAGAGGTGCCCCCGATGTCGAACGTGTTCAGTTTCCGCATAAGGTGGGCAAGGTGAGTGTCGCGCTCGGGATGACCCGCCCCCCGCTGGTTCGCACCATTCCCGTTCACGACCCGGAGGACCTGGTCGCCCGCCTGCCGCAGGCACCCCCGTACGCCTGGATCCACCAGGGGGACGGCCTGGTCGCCTGGGGAGAGGCGGCCAGAGCCACGGTGCCGCCGGGTGCGGGACGCTTCGACTGGGCACGCCGCTGGCTGGCGCGCGTGTTCGCCGGGACCCGCGTCGAGGACGACGTCCTGGTCCCCGGCTCGGGTCCGGTCGCGTTTGGTTCGTTCACCTTCGACCCGGCCTCCGCCGGTTCGGTGCTCGTCGTCCCTCGCATCGTGCTCGGCCGCCGGGACGGCCGCGCGTGGCTGACCACCGTCGGCGACCCCCCCATCGACCTGATGGCCCCACCCGAGAGCCCCGGCGGCGTGCTGTACGCCGACGGCTCGCGCACCGCGCCGGAGTGGGAGCACGCGGTGGCCCGCGCCGTCGGCGAGATCCGGTCGGGACGGCTGGAGAAGGTCGTGCTCGCCCGCGACCTCGTCGCCACCACCGAACGCGACATCGACGTACGGCTGCTGCTGGACCGCCTGGCCCGCGCCTACCCCGAGTGCTACACGTTCTCCTGCGACGGCCTGGTCGGCGCCACCCCCGAACTCCTGGTGCGCCACACCGGCCAGGCCATCGAGTCCCTTGTCCTCGCCGGCACCACCGCCAGAGGCGCCACCCCCGCCGAGGACAAGGAACGCGGCCAGGCCCTGTTCGACTCCCCCAAGAACCGCCACGAGCACGTCTGCGCCGTCGCCTCGGTCCGCGACGCGCTCGCCCCCCTGTGCGCGGAGCTGACCGTCCCCGACGAACCGGAACTGCTGACCCTCCCCAACGTCCAGCACCTGGCCAGCCGGGTGCACGGCCGCCTGTCCGACGGCGCCTCCGTGCTCGACGTCGTCGCCGCCATGCACCCCACGGCCGCCGTCGGCGGCACCCCCACCGCCGTGGCCCTCGACGTCATCCGCCGGCTCGAAGGCATGGACCGCGGCCGCTACGCCGGCCCGGTCGGCTGGATCGACGCGCGCGGCGACGGCGAATGGGGCATCGCCCTGCGCAGCGCCGAGATCACCGGCCCCACCGCACGCCTGTTCGCCGGTTGCGGCATCATGCGCGACTCCGACCCCGCCGCCGAGCTCGCCGAGGCCCAGGCCAAGTTCCGCGTGATGCGCCAGGCCCTGGAGGGCTGAGCCGGCGGCCCGCGCCGCACGCCACGGCCCCGCTCACCGGCCGGCGTCCGCGACCCGTTCCGCTCCGTGTGCCGCGGCATAAGGGGTCTTCCTGACCTGCACGGTTCACTTGGGTCAGAATTTGTCAGGACATTCTGACGTCCGCTAGCCTCTCACCGTAAGCGGTCGGTCACGGAGCCGGGAGTACGCGATGAGCACTCGACTCGACATCGATCTCGACCGGTCGAGCCCGGTGCCGCTGTACTTCCAGGTGGCCGAGCAGATCGCCGAGGCGATCAAGCGGGGCGAACTGGGGCCGGGTGCGCGGCTGGACAACGAGATACTGCTGGCGGACCGGCTCGGGCTGTCACGGCCCACGATCCGGCAGGCGATCCAGTACCTCGTGGACAAGGGCCTGCTGGTGCGCAAACGCGGCGTCGGCACGCAGGTCGTGCACGGACAGGTGAAGCGGTCGGTGGAGCTGACCAGCCTGTACGACGACCTGCGGCGCGCCGGGCAGGAGCCGGGAACGCGGGTGCTGGCACTGGAGGCGGTGGGGGCCGACGACGCGATCGCCGCGGTGCTCGGGGTCGCGGCCGGCACGCCGGTGGTGCGGGTCGAACGGGTGCGGTACGCCTCAGGGGAGCCGCTGGCGGTGCTGCACAACTGGCTGCCCGCCGGGCTCGGGCCGCTCACCGCGCAGGCACTGGAGGAACGCGGGCTGTACGAGCTGCTGCGCGCCGCCGGGGTCCGCATGCGCGTCGCGAACCAGCGCATCGGGGCCAAGGCCGCCACCAACGTCGAGGCCCGGCTGCTGGACGAGCGGCGCGGCGCTCCCCTGCTCACCATGACGCGCACCACCTACGACGACCAGGGACGGGCCGTGGAGCACGGGTCGCATGTCTACCGTGCCACGCACTACTCGCTGGAGGTCACGCTCATCGAGCGCTGAACCGGGACAGCCGGCCGGGTGACGGAGGTCCGGCAGCAGGCGGACAGGGGTCGTGACCACCCAGGTGCCTTTTACAAAGTAGATCAGCCGGAGTTCTGGCTGAGGAGGTAGTCGCGCGCCTTCTCCAACGGAGACACCCCGTACTCCTCCTCCACCGCCGAGGCGATCAGATGGCAGAACAGGTGCCGCTGGATCGCGGTGACACCGAGCCGGGCCAGGTGCGCGTAGAGCATGTTGACCACGAGGCGATGAGCGAGGAACCAGTCCGATTCGAGAACCTCGCTCCGGAACCGGCCGGTGGACATGAGCACGTCGAAATAGCCGACGGGGTGGCGCTGGACCACGGGCTGGTCGGGGAAGTCCAGGTCGATCTCCTTACGGGCCAGCAGCGGGAGAGCCGTCTCCTTCTGGCGGCGGGTGAAGGCGATCCAGTCGCGTACGTGCGGCGGCGGGTCGCCGGCGTCGATCGCCGCGACCACGCCGGTCACCGTCGCGCGCATCTGCCTGGCGTTCTGGCGGTACCGGGCCTCGAACGCCGCCATGAGCGCGTCGCGGTCCTCGCAGCACGAGGCGGCCGCCTCGACGTGCGAGCGGTACGACATGTACCCGCGGGCGATCGGGGGGACGCTCACGTGGGCCACGGCGACCATGAGGTCGATGACGGCCGTGAACAGCGCGAGCTCGCCCCGCCGGACCCGGTCGAGCGTGCCGAACGCGAGCCTGGTGCTCTCCGCGGCGGCCTCGTCGATCAGGTCCGCCAGCACCTGGCCGCCGAAGACGCGCAGCCGGTCGTCGTACGGCTCGGTCTGCAGGGAGTTGTCCGGGTACCACGGCGACAGCGGCCCGGTCTCGTGTTCCCGCACGGCGAGCAGGCGGTGCGCGGCGAGATGCTCGTGCTCGTCGAGGCGGGTGGTGGACGGGTGCTCACGCAGATACCGGGTGATCGCCTCGGTGGCGGCAGGGAGGATCTCGCGGTCCCAGTCCCCCGTGGCCGCTCGGAAGTTGAGCCGCAGGTGAGGGCCCTGGCGCCAGTGGCGGACGATGTACGGCCGCTGGACCAGGCCGTCCAGGCGCCGCAGGAGCGGCCGGACGCAGTCCAGGATCAGGCCGTCCTTGTCCTGGTCGTAGTACCGGATCTGGACGGCGCGCCAGGTGACGTCACTCATGGCCTCTCCTCTTTCCGCGCCTGCGCCTGCAGGGTGGCGGCGCTCAGGTACCGCAGGTGCGCCTCTTCGGCGATCGACAGGCCGAGCCGGTTGCAGAACAGGTGGACGCACCGGTCCAGCACGATCAGGACGTCGTCCCGTGCCGCGTCGGCGGGGCCGTCAAGGCGAGGACCACCGGGGACACGGAGGCTCGTGTCCTGTCGGGCCGGACCGAAGCGGCCGGCCCGCCGGAGCGCGTCGAGCCGCCGCCGCAGGGTGCCGATCGACCGCCACCAGGCCCCGGCGTGAGATTCCTGCGGAGGCGGCCCACCGGCACGGCCGGCCGGTGGGTGGTCCCCGGACATGACGGCGCGGGAGGCGACGGCTCGGCAGCGCTCGGCCTGTGCGACGAGGGCTTCGCGCCGGCTCGCGAAGATCTCCGCCTGCCGTGCGCGAGCCGGAGCCGGATCCCAGCGGCCGCGTTCCCGGGTCAGCAGAAGGCCGAGGCGGCGAGGGTCGGGTTCCCCGGCCATGAGGGTGAGCATCGTCGCGGCGAGAGCGTGGCCGAGGCGCCGCCGGTGGTCGGGCTCGGCGCGCAGGATCGCCAGCGCGATCCGGCTGGAGTCGGTGAAGTGCCGTTCGACGGCCGTGACGGCCTCCGGCCCGCCGAACGTCGCGTACTCCGGCCGGTAGGCGACGGCCTCGACGTGGTCGTCGGGACGAAGCCGTTCGTCGTACGCGGCCAGGCCCTCGCGCCGCGCGAACTCCCGCGCCAGCAGCGCGTAGTGCTCACGGTCCCAGGTGCCGGCCGACGGATGCGCCACGAGGTGCTCCTCCAGTACGGCGGTGGCACGTTTCCCGATCGTCGCGGCGTCGCCGGCGTCACGCGGCAGCAGGCGGAGCCGGAGATGCGGGCCGCCCTCCCAGTACCGCAGGAAGAAGAACCCCTCCAGCCGCGGATCCAGCTCTCCGACCAGACCGTCGACGGCCGTGGTGAGCAGCAGGTCGGTGCCGGCCCGGTGGAAGGCGTGCAGCGAGATCCAGCGGTCGGTCATGGCCTCAGTCATGGTTCACCTCGACCACGTACTCGGTCACATGGCGGTGCTCGCCGGGCCGCTCGCCGGGCCGCTCGCCGGACCGCTCGCCGCCGCCGGCGATGACGACGGCCGCCTCGAAGTCCGGCAGCAGCTCATGGAAGACGACCATCGGCCCGCTGGTGTCCAGCCCTCGGTCGAACAGCGCGACCAGCGCGGGGTCGGCCAGATCGAGATATGTCGGTTTGGCGTGCCGCGCGAGGCGCAGCCGCTCGCGGACCTGTGTGCCGGGGGCCGACGAGGAGACGAAACACCGTTCCGGCAGGCCGTGAGAGGCGAACCACCCGGCGAGCGCCAGCAGGTGTGCCGCCTCCGAGTCGCCTTTGCCCCGGCGCGGGATCTGGCGACTCGGGACATACCAGGCGACCCGCGCCACGGTGACCCGGCCGACCGTCACCCGGCCCCTGCGCACGACGTGGGACGGCACGGACTCGGGCCGCGGGGAGAAGACCGACTCCAGGTCCGTCACGGGGCTCGGCATGTCACCGAAGACCTGCAGCAACAGGCGTGCCGTACGCGGCAGCAGCATGGGAGCGACCATTCCCGTGTACACCGGCATGAGCCGGGTGCCGTACGTCATGTGCGTCAGGACGAGGCCACCGGGCTCGTGCCGGACCGCGAGGTCCCCCATGGCGCACGTGTCCGGACCACGCGGAACCGCGCCTGGATAGCCGAGCTCCTGGGCCGCCACCGGGGAACGCAGGTTGACGTTGCTGCCGAACAGCCCGGTGATCTCCACCGGCGTGCCGCGTTCCGTACCGAGGAGGCGGTTCTCCCCCACCGGAACGCCGGCGACCCGCAGCAGGCGGTGCACGCGGCTGCGCATCGCGCCGTGCCCCGGGCCGAGACCGTTCAGCACCAGGCGTACCGGCGTGCCGTCCGGCGGGCCGATCGTCTGCACGAAACAGGACAGCGACCCCACCGGACGGACGAACGCGGGGCGGCCGGCCGCCGAGCCGGCCAGCACCTCCGGATCGATGGTCAGTGTGCCGGGGGTCTCGCGCAGCGGCCCGCGTACCGCGGCCAGCGCCGCGGTCCTGGCGTCCTGGAGTTCGCCGAGCCGGGGAACGGCGGGGGTGCGGCCGGCCGGGGGCCGCTCCTGCCACGGGTACATGAGCGCGTGCAGCTCGCCGGCCGGGGTGCCGGGGGCCGCTCGGTGGGTCCGCTCCGCGAGCGTCCGGTGGAACCGGCCGAACGGCACCTGCTCGCCGGGGCCGAACCACTCCGCGAACAGGTCGGCGGCGAGCAGCCTCGCGACGCCGTCCCGGTCGAACACGGCCGCGAAATCGGTGATCACGTGCAGATCGCGGAGAGCGGGACGCCAGGCGGCAAGGCCGAGCCACGGTCCGGGGGTGGTGAGCACGGCGTTCTCGTGGAAGAGGTTGCGATCAGGCAGGCGGTCGGCGTCGTTTCCCGCCAGCGCGGCGAACGCGGACCGGACCTCACGCCGCAGCGCCTCACGTTCCGGCACGCCGGCCGCCTCCGGGTAACGGGTGAGCGCCTCCTGCGCGGCGGCCAGTGCCTTGCCTGCCGGATGCGTGCCGAGCCGGTCGGCCAGGCCGGCGAGATGCGCGGCGGCCTGGTCGGCGACCGGGGGACGGAGCTCCAGCACGCCGAGGCCGGCCAGCCGGCCGAACGCGCCGCCGGCCCGGACACGCAGATCGTCGTGCGGCGGGCTCAGCAGCCGCCGGAGCGGCTCGGACGCGGCGACGCCGCGGTAGACGTCCTCCTGGCCGGTCAGGTACCAAAGGCGGCCGTCGTCCTCGTCGAGGCTCGGGTTGGGCCGCACGTCGAAGAGGGCCGCGAGCGTGTCGTCGGTTCGCGCGAGGCCGGTGAGCAGGCCGAGCAGCAGCGGCACGTTCGGCTCGACCGCGCCGCGCCACTCCCAGGGCCCGTCCCAGCGGACCGGCTCGCCGTCGTCGCTCCACTCGCCGAGCGCCGCCATCATGAAGGTCGCGTGCGGGCTGGTCTTCGCCACCACGCGGGCCAGATAGCGGGTGAGCCGTAGCGCGACCTGGCGCGGCGGTACGCCGCCGGCCGGCCCGGCCAGCCAGCGGCTCAGCGCGGCCGACATCTCCGGTCCCGCCTGGAGCACGCCGAAGCGGAACGCGTCGGTGCCGGCCCACCGGCGCAGCGCCTCGCCGGCGTCCCGGCGCTCCTGGTCGAGCAGGCCGGGCAGCCGCGTGACGAGCGCGTCGTGCCGGTCGAGGTCCGCGACCCAGGCCGCGACGCGTGGATCGAGGCCGTGGCCGATCTCCACCGGCCAGGCGCGGCGTCCCGGCCGCTTCGCGTTGTACAGCGCGCGCCGCAACGCCACCAGCGCCGGCCGCACCGGGCCCGGGCCTGCCGCGCCGATCACCGGTTCGAGTTCCCCCGCCAGCCGCCTCCCCTCGGCGGCCAGCCGGTCGCGGACCGCGAGGATCTCCTGGACGCTCCGCCATGTGGCCGCGCATCTCAGCTGCGCGAGCGCCGCCACCGGCAGCGCGGCGGCCCTGGCGACCACTGCCGCGTCCGCCGTGCGTCCCGGCGCGCCGATCTCGACGCGTCCCGGCAGGCCACGACGCGTCGAGACCATGTCCGGGACGCTCAGATGAGCCAGCTGGTACGGCCGGTGATACCCGAAGCGCCTACCTCGGTGTTGCCGAGGCCCATGCCGAGGGCCTTCACGAGGTCCTCGCCGGGGAGCTCGACCGTCATCACGTCGAGCGTGTCCAGATCGAGGCGGAGCGGTTCTTCTGTCGCCATCTGCTCTCCCATTCTCACCCGCGGGAGCGGGCCATATCGGTGACGAGAACCACGCTAAACAGGGCCAGGGGACCCGTCCATCCGGCCGATGGGTCCGAAATCACCGGATCGAATGACGGCCGAACAGGAATCGACTCTCCCTCGCGCCTCGGCGCGTAAGATGGCCTTCCTGAGCAGGCAGGCGTCACTGTCAGCATGTTTACAAGAACAGTCAGGCCCGCGATGGTGAGTATTTACTGTCCGCCGGAGTACGGCCTCTTTTCGACACTCGTTCCGCTTTTGGGACGGACACGACAGAGGATTCCGGGGTAACCCCGCGGACCAGCGAGATTAACCGTCAATCAATATGTGTTACGTCTTTGTTTCGCGTAATCACGGAAAGGGTGCGCGGCGTCACGGAACGCCGCAGGACCCGGTGATGCCAGGCCCCGGCGAGACGCAGTGGTGACGCCTAGCCGGCCGCCTCGGGAACCGCCTTGGCGGCCGGGTCCGGCGGCGCCGGCTCCTCGGCGTCGCCGGTGTCGCTCGCGTCCGCGGTGTGCGCGGCGGCGGCGCGGGTGGCGCGGCGCTTGATGTACAGCGTGGTGCCGATGCCGAACAGGACGGCGACCACCAGGCCGACCCAGGAGAAGCCCTTGAGCCACCGCTCGGCCACGATGCCGAGGTAGTAGATCACCGCGGTGGTGCCGCCGGCCCACAGGATGCCGCCGAGCACGTTGGCGACAAGGAAACGCCAGTACGGCATGCGCAGCGCGCCGGCGAGCGGCCCGGCGAGGATGCGCAGCAACGCGATGAACCGGCCGAAGAACACGGCCCACATGCCCCACTTGTCGAACGACTCCCTGGCCTTCTGCAGGTGCGCGGGGCCGAAGTGCTTGGGGAACCGCCTGCCGAGCCGGTCGAACAGCGGCTGGCCGCCCTTGCGGCCGATGGCGTACCCGATGGAGTCGCCGATGATCGCGCCGACGCTCGCGCAGACCCCGACCCACAGGGGGTTGACGACGTGCTGCGCCGACAGCAGCGCCGCGCTGACCAGCACCACCTCGCCGGGCAGCGGGATGCCGAGGCTCTCCAGGCCGATGACCATCCCGACGAGCGCACAGATCCATAGGGGATCGATGGCCCGCAGCCATTCGTCGACATGCATGGCTCACAGCCTATGTGGTGAGATGCTCCGACTCGCCGGTCGCCGTGAGAAAAGCCAGCACCGCCTCCTGCGCGGCCTCACGCATCGCCACGTGCACCGCGGCGTTCTCGGCGCGGTCGGTGCGGACCTCGACCATACGCGGTCCTTCGCCTCTGATGGCCTTCGGCAGGTCGCCGGCGGAGGTGAGCAACGTGTACGGGGTGCCGGTCGCCGCGGCGACGTAGGCGAGGTCGACGCCGTGCGGCGTGCCGAAGACCCGTTCGAACGGCGCGGTGAGCCCGGCCTGCGGCAGCAGCGAGAAGATGCCGCCGCCGTCGTTGTTGACCACGACCAGGCACAGATCGGGACGCGGCTCGCGCGGGCCGAGGATCAGGCCGTTCTGGTCGTGCAGGAACGCGAGATCGCCGAGCAGCGCGTAGGAGGGGCCGTTGTGCGCGAGCGCGGCGCCGACCGCGGACGACACCAGGCCGTCGATGCCGGCCGCGCCGCGGTTGGCGAGCAGCCGCAGGCCGCGGCGGGGCCGCATGGCCTGGTCCAGGTCGCGGATCGGCATGGAGGACGCGCAGAACAGCAAAGCGTTGTTGGGCAGCGCCTCGGCCAGGTCGCGGGCCAGGCGCGGCTCGCTGATGCCGGAGTCGTCGAGCACGGCGTCCACGGCGTCCCGCGCGGCGGCCTCGGCCGACCGCCAGGACCGCAGCCAGGAGTCGTCCCCCGCGGCGACCGGGATCTCCACGGCGGGGGCGACCTGGGTGGCCGACCGGCTCGGGTCCGGCCAGCGGGACATGTCCGGGCTCACCACGATGTGCTCCCCCGCGCGGCCGAGCCAGCCGAGCAGCGGCCGGGACAGCGTGGGCCGGCCGAGCGTGACCACGACGTCCGGCACGTGCGCGTCGGCGAACTCCGGGATGCCGAGCAGGAAGTGGTACGCCGAGATGGAGTGGTCGCCGTACCGCGCGCCGCCGGTGGGTTCCGACAGCACCGGCCAGCCCGCCATGCCGGCGGCGGCGACGTACCGGCGGACGTTGGCGGCGCCGTCGCCGACGACGAGCACCCCGCGCCGCGTCGGCGCGACGTGCAGGCCCGCCGACGGCGGCGCCACGCGGGAGCGCACCCACGGACCGGAGGCCGCGCCGGTGAGCGGCTCGCTCCAGGTGTCGTCCCCGTCGGGGATCAGCGGCTCGCGGAACGCCAGGTTGAGGTGCACGGGCCCCGGGTCGCCGGGGCCGAGGGACCGCTGGTAGGCGCGGCAGGTGAGCGAGCGCCAGTAGGCCACCTGGCCGGGACGGTCCTCCGGCACGCCGACCTCGGCGAACCAGCGGACCGCGCCGCCGTACATCTTGATCTGGTCGATGGTCTGACTGGCACCGGTGTCGCGCAGTTCAGGCGGCCGGTCGGCGGTCAGCACCAGCAGCGGCACCCCGGACTCGTGGGCCTCGATCACCGCCGGGTGGAAGTTGGCGGCGGCGGTCCCCGACGTGCACACCAGCGCGACCGGACGCTCGGACCTGCGGGCCAGGCCGAGCGCGAGGAAAGACGCCGACCGCTCGTCGACGCGCACGTGCAGGCGGACCCGGGGGTCGGCGTGCGCGGCGATGGCCAGCGGCGCGGAGCGGGACCCGGGGGCCAGCACCACCTCGGTCAGGCCGCAGCGCACCAGCTCGTCGACCAGCACGGACGACAGCGCGGTCGCGGGGTTCACCTGCCCTCCTCGGGCACGGCCGCGCCACGGGCCCGGCGGGGACGCCGGGTCGCGGGCACGGGCAGACAGGTCATCTAGGGACGGCGGGGGAATCTGGAGAAGTCGGGACGCCGCTTCTCCTTGAACGCGTCACGGCCCTCCTGCGCCTCCTCGCTCATGTAGTACAGCAGCGTGGCGTCCCCGGCGAACTGCTGCATGCCGGCGGCGCCGTCGCTGACCGCGTTGATGGCACCCTTGAGCATGCGCAGCGCCAGCGGCGACTTGTCCAGCATCTCGCGGCACCACTGGACGGTCTCGGCCTCCAGCTCGGCCAGCGGCACGACCTTGTTGACCAGGCCCATGGCCTCGGCCTCGGCCGCGTTGTAGAAACGGCACAGGTACCAGATCTCGCGGGCCTTCTTCAGGCCGACGGTCTCGGCGAGCAGCCACGCGCCGTACCCGCCGTCGAACGAGCCGACCTTGGGGCCGGTCTGCCCGAAGACGGCGTTGTCGGCGGCGATGGTGAGGTCGCAGCAGACGTGGAGCACGTGGCCGCCGCCGACCGCGTACCCGGCGACCATGGCGACGACCGGCTTCGGCAGGCGGCGGATCTGGATCTGCAGATCAAGGACGTTGAGGCGGCCGATGCCGTCCGGGCCGACGTAGCCGTCGTCGCCGCGGATCTTCTGGTCGCCGCCGGAGCAGAACGCCTCGGTGCCGGCGCCGGTGAGAATGATCACACCGACCTCGCCGTCGTCCCGTGCGGCCTCGAAGGCGGCACGGAGCTCGAACAGCGTGGTGGGGCGGAAGGCGTTGCGCCGCTCGGGACGGTTGATGGTGATCTTCGCGATGCCTTCGCCGGTCTCGTAGATGATGTCCTCGTAGTCACCGGACCGCTTCCAGTCGACAGTGCTCACGGTCACACTCGCTCCTCACTCACCTGCGCTCACCTGCGCGTCGCCCGGCCGGCGACTCGGGCGGGGGCGTGCATACGACGGGACTAACCTTACGACCGTGAGTGAGCGGCCTGTGCACGCGGTGGTGGCACCCCCCGGCGGCGGCCTCGCCGACCGGATACGCCTGGCGCTCGGCGGCGAGGGCCCCGCCGTGCTGCCGCTCGACCCGGGGCTGCCGGGCCCGGCGCTGCGCGCGGTGCTCGCGGAGCTGCGGCCCACCCATGTGGTCACACCGGAGGGCACCAGGGCCTACCCCGGCGGCGTGGCCGCGGCGCCGGGCACGGCGGTGATCATCGCGACGAGCGGGTCCACCGGCACCCCTAAAGGGGTGGAGCTTTCCGCCGCCGCGCTGATCGCCTCGGCGGAGGCGTCCCTGCGGCGGCTCGGGGCCCGGCCGGGGGAACGCTGGCTGTGCTGCCTGCCGCCGTCGCACGTCTCGGGGCTGCAGGTCCTGGTCCGGTCGGTGCTCTCCGGGACCGAGCCGCTGATCCATGAGCGCTTCTCCCCCGCCGCGGTCGCCGCGAGCGGCGCCGACCACGTGTCCCTGGTGCCGACGCAGCTGCGGCGCCTGCTCGACCACGGCGCCGGCCTGTCGCGGTTCCGCACCGTGCTGCTCGGCGGCGCCGCCGCGCCGCCTGACCTCGTCCGGCAGGCCGGCACGCGGGTCGTGACGACGTACGGCATGAGCGAGACCTGCGGCGGGTGCGTGTACGACGGCGTGCCGCTGGACGGCGTGGAGGCGGCGATCGGGCCCGGCGGACGCGTCAGGATCCGGGGGCCGGTGCTGTTCTCCGGGTACCGGCTCGGGACGGCGCCGTCGAACCTCGAAGGCGGCTGGTACGTCACTACAGATGTGGGAGAGTTCCGGGACGGCAGACTGCTCGTGCTCGGCCGCGCGGACGACGTCATCAACACCGGCGGCCGTAAGGTCGCCGCCGGGCCCGTCGCCGGGGTGCTCACGCGCCACCCGGCGGTACGCGACGCGGTGGTCATGGGACGGCCGCACCCGGAGTGGGGTGAGGAGGTGGTCGCGGTCGTCGTCCCGGCCGATCCCGCGGCGCCGCCGACGCTCGGGGAGCTGCGTGCCGCGGTCAAGGAGACGCTGCCGGGCTACGCGGCGCCGCGCGCGCTGGAGGTGCTCGACGGATTCCCCCTGCTCGCCAACGGAAAACACGACCTCGTAGCCATCCGTCGTACTATTTTCGGCTTTGCTGGCATGAAAGATGAATCTTGACCACAATGTCCGGTCAAGGGAACCAGAAGTCGCATCCGGCGCGTCATACCGGCGAACCGGACCCAGGAAGGACGACGTCTTGATCAAGCCGACCCGCAACATGTGGATCTCCGCCGGCATCGCCGGAGTGATCCTCGCCGGGGGCATCTCCGTCGCGGCCGCGGCCACCTCGGGAGGACTGGGCAACGGACGCCCCAGCGGCACCTCGACCGACGCGCCAGGCGAGGCGCCGGGACGCATCCCCGGCCCCGAGGTCCCGCAGAACGCCGAACCGACCCGCTCGCCCGAGGAGTTCGTGGTCCGCGAGGACCTCGACGGCGACCCCAAGAAGGTCGCCGAGTTCTGGACCGAGAAGCGCCTGGAAGACGCCGAGCCACTCCCCATCCCGGTCCTCACGCCTGACAAGCCCAAGAAGAAGGACTGACGACCGCACCGCCACCAGGGGCTACCAGCGCGAGAGGCGGGCCGCCGCGGGCGGCCCGCCTCTCGCCATGCGGGGACCCCGCGCGCCGCAGGAGGAGTGCGACCAGGGAAGATGGGTAACAGAGGACGGCGGTGCCGATGGGTCCCCACGCGGACGCCGGGAACAAACGGCGTCCTGAAACGTTATTGATACTGGTGCGCCTGGATGCCGCGCCACCCCATCGAACGTAGAGAACTCCGTGACGGAGGAGGTGTGCTCATGCCCCGAACCGCCGTGGCGACCTCGACTGAGCGCGAGGCCACCCCGACAATCGTCGCCCAGGTCATCGACCGCGGGCGAGCGCAAGGTCACCTTTCCCTCGCGGAACTTCGCGAGGCGTTCCACACGGCGCGGGTCACACCCGCGCGAGGGCGGACGATCCTGCGACAGCTCACCGACGCCGGAGTGAGTCTCACCGCGGACGATCAGCCCACGCGGACCGGAGCCCCGGCGAGGAAGACCCGTAAGAGCACCACTGTGAAGACTACCGCGAAGACCGCAATGACCCGCACCGTGAGCTCCACGAAGCACGCCGCCAAGCCCGCCACAGGACCCGCCTCTGGGCCCGATACCGAGAGCGCCGCCGCCACCGAGAGCGCCGCGACCGGCGAGGGCCGGCCGGACGGCGGGACCGCGCGCGCACGGCGGCCCGCCACCCGCCGTACCCGCAAGTCCGCCGCGGCCGAGGTCCCGGCACCCCGTCCCGAGCAGGGCCGCGAACCCGGTGACGCCGAGGACGCCTGGGAGGAGCCCGACGAGGCCGAGCTGCAGAGCGAGACGCTCGACCTCGACGACCAGTCCTCGGTCATGGGCGACTCGGTGCACACCTACCTCAAGTCGATCGGCCGCCGCACGCTGCTCACCGCGGCCGAGGAGGTCGAGCTCGCCAAGCGCATCGAGGCGGGGCTGTACGCCGAGCACAAGCTGGAGAACGAGATCCTCACCGGCGAGGAGCGCACCGACCTCGAATGGGTCGCCGCCGACGGCCGGCGCGCCAAGGACCACATGCTGGAGGCCAACCTCCGGCTGGTCGTCTCGGTGGCGAAGAAGTACACCGACCGGGGCATGGCGCTGCTGGACGTCGTCCAGGAGGGCAACCTCGGGCTGATCCGGGCCGTGGAGAAGTTCGACTACTCCAAGGGCTACAAGTTCTCCACCTACGCCATGTGGTGGATCCGGCAGGCCATCCAGCGCGGCTTCGCCGACTCGGCCCGCACCATCCGGCTGCCGGTGCACGTGCTGGAGATGCTGTCCAAACTGTCACGCGTCGAGCGCGACATGCACCAGCGTCTCGGCCGCGAGCCCACCCCCGAGGAACTGGCCGTGGAGCTCGACAAGACCCCCGACCAGATCGAGGAACTGCTGCGCACCAGCCGCCAGCCGATCAGCCTCAACGCCACCATCGGCGAGGACGGCGAGACCACCATCGGCGACCTCATCGAGGACGTCGACGCCCCCGAGGCCTCGGAGGTGGTGGACCGCCAACTGCTCGGCGCCGAGCTGCGCGGCGTGCTGGGGAACCTCACCCCGCGCGAGGCCAAGATCATGGCCCTGCGCTTCGGCCTCGTCGACGGCAAACCGCACACCCTCGACGAGATCGGCAAGCACCTGGGCCTGACCCGCGAGCGTATCCGCCAGCTGGAGAAGGAGTCCCTCTCCAAGCTCCGCCACCCGAGCAACACCCGTCCACTGCTCGACTGGGCGAGCTGACCCGCCACGAGACCCCCGTGCGGCCACGCCGAACGGGGGTCTCGCCGTCCGGGGCGAGCTGCGTGCCGGCCGGCCGCGGGAGTCGACCGGCGCGTCCGATCAGCCGGCGGCGGGGACGGGACGGGGGACGCGCGCGATGCCGGTGAGCCGGTGCTCCTCGCGCAGGGTGCGCAGCCGCTCGACCTCGGCGGTCCACATGGCGCCGCGCGGCGTGGCGACACCCTTGCGGCGGCGGATGCGGTCGTCGTAGGCCCGCACCCCGAGAGCGGCCCGCTTGGCGGCCTCCGCGGCGCGCAGGGCCTCGGTGAGCGCGCGGTCATAGGCCAGCCCGGCGGCCCGCAGCTCGTCGGCCCCCACACCGGCGGCCTGAGCGCGGCGCAACTCGGCCTCCGCCACACGCGCCTTGTCGAGCAACGCGGGATAGCCCTCGCCGACCTCGTGGTCGGCGTGCTGCCTGACCTCGGCCTCCCGGCTGACCCTCGGTCGGAAAAACGCCATCGCCCCGCCCCTTTCCGGCACACCGCCGGTCGTCCCGGCGTTCGTCGATGGAGCCCAGCGTACGGCCCCGGCGAAGCGCGCCGGTACCGGGTGCCACCTGACCGGCGAGCCCGACCGATCATGTGCCGCCACACGACCCACCGGCTCCAGGCCGGCACATCGAGGGCACCGATGAGACGACCCCGGCCCGTGCTTCAGCGGAAGGTGCCGCGCAGGCCTGACCAGCGTACGGCGGGGACCCACAGCCCACCGGCGTCAGATCGGTGAATTGCCGAGACCGGCGGGACCAGATCCCGGGCCGCCGCTTCCATGGAAGTCGCGGCGCGTGCCTCACCGGAACACGGGGAGACACACAGCCGACCGGCCCCGGATCGGCACAGCGTCGGCACCGGCGAGATGGTCCCGACTCGTGCTTTCGCTCCGGTGCGACGCATGCCGGACCGAGGTACGGCCTGCTCGGCGCGGTGCCCTTTACAAAGTAAGTGGGAGTGTGGATCATCAGGGGCATGCCTGCGAAACGACCCCCGGTCCCGCTCTCACGTGACCGCATCATCGAGGCCGCGTTGCACATCGCCGACGGCCAGGGCCTGCGGCGGCTCACCATGCGGCGGCTCGGCGACGCGCTGCAGGTGGAGGCAATGGCGATCTACCACCATCTTCCCCGCGGCAAAGAGGCCCTCCTCGACGCGCTGGCCGAGCACGTCACCACCGTCGCCGTGGACCCCTCCGGGCTCGGGGGCTGGCCGGATGTGGCACGCGCGTGGGCCCACGCCGGCCGCTCGGTCCTGCTGGAGCATCCCGGGGTGCTCGCGCTCGCGCTCACCAAACCACCCCAGGGGACGGCGCTGCTGGCCATCAGGGAGCAGACCGAGCAACTGGCCGCCGCCGGCCTGGCCGACCCGGCCCCCGCGGTGCGCACCTTGCGCGCCTACACCATGGGCAGCGTCGCGGTTGAGATCCAGCGCTCCGGCTGGGCCGCACCCGCCGAGCCGGACGAAGCGGGGAACGGCTCCGCCCCCTCGCCACTCCCCCGCGCGGCGACCGAGTCCGCCGATGCCGCGATCGAGGCCTTCGAGCGGGGGCTTTCCGCCGTGCTCAAAGGCCTCGGAGGGCCGTAATTCATCGTTTATGTGTTCGGCGGCGAGTCGTGCTTGGACCGTTATATTCGATGGGGCACGCTTGTGTCGCAGGTCACATGGCCGGACCAGCCCCGAAGACCTACCCGGACCCCTGACTCACGACCGGAAACCGTCCTAACGGGCTATGTCGCGCGCATGTGACCCGCAGCACACTTACCCTAGAGATGTGCCCTCGCGCACACGGCAAGTAGACAGCGCTCGGCCCCGTCCTACGGGGGTACGGGGGAAGGGGCAGGAGGCGCCGCCTCCCTGCCCGCGGGATCCCGGCCGAGCACAACAGATCGAGAGAGAAATCCGGAGGCACACCCATGTGCCCGCATGAGCCGTCCTGTCCGAGCAGTTCCGCGTCGGACCGCGAAGCCGCCCGCACGATCGCGGCACACCCCGAGCAGGGGTGGAGCCTGCTGTGCAACGGCATCGTGCTTTTCGAGGACACCGGGGAGCTCCTGCCCGACGGCGCGGTCATCGCCCCGCACCGCCCCACCGACCTCGCCATCAGCGCCGCCTGACCACACCGGCACCTCACACACCTTCCGGCACGCACCACCGACCAGCCGGACGGTGACACCGGCCGATCATCGCCGGCCCGGAGGCAAGGGGACCAGCCTCCCGGACCGCGCGACGGTCGGCCACCGGCGGTCACCGACCGACCGCCACGCCGAGATCTCGCATACCTGCCGGCCACGGGCCGTCCCCTCTGTCCACCTGCCGCAGACAACCGGCCGTGTACCGGCGAGAGAGCGGATGCCGTCCACTCCACCCGCGCCGCCGACCGGCGCTCCGGCGGCCCCGCAGCGCGACTACCTCTTGCCACCTCCCAGGCGCTCATCCAGCCGACCCCGCCAGGGAACTGACGGCCACCCCGGGCCATGGCCTCACCATTCACGACTCCCTGCCCCGGAACTCCAGAGGCAGTCGATTCATCCGAACATAGGATGTCCTCAAAGTGTAGCGCCTTCGTAGGGCTGACTCGTCGCCCCGTTCTTGCGCCTCGAGAGAACGGCACGACCGGCTGGCACGGTCAGGGGAACATGGGGGCGAGCCACGCCGCCACGGCCTCGCCGACGCGTTGGGGGGTCTTCTTGAGGTCGTGGTTCTCCCCTGGGACCACGACCACCTGGGTGGCGTCCCCTTCGGCTGGGACGCCGAACGGGTCGCGGTCACCGCTGACGGCCAGGACGTCGACGCCGGCACCCCGTAGCTCGTCTGCTCGCGAACGGTCTGGCTTCCCTGGGGGGACCAGGGGAAAGGCCAGGGCTACCGCGGCCCTCGCGCCGACCGCTCGTGCGGTTCGGCAGGCGACCCTGGCGCCGTTGCTCCGTCCTCCCTGCACCAGGGGGAGGCCGGGGTAGGCGGCGCGGACCGCCGCGAGCACCTCGGCCCATGCCTCGTCCTGCCGTTGCGGTGATCCAGGTGCCCTGGCTCCGGCGAGGCGGAACGGCTGGGTGACGCGGGCCACCGTACCGCCGGCCGTACGGACCGCGTCCCGGACGGCGAGCAGGTCGGGAGCGTCCACGCCACCCGCTGATCCGTGGGTGAGCACAAGCAGGAAACGAGGCTCCTCCGCCTCGTCGACCAGCACCTCCGCCGCTCCCCGGCCGGTCATGACACGCATGCCGGCCACGCTAGCCGACCTGCCACCTCGCCACTCCCCCGACGGGCCACGACACACCAGCCGACCCACCTCCCGTCGCTCCGCCACCGATCCCGGGCCGGGGTTCGACCCTGGCTGTGCGGCCGGGGATTCCGTTCCAATGGACGAGAGGGCTCTAGTTCTCCGGGGGGATGCCGCCTGTCGGGAATGTGTGCCAGATTAGGGACGTGCCGGAGAATTCATCCCTGCCGCGCGACGAGCTTCGCGCCACGGTCGAGGCCCGTCGGGACCTTGGGCCAGAGTATGAGAACGCGTTGGTGGAGTCGTTCCTCGACAAGGTCGACGGCGCCATCCAGGCTCGGGTTCGCGCCGAGGTGGCGGCGCAGTCGGGTCACGGCTACACGCCTCCCGAGCCGCACGGCGCGGCTCCTTACGCCAACCCGCCGCAGAAGCAGCGTCAGGGGGACGGCACGATTCCGATCGCGCTGGGCTCGCTGGGCATCGGCGTCCCTCTCACGGCCATCGCGGTGACCCAGGCCGGACCGGCCGGGTTGTTCCTCGCCTGGGCCGGCATCGTCGTGGTCAACGTCGCGGCCGCCTTCGGTCGTCGCCGGCGCTGACTCCACGCTCGGCCGCCTGCCGCCGTCGTCTCGTCCGAACCACGACCGGCGGCGTCCGGACGTCGCCTCCACCGACCCCGGACCGGCGGCGTCCGGACGTCGTCTCCCTTGACTGACTCCGGACCTGGGGGGTCTCCGGACGTCGTCTGCTTCGACCCTGGATCGACGGTATTCGGACGTCGCCTCGCTAGACCTCGGACCGGCGGTCTCCGGACCTCGTCTCACTTGACCTCGGACCGGCGGTCTCCGGACCTCGTCTCACTTGACCTCGGACCGGCGGTCTCCGGACCTCGTCTCACTTGACCCCGGACCGGCGGTCTTGGACCTCGTCTCGCTTGACCCCGGGGTCGGCGGCGTTCGACGTCATCGCCTCCCCTGGCCGTCTTGGCGTCGGGAGGCTGGTGCATGGCCTTTGTGTGGTTCAGGTTCGGGGTCACGCCTCTGTGGGGGGCTGCGGGGTGGCCTGTTCCAGGCGGTGGGTGATCTCATCGGCTGTCGTGGGGTCGCGGTCGAGGCGTAGGGCCACCTGTTCGGCCACCGACGGGTCGGGGTGGCGCAGGCCGTAGGTCCAGGTGGCTTCGGCATCCTCGTCGCGGCCGCGTAACGGGAGGGTGCGGGCCAGGAGTTCCAGGGCCAGGGCCACGGTGTCGGGGTCGTCGGCGGTCTCGGCGGCGGTGGCCAGTTCGGCGCAGGCCATGTCGAGGTGGGCCATGCCGAGCAGGACGCGCAGGCGGGGTGCGTCGGCCACCTCGGGCAGGTCCAGTGCGGTCAGCAGGACGTCGGCGGCCTCGCCGGGGGCCGCGCCTGCGAGGTGGTACTCGGCGAGGTGCTGTGCGGCGCTGGAGGCCAGGTCGGGGTCGCCGGTGGCCAGGGTGGCCCGCAGCGCCGACTCGGCCTCGGCGTCGTCACCCCGCTCGGCGGCGAGGCGGGCCAGCGCCATGTGGGCCGCCGGGAGGTAGGCGGGGGTGCCGAGGCCGATCACGGCCTGCCACGCGGCGCGGGCCTGGTCGGGGAGGTCGTCGCGTTCGAAGCCGCGGGCCAGGTGGCACGCGGCCTGGGCCGCGTACTCGGGGTGGCCGGTGGCGAGAGCGGTCCGGGCCGCGGCGCGGGCTCCTGCGACGTCGCCACGCTCCTCGAGCACCACGGCGAGCCCGACGGCCGCCTGCGCGCGGTCCTCCTGGTGGTCGTCGGCGAGCAGTTCCGTGAAGATCTCCGCGGCGCCGTCGAGATCGCCGCTCTCGGCTCTGCGCCGCGCGGCCTCGATCAGCCGCCCCGACCCCGTCTCGTACGCCGCCATGGCGACCTCGTCCGGCTCCGGCCCTCCCCCGTGAGCCCCGGTGGCGACCTCGTCCCGCCGCCGTGACCCTTCCTCGTGAGCCGCCGTCGCGACCTCGTCCTGCCGCCCTGACTGCACCTCGCGCGCCGCCATAGCGACCTCGTCTTTCGGATAGGGGGAATCCGCCGGCACCACCACGCCGCGACCATTATGCCGACACCGGCCCCCTCCCGAGGCCGATGCCCGCTCTTGGCATGTGTCGTCCCGGTGGCGGTGGTCAGTCCTCGTAGGCCTCCAGCGGAGGGCAGGCGCAGACCAGGTTGCGGTCGCCGTAGGCCTGGTCGATGCGGCGGACCGGGGGCCAGTACTTGGCGTCGGTCAGGTCCGGCACGGGGTAGGCGGCCTCGGTGCGGGTGTAGGAGTGCGGCCAGGGGTCGGCGAGCAGGGACTCGGCGGTGTGCGGCGCGTTGCGCAGCGGGTTGTCGTCGCGGTCGTAGGTGCCGTCGGCGACCTTGCCGATCTCGCCGCGGATGGCGATCATGGCGTCGCAGAAGCGGTCCAGCTCGGCCAGGTCCTCGCTCTCGGTGGGCTCGATCATCAGGGTGCCGGCCACGGGGAAGGACATCGTGGGTGCGTGGAAGCCGTAGTCGATGAGGCGCTTGGCCACGTCGTCGACGGTCACGCCGGTGTCCTTGGTGATCTGGCGCAGGTCGACGATGCACTCGTGGGCCACCAGGCCCTCGCGGCCGGTGTACAGGACGGGGTAGTGCGGCGCGAGGCGGCGTGCCACGTAGTTGGCGGACAGGATGGCCTGCTCGGTCGCGGCCCGCAGGCCGTCGGCCCCCATCATGCGGACGTAGGCCCACGAGATCGGAAGGATGCCCGCCGAGCCGTACGGCGCGGCGGAGACGGGACCCACGGGGCCGCTCTCCATCGGGTGGGACGGCAGGTACCGAGCGAGGTGCTCGCGGACCGCGACGGGGCCGATGCCGGGGCCGCCGCCGCCGTGGGGGATGCAGAAGGTCTTGTGGAGGTTCAGGTGGGAGACGTCGGCGCCGAACCAGCCGGGCTTGGCGAGGCCCACGAGTGCGTTGAGGTTGGCGCCGTCCACGTAGACCTGGCCGCCGGCCTGGTGGACCAGCTCGCAGATCTCGGTGATGGTCTCCTCGTACACGCCGTGCGTCGAGGGGTACGTCACCATGATCGCGGCGAGGCGGTCCGCGTGCTTGGCGATCTTGGCGGTGAGGTCCGGCACGTCGACGTTGCCCTGGTCGTCGCAGGCCACCACGACGACCCGCATGCCGGCCATCACGGCGCTCGCGGCGTTGGTGCCGTGCGCGGACGACGGGATGAGGCAGACGTCGCGCGCGTCGTCGCCGTTGGCCCGGTGGTAGGCGCGGATGGCGAGCAGGCCGGCGAACTCGCCCTGCGAGCCGGCGTTCGGCTGGAGCGACACCGCGGCGTACCCGGTGACCTCGGCGAGCCAGCTCTCCAGGTCGCCGATGAGCCGCAGGTACCCCTCGGCCTGTCCGGCCGGCGCGTAGGGGTGGACGCCGGCGAACTCCGGCCAGGTGATCGGCTCCATCTCGGTCGTCGCGTTGAGCTTCATGGTGCAGGACCCGAGCGGGATCATGGACCGGTCGAGCGCGATGTCCTTGTCCTGGAGCCTGCGCAGGTAGCGCAGCATGGACGTCTCGGAGTGGTGCGCGGAGAACACCGGGTGGGTGAGGTAGCCGGTGGTGCGCAGCAGCCCGGCGGGGAGCGCGTCGGCGGTGGCGGTGTCGAGGTCGTCCAGTACGGCGTCCGCGCAGCCGAACGCCTCCCACACATCGCGCAGGTGGCCGGCCGTGGTGGTCTCGTCGCAGGTCACGCCGACGTGGTCGGGCCCGTCCTGCCGCAGGTTGACGCCGAGCGCGACGGCCGCGGCGACGATCTCGCCGGCCCGGCCCGGGACGTGGGCCCGCACGGTGTCGAAGAACTCGTCGTGGACGACCTCGACGCCGCCGGCGCGCAGCCCGGCGGCGAGGACGGCCGCGTGGCGGTGCACGCGCTGCGCGATGCGCCGCAGGCCTTCGGGGCCGTGGTAGACGGCGTACATGGAGGCGATGACGGCGAGCAGGACCTGCGCGGTGCAGATGTTGCTCGTGGCCTTCTCACGGCGGATGTGCTGCTCGCGGGTCTGCAGGGCCAGCCGGTACGCCTGGTGGCCGTCGGCGTCCTTGGACACGCCGACGAGACGGCCGGGGAGCTGGCGCTGCAGGCCCTCGCGCACCGCCATGTAGGCGGCGTGCGGCCCGCCGAACCCGAGCGGCACGCCGAAACGCTGGGTGGAGCCGATCGCGATGTCGGCCCCGAGGGTGCCGGGGGCCTCCAGCAGGGTGAGGGCCAGCAGGTCGGCGGCGGCGACGACGAGCGCGCCGCGCTCGTGGGCCGCTTCGGCGACCGCCTGGAAGCCGGCGAGCCTGCCGCTCGCGCCGGGGTACTGCACGAGCACGCCGAAAAGATCTCCCTCGGGGAGGCCGGCGGCGAGGTCGGCCTCGACCAGTTCGATGCCGAGCGGCTCGGCCCGGGTGGCCAGCACGGCCTTGGTCTGCGGCAGCGCGTCGGCGTCCACCACGAAGCGGACGCCTCGGCCGCGGCCGGCCCGGTGGGCCAGGGTCATCGCCTCGGCGGCGGCGGTGGCCTCGTCGAGCAGCGAGGCGCCGGCGACGTCGAGGCCGGCGAGGTCGGACACCATGGTCTGGAAGTTGAGCAGCGCCTCCAGGCGACCCTGCGAGATCTCCGGCTGGTAAGGGGTGTAGGCGGTGTACCAACCGGGGTTCTCCAGCAGGTTGCGCCGGATGACCGCCGGGGTGATGGTGTCGTGGTAGCCGAGCCCGATCATGGAGGTCAGCACGCGGTTACGGCCCGCGAGGTCGCGCAGCTCGGCGACGGCCTCGGTCTCGCTCGCGGCCCGCGGCAGGTCGAGCGGCTTGTCGGCGCGGATGGCGCCGGGTACCGCGACGGCGACCAGGTCGGCCACCGAGGCGTAACCGACGGCTTGGAGCATGCGGGCCTGTTCGGCGTCGGAGGGGCCGACGTGCCGGGTGACGAACGGCGGTGCGGACAGGTCGCGAAGCGGTGACCGATCGGTCATGAGGCTCTCCTGACGTGGCTCGGAGCAGGCGCGCGGCCGCGCCTGGTCTCCCCCTCTGTCAGCGCGACGACCTCGCCGCGACCTGAGAGCTTCACCCCCGGGAGGGGCTTGCACCGTCGGTGAGGCACGCCTGGCGGGCACGCCTACTTTCCAGAGTGGCCTCGCCCGCGCGGTACAGGGTGCCTGAGAGATTCCGGGGAGGTTGCTCCTTCGGCGCCCGGGTCACACGCACGCGCCGCCGTGGCGGCGCGTGCCCGCACCCGGGTCTCTCCCGCGCGGGGTCGAAAGCTTCACCGCCAATGGTACCGGCCGCCCCCCGGCAGGGGGCACCCCTACCCGGCCTCAGCCGGTGCGGCGGGCCCGCCTGCGCTGTGCGAGCTCGTCACCGGGGTGCTCGGCGAAAGGGTCACGATCAGCCGGTTCCGCACGCTCCCCGGGCAGCTCGGCCAGGGTGCCCTCCACCTCGCGCCAGACGCCGCCGAGAGCGATACCGAACACGCCCTGGCCGCCTTCCAGCAGGTCGATCACCTCGTCGGCCGAGGTGCACTCGTAGACGCTGACCCCGTCGCTCATGAGGGTGATCTGCGCCAGGTCGTCCACACCGCGCTGGCGCAGGTGCTGGACGGCGGTGCGTATCTGCTGCAGGGACACCCCGGTGTCCAGGAGGCGCTTGACGACCTTGAGGACCAGGATGTCGCGGAAGCTGTACAGCCGCTGTGAGCCCGAGCCGTGCGCGGCCCGCACCGACGGCTCGACGAGCTGGGTGCGTGCCCAGTAGTCCAGCTGCCGGTAGGTGATGCCGGCCGCCGAGCACGCCGTCGGGCCGCGGTATCCCACGTCGGCGGGGAGCGACCCGGGCCGCTCGCCGAACAGCAGGCCCTGCTCGCCCGCGCGCTCACGTGCCGACTGACGCTGAGCCCGATCGCGCTGGCCGGCCGACTTGCCCTCGCCGCTGCTGACCGCCACTGCGGACCTCCGGCTTTCTCTCATCCCACGGTCTGATCTGGGGGTTCGTGAATTACAACCGTGGGTTCACTTGCACCGTAGGACCGGCGGCATGCTCAGTCAACGATCCCGCTCGGCGCGTCGTGAAGCGTAAATAGCCCGACATGGTCAACCGGCACGCCCGAAGTCCTCAGGCGTGATGTTGTCCAGGAACTCGCGGAACTTCTCGACCTCGTCCTCCTGGTCGTCCGGGATGATCACACCTGCCTCGCGGACGACGTCCTCGCTCGCGAAGATGCCGGCCCCGGTCCGCAGGGCCAGCGCGATCGAGTCGGACGGCCGCGCGCTCACCTCCACGCCGTTGGAGAACACCAGGTCGGCGAAGAAGATGCCGTCACGCAACGCGACGATGTTGACCGTCTGCAGCCGGACCCCGAGCGCCTCGATCACGTCCTTGAACAGGTCATGCGTGAGCGGCCTCGGCGGCGGCTCCTCGGCCTGTGCCAGAGCGATGGCCGTGGCCTCGGTCATCCCTATCCAGATCGGCAGATACCGCTCGCCCTTCGCCTCCTTGAGCAAGACGATGGGCTGATTGGAGGGCATCTCCACCCGGACCCCCACGACCTCCATCTGCAACACAGGCGACTCCGTCTCAGTGGTCGCCGGCCCGCTTCGGGCCTGCTCCCTCGCGGCTCTCGGCTCGCGGCGTGACCATCGCCGCAAACCTCAACGTAACATCCCCGCACCCCGAAATGTCCGGGTGCCTCGGTCAACGACCCAGAATGCCGCGCAGGGCGTCCTTCACGAGAGCCGAGTGCAGGTCGAGCAGCAATCCGGACAACTCATGCGCGGTCTGCTCGGCCTGCCCGGCGGCGCCGGGAGCACGCCGGCGCAGCAGCGGCGCCACGGCCTGCTCCACGAGGCCGGCCTCGCGCTCGGCGGCGGCCCGCAGGACGCGAAGGTGGCGGGGGTGCAGCCCGTAGGCCGCCAGAGCGCCGCAGGCCCGGGCCACGGCGAGCGCCTCGGCGTCGTACCGCCGGGCCATGGGGGTCACCAGGCCGTAGTCCTCCAGCTCCGACAGGGTCTCGTCGTCGAGCCCCGCCGCCTCGCACAGCTCGGCGCGGCCGAGCCGCACCTCGGGCTGCGCGGAGTCCAGGGAACGAGGACCGGTGCCGTCGTGGCCCGCGGTGTCGAGGTGGTCCTTGATCACGCGCAGCGGGAGGTAGCGGTCACGCTGCGCGGTCAGGATGAAGCGCAGCCGCTCCACGTCGGCGTGGGTGAACTTGCGGTACCCGGAGGGGGCCCGCTCGGGCTCGATGAGCCCCTCCCCCTCCAGGAACCGGATCTTGGAGACGGTGATGTCGGGAAAGTCGGGACGCAGGAGCTCGAGGACCTCCCCGATGCTCATGTACGCCCTGGCGGCCTGCGCGCCCATCACCGTCCCCGATCACGCACGCGTGAGGAACACCAGCCGGAACTTGCCGATCTGGACCTCGTCGCCGCCGGTCAGCGGGTGCTCCTCGATGCGCTCGCGGTTGACGTAGGTGCCGTTGAGGCTGCCGACGTCGCGTGCGGTGAAGTAGCCGCCGCGGCGGTAGAACTCGGCGTGGCGCCGGGACACCGTGACGTCGTCGAGGAAGATGTCGCTCTCGGGGTGACGCCCCGCCGTGGTCAGGTCGCTGTCGAGCAGGAACCGGCTTCCGGCGTTCGGACCGCGCATCACCACCAGCAAGGCGGTGCCCGGTGGCAATTGCTCCACCGCCGCCCGGTCCGGCAGGAGCGTCTGTCCTGTGGCCTCGCCGTCCATCGCCTCGATCCCGCTGAGGGAGATCGTGGAGGTGGTGTCCCCAGGCGTATTGCTTTCGACGCGGTTCAACGGCGAACCGCACCGAGAGCAGAAACGGGCGTCCTCAGGGTTGGCGTGGCCGCACTGAGTGCAGTAGACGCTCGGCATCGGATCGGCTCGGCCTCCTACCGCGAAGTCGCGGCGACGGTGCTCGGTGCGGCGTGCCTCGGTGCTTCGCTTCTCAAGATTGCTCAGACTGCGAATGCCGCAACCTATGCTGTTCGAGTGGCGAAGGTCAAGACGAAGTCAGGCCGCTGGGACGGACATGCTGCTGGTCGGGCTCGTTCGAGTCATCGCTGACGGGGGCTCGCGTGATGGTGAACGGCGCTCGCCCCTCGCTCCTTCCGACTCGGCTCGCCGCGCCGGTCCAAAGCTACCGCCCGCCGCGCCCTCCGGTCCATGCGGCGCGCCGTGCGAATGCGCCAGAAATCGGGCTGTTTCCCACGTAACGGGCGGTTCCTCTGGCGTCACGGTCCGACCGCCTGCTCCACCACCCGGGCCCAGCGTTCCAGCAGGGCCTGCGCCACGTCAAGATCGTCGGCCTCGGCCCACAGATGCGTGACCGCCTCGGCGGGGTCGGGCAGGATGAGGGCCCACCCGCCGTCCTCCTCGACGACCCGCACGCCGTCGGTGGTGTCCAGACGGTAGCCGTCGGCGGCCTCCACGACCGATCGCATCACGGCGCCCTTGGCGGCCCACGGCGTCGGCACGGTGCGCTTGAGCAGCTTGGCGCGCGGGATGCGCGCGTCGATCTGGCTCAGCGAGAGCCGGGTGCGGGCCACCAGCCCGAGCAGCCGCAGGAACGACGCCATGCCGTCCACGGTGGCCGCGAACTCCGGCACGATGAACCCGCCCCTGCCGTCCGCCGCGAAGATCAGGTCGGGGTCGGTCGCGGCCGAGGTGAGCGCGTCCAGCGCCGTCGGCGTCCACTGCACCTGCGCGCCGTGGAACCGGCACACCTGCTCGGCCACGCGCGTGGTGGTCACCGGCAGCGCCACCCTGCCGCCGCGCCGCTCGGCGGCCACCAGGTCGAGCACGACCAGCAGCGCACGCTCCTCGCTGATGAACTGGCCCATCTCGTCCACCAGAGAGATGCGCTCCCCCACGGTGTCGAACCGCACCCCGAACGCGGCCCTGGAGGACGCCACGAGCTCGGCGAGCCGCTGCAGGTCCCTGCGGCGCTCGGCCAGGGTCTCGGTGGGTGAGGCGTCGTCCAGGCGGTTGTTGACGGTCAGCACGTCCACGCCGACCCGGCCGAGCAGGGTCGGCAGCACCAGCGAGGAGGTGCCGCCGGCGCAGTCGATCACGACCTTCATCTCGGCGTCCCGCACACCGGACATGTCGATGCAGCGCAGCAGCTCGCGCGCGTAGTCCTCCACGGCGCGCGCGGAGAAGCTCAGCTCGGCGATCTCGCCGGGGAACGCGCGCCGGAACTCCTGCCGGGAGAACACCCGCTCCAGCTTGCGCTGGGCCCCCTGGGACAGGTCCGCGCCGTTGTGGTCCATGAACACGATGTCGACGCTCTGCGGGTCGCCGGGTGTGGTGCGCAGCGCGATGCCGCCGGAGGCGGTGCCGTTGGCGGTGTGGAAACGCGCCACCGGCAGCGCGGCGGCCTCCAGGTCGAGCACGTTGACGGCGCTGGCGTTGAGCGCGCTGATCACCGCGCGCTTGAAGGCGCGCGCCGCGCGGGAGGAGTCGCGTGAGGTGATCACCGACTCGCCCTTCTTCAGCGTGGTGGCGTAGGCGCTGGCGAGCCGCACGCACAGCTCCGGGGTGATCTCGACGTTGACCAGCCCGGACACGCCGCGCGGCCCGAACAGGCTGCGCTGGCCGCGCGACTCCCAGATCACGCTGGTGTTGACGACGGCGCCGGCCTCGATGGTCTTGAACGGGTAGATCTTCACGCCGGAGGAGACGTAGGCCTCGGCCTCGATCACGCACTCGTCGCCGACGATCGCGTTCTCCTCGATCCTGGCGCCGGTCATGATGTCGGTGTTCTTGCCGACCACGCAGCCGCGCAGGTTGGCGCTCGGGCCGATGTAGACGTTGTCGTGGACGACGGCGCGGTGCAGGAAGGCGCCTTCCTTGACCACGACGTTGTCGCCGAGCACGGTGTACTCGCGCAGCTCCGCGCCGGCCTCGACCTTGGCGTAGCCGCCGATGTACAGCGGGCCCTTGAGGACGGCCTCGGGGTCCACCGAGGCGCCTTCGGCCACCCACACCCCAGGCGACAGCTCGAAGCCGTCGGGGTCCAGGCGCACCCGGCCCGACAGCGCGTCGGCCTGGGCCTTGAGGTAGCTCTCGTGGGTGCCGACGTCCTCCCAGTACCCGGAGGCGACGTAGCCGTACAGCGGCGCGCCGCGCTCCAGCAGCTTGGGGAACACGTCGCCGGACCAGTCGACCGCCACCCCCGGGGCGACCTCGTCCAGGACCTCGGGCTCCATGATGTACACGCCGGTGTTGACGGTGTCGGAGAAGACCTGGCCCCAGGTGGGCTTCTCCAGGAAGCGCTGCACCCGGCCCTGGTCGTCCACGATGATGATGCCGAACTCCAGGGGGTTCGGCACCCGCTTGAGCCCGATGGTGACCAGTGCGCCGTTCTCCTCGTGGAACCTGATCATGTCGGTGAGGTCGATGTCGGTCAGCGCGTCGCCGGAGATGACGAGGAAGCGCTCGTCGCGCAGTTTGTCCGCGGCGTTCTTGACGCTGCCGGCGGTGCCGAGGGGGACCTCCTCGGTGGCGTAGTGGAGGCTCATGCCGAGCTCGTCGCCGTCGCCGAAGTAGTTGCGCACCAGCGCGGCGAGGAACTGCACCGTCACCACGGTCTCGGTGAAGCCGTGGCGTTTCAGCAGCCGCAACACGTGTTCCATGATGGGCCGGTTGACCACCGGGAGCAGCGGTTTGGGCTGGTTGGCGGTCATCGGCCGCAGCCGAGTGCCCTCACCGCCCGCCATCACGACGGCCTTCACTGATCACCCTCCGGATGTCGTGTCACGGTGGCATCCGGGACGCGCGCGCCCGGCGTTCGATGGGACCCGCCGCGGCGGTCCCCACGTCATGCCCGGCTCGCCCCGCCGATGAGCCGGAGCCCCTGAACGACGTACAGTGCCCCCGCCCACCAATACAGACCTGTTCCCCAGATGGCAAAGGCCCATCCCAGGATTCGGGCCACCTCCGCGTACCACCCGTCGTGGGAGGCCAGGAACAGCAAAGGGAAGGCGTACAGAAGACCCGCGGTGGCGGCCTTGCCGAGAAAGTGCACCGGCAGCGCGGTGCCGAGGCCGTGACGGCGCAGGACCGGCACGCAGGCGATCAGCACCAGGTCGCGCGCGATGAGTGACGCGGCCAGCCACCACGGGATCACCTCGCGGAGGGTCAGCCCGATGAGGGTCGCGAGGATGTACAGGCGGTCGGCCAGCGGGTCGAGCATGCGGCCCACCCGGCTCGTCTGGTCCCAGGCGCGCGCCAGTTTGCCGTCGAGCCAGTCGGAGAACCCCGCCAGCATCAGCAAGGCGAGGGCCCAGCCGTCGGCCTTCGGGCCGAGCACGAGCCACAGGAACACCGGCACTCCGAGCAGGCGGAGCATGCTCAGTGCGTTAGGAACCGTCCAGATACGGTCCTCGGCGGCGCTCACCTGCGGCTCCCCCCTCACGACCATGACCTCGTCACCCGTCCCCTGTGTGCCGCGGCGTACCGTGTGTGCCCGCGCACGCCTCCGCGTGCCCGTTCGCGGCGCTGATGACGACCCTATCCGGTGGGAGGCGCACGCGGCGGGAGAGCCCTCGCGGCTTCCCTGGCCGTGTGGCGCGGCGGTTCCGCTCCGCCGGCCGTCCCCGGCACAGCGGCGAATCCGTCCGGGGTGAGATCGTCCGCCGGAGGGAGGTGAACGGAGTGCTTTGTCGTTTAAGGTCAGGTCCATGGCCAATGACTCCGCAGTGTTCTTCGGGCAGTTCGTCCGGTCGCCCGGCACCACCGGGGCCGTGGCGCCGAGCTCACGCCGCCTGGCCAGGGCGATCGCCTGCCCGGTGCCGGAGCGGGGAGATCCGGTGATCGTGGAGCTCGGGCCGGGGACCGGCGCGTTCACCGCGGAGATCCAGCGCAGGCTGGGTGGACGCGGTCATCACCTGGCGGTCGAGATCAACCCCAGGCTGGCCGAGCTGCTCGCCGGCCGTCACCCCGCCGCGCAGGTCGTCGTGGACGACGCCGCCGAGCTGCCGCGCATCCTCACCGAGCGCGGCCTCGACCGGGCCGACGCGGTGATCAGCGGCCTGCCGTGGGCCGCGTTCTCCCCTTCGGTGCAGGACCGGCTGCTCGCCGCGATCACCGCGGCGCTGGCGCCGGCCGGAGCGTTCACCACCTTCGCCTATGTGCACGCGCGCACGCTGCCGCCGGCGCTGCGTTTCCGGCGGCTGCTCGGCACGGCGTTCGAGGAGGTCGTGCAGAGCCGCACCGTGTGGGGCAACGTGCCGCCGGCGTTCGTGTACCACGCGCGGCGGCCACGCGCGGCGGGCTGACGCCGCCCCTCCCGGCCGAATCGCGTTCTAGTATGGCGCCTCGACGGGAATGGAGTGATCACGGTGGACTTCACGCTTCCTGAGACCGCCGAGGACGTGCGGCGCGGCGTCGCGGACATCTGCTCGCGGTACGACATGGCGTACTGGCAGCGGTGCGAGGCCGACAAGCGCTGGCCGGAGGAGGTCTGGTCCGAGCTCGCCAAAGGCGGCTGGCTCGGGCTCGCGGTCCCCGAGCAGTACGGCGGCGGCGGCCAGGGCCTGCTGGAGCTCGCCGTCGCCACCGAGACCCTGGCCGCCTCCGGCGCGGCCGGCGGGTCGGCGTTCACCTACGTGCTCACCCCCGGCTTCGGCGCGCTGACCGTCGCGCGGCACGGCTCGCAGGCGCAGAAGGACGAACTGCTGCCGAAGCTGGCGAGCGGCGAGCTGGAGACCTGCTTCGCGCTCACCGAGCCGGACGCCGGGTCCAACTCCCTGGCCATCACCACCTCCGCGCGCCGTGACGGCGACGAGTACGTGATCAACGGCCAGAAGATCTGGATCACCGGCGTGCAGCGCGCGAGCCGCATGCTGCTGGTGACCCGCACCATCCCCGCCGAGCAGGCGAGGCCGCGCACCGACGGGCTGACCGTCTTCCTGGTGGACGTGCCGGCCGCCGTCGCCTCGGGAGGGCTGTCGTTCCGGCCGATACCGAAGATGGGGGCCAACACCACCCCGTCCAACATGGTGTTCGTCGACGACCTGCGCGTGCCGGCCGCGAGTGTGCTCGGCCAGGTGGACGCGGGGGCCGCGGTGCTGTGGGACGTGCTCAACCCCGAGCGGGTGCTGCTCGGCGCGAGCGCGCTCGGCGGCGCGGAGGTCGCGCTGCGGGTGGCGGTGACCTACGCCAAGGAGCGCGAGGTGTTCGGCCGGCCCATCGGCGCCAACCAGGCCATCGCGTTCCCGCTCGCGCAGGTGAAGGCCAGGATCGAGCTGGCCAGGCTGATGCTCTACAAGGCGGCGTGGCTGTTCGACCGAGGCGAGCCCTGCGCCACCGAGGCCAACATCGCCAAGCTCGCCGCCTCGCAGGCCGCGTGGGAGGCGGCCGACCACGCCTTCCAGACACACGGCGGGATGGCGTACTCCCTGGAGTACCCCCTCGCCCGGCTGCTGGCGGACGCACGCATCGGCCGGGTGGCGCCGGTCACCGAGGAACTGCTGCTCAACTATCTCGCCACGCAGGTCCTCGGCCTGCCGCGCAGCTTCTGACGTCCCCCCTGGCCGCCCCCGGCCTCCTCGGCGGTCAGGGCATCGCCGCCTCGACCAAGGCGTCCACGATGCGGTTGTCGTCGCCGCGCTCGGGGTGCCACTGGACGCCGACGCAGAAGCGGTGGCCCGGCAGTTCCACGGCCTCGACGATCTGGTCGTCGGCCCAGGCGATGGCGAGCAGGCCGGTGCCGAGCCGCTTGACGGCCTGGTTGTGCGGCGTGGACACCTCGATGCGGTCGCCGATCGCCTTGCCGACCTTGCTCGACACGCTGACCGTGATGACGTGCGGCGCGCTCGCGCCGTGCCGCTCGTGGTGCACGGCCGCGGGCAGCCAGGGGATCAGCGTTCCGCCGAGCGCGACGTTGAGCACGTGCATGCCGCGTGCGACGCCGAGCAGCGGCACCCCGGCCTCGACGGCCGCGCGGGCCAGCGCCGTCTCGAACCGGTCGCGGCCCGGCTGCGGCTCGTCCACCCGCTCGTCGCGCTCCTCCCCGTAGGACGCGGGGTCCATCTCCACACCGCCGGACAGGATCAGGCCCGACAGTCCGCGCACGTAGCCGTCGATCGCCCCCTGGCTCAGCGGCGGGACGAGCACAGGCGCGCCGCCGGCCCGGTCCACCGCCTTGGCGTACGCGGGGGGCGAGACGGCGGCCTCACGGACCCACGTGCCCCAGCGGGCCGCTTCGAAGTAGGTGGTGATACCGATCAACGGTCGGGACATGCGATCTCCATGGGGTCGCGCGAGTCGTGCCGCCCGGGTGCGGCGGCATCTCAGCCAGTGGCAAGCCCCATCATGGCGTACTGCATTTCGGGTATGTCGGGTATCCGAGTATCAGTCACGTCACTTCAGCATCATTCGCCACTCTGGCACGGTCCAGCCGGGATCCGGCCCGGCCGGGAATCCGCCGCGGGGCCGCCGCGCCTCCCGCCTCGCGGGTAGGCGCGTGCTGAGGGGTGCCGCGAAATCAGGCCCCTCCGATACATGAGATAGCGTCCGGCCTTTCGAATTGACGAATCGTGACAACCTCTCGGAATTGACGAGGTGAATCAGAAGTGAAATTGATTCACTATGCCCCGCCTATGAGGAGAAATCCACCCTCACCGACAATCATGAGATGATTACCAAGAGTACTCTTACGCCGTTTGTTGTGGTGAAACGGTTGTGTGACGCATTGGGGAATGGAAGACTCCATTTCGAGCGAACGGCCGGGCCGGGACCGCCGCACGCTCACGACCCGGACCGTCAAGGAGGTGCGAGACCGGATCGGGAAAAACCCGATCCCGCGAGGGTGGCGTCCATTAATGTCTTTGAATCCACGGCTCATCAAGGAAAGTTTTTCCGCGCTTCAGCCGGTCATGGCCAAGGCGGCGGCCTACTTCTACGGGCGGCTGTTCGCGGAGCATCCCCATCTTCGCGGCATGTTCCCGCCCGCCATGGACGTCCAGCGGGAGCGCCTGTTCAACGCGCTCACCCGCGTCGTGTGGAGCGTCGACAGCCCCGACGGCCTCACCTCCTATCTCGGTCAGCTCGGCCGCGACCACCGCAAGTACGGCGTGCTCGCCGAGCACCACACGGCCGTCGGCAACGCGCTGGTCGCGACGATCAAGAGGTTCGCCGCCGGCATGTGGTCGGCCGAGATGGAGGCCGCGTGGGTGGCGGCGTACACCGCGGCGGCCAACATGATGATCGAGGCCGCCGAGGCCGACGCCGGGGTCGCACCCGCCTGGTGGCTCGCCGAGGTCGTCGACCACGACAGGCGCACACCCGGCATCGCGGTCGTCACCCTGCGGCCCGGCGGCCCGTACCCGTTCACCGCGGGCCAGTACGTCAACGTGCAGACCCGGCGCTGGCCCCGGGTGTGGCGCACCTACTCGATCGCCAACTCCCCCCGCGCCGACAACACCGTCCGCCTGCACGTGCGGGCCGTCACCGCCGGATGGGTCAGCACGGCCCTGGTCGCGCACACCAAGATCGGCGACTCGGTGCTGCTCGGCCCGCCGGTCGGCACCATGAACCCGCCGGGCGAAGGCGACGACCGCGACCTGCTGTGCGTGGCCGGCGGCACCGGCCTGGCCCCGCTCAAGGCGATCATCGAGCAGGTCATCGCGTCCGGCCGCCGCCCCAACATCCACCTGCTGTTCGGCGCGCGCACCGCGGCCGAGCTGTACGACCTCGGCGACCTGATCCGCATGGAGGCGTCCTACCCCTGGCTGCGGGTGGTGCCGGTGGTGTCCGACGAGCCGGCCTACGACGGCGTGCGCGGGAACCTGCCGGACGTCGTGCGCCGCTTCCACTCCTGGACCGACCACGTGGTCTACGTGTGCGGGCCCTCCGGCATGGTGCGGCAGACCGTGCGCAACCTGCGCGAGGACGGCGTGCCGGCCGAGCACATCCACCAGGACACCTGCAGGGAGCCCTTCTGACGAAGGCGGCGCGCCGATTTCCCGGACCTTCCGGGCAACCGATCACCCAAATCGCGAGGAGTCCGGCGGCCTCCGCGGCGACGTGGCACGATGACAGCGACCCGCGCACAGCGGTGACCCATGTCAGCCGCGGAGACCACGCCGAGCCGGGGGGACAGGCGTGTCTCTCTCCTTGCCGAAAGGAAGGGCGATCATGCCCGGCACCCCGCACACCGCCGGCCCGCCGAGGACCCACGGGGGCGACCCGGTCCTGCCCGCACGGACGGCGGTGCGCTGAGTCCCATGGCCAAGCCGGTCACACTCGTGACGTTCGTGCTGCCCAGCATGCTCGGCCACTGGGGCAGCGGCACCACCGAGGTCCGCGTCTTCGCCGTCGCCGACTCCGCCGAGAGCAGCCCCACCCTCGGGGCCGCCCTGCACACCCTGCGCCGCACCCATCCCACCCTGGAGCGCCGCCTGTGCGACGAGTTCGGCGGCATCCGCCGCCACATCAGCATGTTCGTCTGCGGTGAGAACGCACGCCGCCTCGGCGGCTTATCGTGCGCGCTTCCCCCCGGCGCCGAGGTCTACGTCGTACCCGCCTTGTAGACGGCGCTCAGGCGGCATCCAGGCGGCATCCGGGAGGCACGGCCCTCCGGTCAGGGGGCGACGCGGCCGTTGGCGTTGAAGGCGGCGTGGGTGATCGGCATGAGGCCGGCCCACAGCGCCTCCATCTTCTCCGCCACCATCTCGATCTCACGCTGCGGGAACGACGGCACGGTCCCCCGATCGTCCCTCGTGCGCAGCGACAAGAAGTGCATGAGCGAGCGCGCGTTGCAGGTGGCGTACATCGAGGAGAACAGCCCGACCGGCAGCACCGCCCTGGCCACCTCGCGGGCCACCCCGGCCGCCAGCATCTCCTGGTAGGCGGCGTACGACTCGCGGTACGACCGCTCCATCGCCTCCCCCACCAGCTTGTGCTGCGTCTCGTCCCCCTCGACGAAGACGTACTTGCCCGGCCTGCCTTCCTGCACGAGCTTGCGGTCCGGCCCCGGCACGTAGAAAACCGGACGAAGCTCCCGATATCTACCGCTTTCCTCGTTGTAGGACCAGCCGACCCGGTGGCGGTGGAACTCGCGGAAGACCAGGATCGGTGCGCTGACGAAGAACGTCATGGAGTTGTGCTCGAAAGGGCTGCCGTGGCGGTCGCGCATGAGGAAATTGATCAGGCCGGTGGACCGCTCGGCGTCCTGGCCGACCGCGGCCAGGGACTTCTCACCCGCCGTCGAGACCCGGGCCGCGAACAGCACGTCGGAGTCCGCCGCGCTGTGCTTGACCAGTTCCACCGTCACTTCGCTGACCAACTCCACGCCGGCCCTCCCCTTCTCGTCGGCCGCAATGGTACTCCCGGCGGGAGGCGGGCCGGGCCGGCGCCGGCCGCCTCCCACGCCGCGTCAGTCCGCCGTGACGGGGGCCCGGCGGCACAGCCGCAGGACGTTCGCCACGACGCGTGCCCCCGCCGAGCCCTCGGTGGTGAGGATCGACTCGGGGTGGAACTGCACGGCGTAGCGGCGGTTGGCGTCGTCCTCGATGGCCATGACGGCGCCGTCGAGGGTGACGGCGGTCACGGTGAAGCCGCGCACGCCGGGGGTCTTGGCGTGCAGCGAGTGGTAGCGCGCGGCGGTGAACTCACCCGGCAGGCCGTCCAGCATGGAGCTGCCGCCGACACGGCCGACCTTGCCGCGTTTGCCGTGCTCGGGGTAGCCGAGCAGTTCCAGCGTGCCGCCGGCCTGCTCGACCATGGCCTGCAGCCCGAGGCACACCCCGAAGACCGGCAGCCCGCGCTCGTACAGGTCATCGATCAGGCCGGCGCAGCCGAAGTCGGAGGGCCAGCCGGGGCCGGGGGACAGCACGACCAGATCAGGTGCGGCGTCGTCCAGCATGGCGCGCGGGAAGCCGTGCCGCAGGGTGAGCACCTCGGCCCCTTGCTGACGGAAGTAGTCGGCGAGGGTGTTGACGAAGGAGTCCTCGTGGTCGACGAGCAGGACCTTCATGCCCTCCCCCGGCCGCTCGGCCGCCGGCGCGGGGGTCACGGCCGCCGGGGTGCCGACGTCGGCGAGCGCGCCGAGCAGCGCGCTGGCCTTCAGCTCGGTCTCGCGTTCCTCGGCCGCGGGGTCGGAGTCGTACAGCAAGGTGGCGCCGGCGCGCACGGTGGCCACCCCGTCGCGGATCTGCGCGGTGCGCAGGGTGAGCCCGGTGTTCATCGACCCGTCGAACCCGAGGTAGCCGACGGCCCCGCCGTACCAGCGGCGCGCGGTGGCCTCGTGGTCCTCGATGAACTGCATGGCCCAGGTCTTCGGCGCGCCGGTGACGGTCACGGCCCACATGTGGGTGAGGAAGGCGTCGAGCGCGTCGAATCCGGGACGCAGCCGGCCCTCGATGTGGTCGACGGTGTGGATGAGGCGCGAGTACATCTCGATCTGGCGCCTGCCGATGACCTGCACGCTGCCCGGCACGCAGATGCGGGACTTGTCGTTGCGGTCCACGTCGGTGCACATGGTCAGCTCGGACTCCTCCTTGGTGGAGCTGAGCAGCGTGCGGATGGCCTCGGCGTCCTCGACGGGGTTGGCGCCGCGCGCGATGGTGCCGGAGATCGGGCAGGTCTCCACCCGGTCGGCCTGAACGCGCACGTACATCTCGGGTGAGGCCCCCACCAGGTGCTCGCCCTCACCGAGGTTGAACAGGAACTCGTACGGAGCGGGGTTGCTGTGCCGCAGCGAGCGGTAGAACGCCACCGGGTCGGCGCACGGCCCGTGGAACACCTGGCCCGGCACCACCTCGAACAGGTCGCCGCGCTTGAACTTGGCCTTGGCGGCCTCCACGACCTCGGCGTAGCCGCCGGGCCTCGGTCCCGGCGGGATCTCGCCGGGGACGGGGGGAAGCGGCACCGACTCGCCGGTGCGCGGCAGGCCGTGGGTGGAGACGCCGTCGACGGTGAACTCGTAGCGGTACTCCCGGCTGGTCTCCCGCTTGCGGTCGACCACCATGACGCGGTCGGGCAGGTGGAGCACCAGGTCGCGCTGGTCGGCGGCGCGGGTGAGCGCCTGGCGGATCGGCTCGAACTGGAAGGCCAGGTCGTAGCCGAACGCGCCGTACAGGCCGAGGTGCTCGTCCACGCCGGCGAACGCGGCGATCACCTCGCGGATGGCGGTGAAGACGGTGGGCCGCCTGCTGCGCATCTCCTCGGGAAGGATCTCCTCCGACTCCGGCACGTGGACCTCGACCTGGTCGGCGGTCGGCTCGGAGGTGGGCTTGCCCGCGGCGAGCAGGCAGGAGGTGACGACCGGCAGCACGACACGGCCGCGTTCGTTGAGCGCGCGAGCGCCGATGACCCGGCCCCGCGCGACGATCTCGAGCACCGGGTCGGTGTAGGCCAGGTGCCACCGGCTGTACCGGCCGGGGTACTCCATGCCCGAGGAGAGCACGCCGCCGCGATGCTCCCCGAGGGAGGCGACGATCTCATCGAGCACCGTCTCCGGCACGTCGGCCGTCGTCACTTCGACGCCGATGCCTCCGGCGGTGGTATATCCGCTGGTGTCCACCCTGCACTCGCCCTTCTTGATCGCCGATCGTGATGATCATGTGATCGGTGAAGCCCCGGGGCGGGATACGGATGAGGCCGCCCTGCGGGGCGGCCGTCGGAAACATGCGAAGTTCGCGCCGCCTATGAGCAGCGCCACCACTGAGCGGGCGAAACGGATCGCATGTGGGGAATGCTAGCGGCCCCCCGCACAGGATGCCACCGGTTACCGCCGGATCGCGCGCCGTGCCGGGGTCGTGCCGGGGTCGGACACGGCCGGCGGAGTGACACAGGGCGATTCAGGGCAAGCTGTGAGTGACGTCCTTGGCGGCGGCGCGAGTGTAGCAGTAGAATGTTACTCGCGAGTAAAGCGCTGCTTGCGTCGATCGGAGTGATCCTCCGGCCAGAGGGGGCGCGCATGGTTCGGGTTCCTCACAAGGTGCTCGTCCACAGGGACATACAGGTGAAGATGCCTGACGGGGTGGTCCTGCTCGCCGACCGTTACGTTCCGGTCGGAGCGGGTCGCGCGCCGGCGGTGCTGGTCCGCTCGCCGTACGGCAGGCGCGGCATGTTCGGCCTCGCCTACGGCAGGGCCTTCGCACGCCACGGTTTCCAGGTGATCCTGCAGAGCTGCCGCGGCGGATTCGGCTCCGGCGGTGTGGCGGCACCGCTGGACGAACAGGACGACGGCCTCGCCACCATCGAGTGGATGCGGGCCCAGCCGTGGTACGGCGGGAGCTTCGCGCTGCACGGCCCGAGCTACCTCGGCCACGCGCACTGGGGCATCGCCCCCTACGCGGGCCCCGACCTGAAGGCCATGGCCACCCAGGTCACCGCCTCCCAGCTGCGCGACGCCGCCTACGTCGGCGGCTCGTTCGCGCTGGAGGCCACGCTGAGCTGGAGCACGCTGACGGCCATGATGAACGGCCCGCTGAGCGGCGCCGCGGTGTTCTTCGCGCCGCGCCGCACCCGCCGCGCGGTGACGTCGGGCCGGCCGGTCGGCGAGTTCGACGTGCTGGCCGCCGGACGGCGGCTGCCGTTCTACCAGGAGGTGCTCACCCACCACGCCGACCCCGACGCGCCGTTCTGGAAGAAACGCGACCACTCAGGCACCGTCGGCGAGGTGGACGCCGCCGTCACCATGACCGGCGGCTGGTACGACGTCTTCCTGCCGTGGCAGCTGCGTGACTACGCGGCTCTGCGCAAGGCCGGCCGGCGGCCCCACCTGACGATCGGCCCGTGGCACCACGCCGACGTGCGCCACGGCAAGCTCGCCACCTTGGACGCGCTGGCATGGTTCCGTGCGCATCTGCTCGGCGACCCCTCCGACCTGCGGGAAAGCCCGGTGCGGGTGTACGTCACCGGCGTGGGTGAGTGGCGCGACTACGACGACTGGCCGGTGCCTGGCACGCGGGAACGGCGCTGGCACCTGCACGCGGGCCACGGTCTCGGCCTCGACGGCCCCGGCGAGTCGGCACCCGACCGGTTCCGCTTCGACCCGGCCGACCCGACCCCCTTTGCCGGCGGCCCCACCTTGCTCGGCAACTCCGCGCCGCGCGACAACCGCCGCGTGGAGCGCCGCGCCGACGTGCTGGTGTACACCTCGCCGGTGCTGCACGACGACCTCGACGCCATCGGTCCCGTCACCGCGGACCTGTACGTGCGCACCAGCACCGAGCACGCCGACCTGGTGGTCAGGGTCTGCGACGTGCACCCCGACGGCACGTCGCTGAACGTGTGCGAAGGCGTGCGGCGGCTCGCCCCCGGCGCGCCGGCCGCCGGCGAGGACGGCGTGCGCCGCGCCGAGGTGGAGCTGTGGCCGATCGCGCACCGCTTCCGCCGCGGCCACCGGATGCGCGTGCAGGTGGCCGGTGGCGCCTACCCGCGGCTGGCCCGCAACCTCGGCACCGGGGAACCGCTCGCCACCGGCAGCACGTCGGTGCCGGTGGACCAGGAGATCTTCCACGACCCGGTCCACCCGTCGGCCCTGGTGCTGCGCCACCTGGAGAGCTGACCCGGCCCGGCTCCTCCGCGGCACGGCTCCGGCGACCCGGCACGACGCGACACGACCGCGGCCGTTCAGCGCGCCGACATGGCCGTTCGGCGATCGGTGAGCTTGACACGGCCCCCGCGAAACTACGCTTCGCCCATCCCGGTCGACCAGGCTCAACTGCCCCGACAGCGCTGTCAAGTCCGTCGTGCACCACCGATGCCGAGGAGAACGCGTTGACCACGCCGCCAAGCGACCAGCGTCCCGGACGCAGCGACCGCAGCAGGTGGAACTGGCTCCTGCTGCTGCCCGTCGTCATCCCGCTGATCCCCGCGCTGTACAACCACGAGAATCCCCGCCTGCTGGGGTTCCCGCTGTTCTACTGGCTCCAGCTCGCGTTCATCGTCCTCGGGGTCGGCTGCACGGCGATCGTGTACCGCATGGGTTCGCGCGGCGGGAGGGACGGCCGGTGAGCGAGCACATCGTCGAGATCGCCGTCTTCACGGTCCTGTTCGCCGCCGTCAGCGGCATGGGCTTCGTCGCGGCCCGCTGGCGCCGTCCCGACGACCTCGCCAGCCTGCACGAATGGGGCCTCGGCGGACGCAAGTTCGGCTCGTGGGTCACGTGGTTCCTGGTCGGCGGCGACCTGTACACCGCGTACACCTTCGTGGCGGTCCCCGCGCTGCTGTTCGGCGCCGGCGCCACGGGCTTCTTCGCGCTGCCGTACACGATCGTGGTGTACCCGCTCGTCTTCCTGGTGCTGATCCGGCTGTGGTCGGTGGCGCACACGCACGGCATGGTCACCCCGGCGGACTTCGTGCGCGCGCGGTTCGGCTCCCCCACGCTGGCCCTGCTGATCGCGATCACGGGGCTGGCGGCCACGATGCCGTACATCGCGCTCCAGCTCGTCGGCATCGAGGCCGTGCTGAAGACGATGGGGGTGACCGGCGACCTGCCGCTCATCATCGCCTTCGCCATCCTCGCGGCCTACACCTACCAGTCCGGGCTGCGCGCACCCGCGCTGATCGCCTTCGTCAAGGACTCGCTGATCTACATCGTGATCATCATCGCGATCGTGTACATCCCGGCGCGGCTCGGCGGCTGGGGGACGGTGTTCGACGCGGCGCGCGCCAAGTTCGAGGCGTCCCCCGCACCCGGGGACGGCTGGCTGCTCAACTCCGGCAACCAGCTCCAGTACGTCACGCTGGCCCTCGGCTCGGCGATGGCGCTGTTCCTGTACCCGCACAGCGTCACCGGTGTGCTCGCGGCGCGCAGCCGCGGCGTCGTCAAGCGGAACATGGCCGCGCTGCCGGCCTACAGCCTGCTGCTCGGGCTGATCGCGCTGCTCGGGTACATGGCGATCGCGGCCGGGATCAAACCGATCACCACGGACGGCAAGACCGACGTCAACACCGTGGTGCCGCTGCTGTTCGACACGATGTTCCCCGACTGGCTGGCCGGGGTGGCCTACGCGGCCATCGGCATCGGCGCGCTGGTCCCCGCCGCGATCATGTCGATCGCCGCGGCCAACCTGTTCACCCGCAACATCTACAAGGAGTACATCAGGCCGGGAGCCAGCGACGCGCAGGAGGCCGCGGTCAGCAAGGTCACCTCGCTGGTCGTGAAGGTCGGCGCGGTGGCGGTGATCCTGCTCATCGACCCGCAGTTCTCCATCGACCTGCAGCTCATCGGCGGGGTGATCATCCTGCAGACGTTGCCGGCGGTGGCGCTCGGCCTGTTCACGCGGTGGTTCCACCGCGCCGGGCTGATCGCCGGGTGGGCCGCCGGCATGACGGCCGGCATGGTGATGCTCTACAACATCGCCAACCCCGCGATCAAGCACGAGCACTTCGGCGGCTCGGCGTTCCCCCTGGCCAAGCTGGGTCTGGACACCAAGGTGACGGTGTACGCCGGGTTCCTCGCGCTCGCCGTCAACCTGGCCGTGGCGGCGGCCGGCACGCTGATCGCGCGGGCCGCCAAGGCCGCCGAAGGCGTCGACGCCACCCGGCGCGACGACTACTTCGCCGACGAGGGCGACCCCCGCGTGCACGACATCGAGCTCTCCGGCTCGCACTGACCCCCGGCGGCGCCGGCCGTCCCCGCCGTCGGAACGCCTCGCCGCCGGGCCACTGGGTCCCCGGGAACCCGCGTGGTTCCCGGGCCCGTCATGCCGGCCGAGGCCACGCGAGCCGATCATTGGCGGTAATGTGCCGCTCGCGACAGCGAGGAGGCGGAAGGTGACCGAGCCGGGGGCACCGTCGGTGCCGGGATACGAGATGCTCGGGATCCTCGGCCAGGGCGGGTTCGGGGTGGTGTACCGGGCTCGTCAGCTCGCCGTGCGCCGCGAGGTGGCGCTCAAGGTGGACAACCGGGTGCTGGTGTCGGAGCGTGACCGGCGGCGGTTCATGCGGGAGGTCAGCTCGGCGGGTGCGCTGTCGGGGCATCCGCACGTGGCCGACGTGTACGACGCCGGGGTGCTGCCGGACGGCCGGCCGTACATGGTGCTCGAACTGTGTCCCGGTGGCTCGCTGGCCGACCGGCTGCGCGAGCGTGGCCCGCTGCCGCCTGCCGAGGTGCGCGACATCGGGGTGCGCGTCGCCGACGCGCTCGCCGCGGCGCACGCCGCCGGGGTGCTGCACCGTGACGTGAAGCCGGCCAACATCCTGCTCAACCAGTACGGCATGGTCGCGTTGTCGGACTTCGGGCTGGCGGCGACCGGCCACGCCGGCGGCGAGGTGTCGGTCACCCGGGAGTCGCTGACCCCGGCGTTCGGCCCGCCGGAGGCGTTCGAGCTGGCCGAACCGAGCCCGGCCGGCGACGTGTACTCGCTCGCGGCCACCCTGTACGCGCTGCTCAGCGGCAGGCCGCCGCGCTTCCCCGAGAGCGGCGTGGTGAACGTCGCCATGATCATGGCACTGCACCGCCTGCCGGTGCCCGAGATCCCCGGCGTCCCTCCCCGGCTCACCGCCGTCCTGCGCGCCGGCCTCGCCGCCGACCCCCGCGACCGCCTCCCCTCGGCCGCCGCGCTCCGCGACGCGCTGACGTCCCTCCCCGCCGAGATCTTCTCCTCCCCGCAGCCACCGGCCCCCTCCTCCCCGCCACCGGGTCCGCACGCCACCCCGTCCTCCGGGCCGTACGCCGCCTCGTCCCGGCCTCCCGGTGCCGCCAGGCCGTACGGCTCCCCCCTTTCCCCCTCCGGTCCGAGCGGTCCGCGCAGCGGTCCCGGTGGACGGCATGGCGCGTCCGGAGGGTGGAGCGGCGACACGGGGCCACGGGACGTCTCCGGGCCCGGGGTGCGGGACCGCACGGGGCCGGGGTCCGGGACGCGGGACCGCACGGGGCCGGGGTCCGGGGCCGTACGGCCGGGGGGCCGGGGAGAGATCACCAGGCCGCCGGCTCCTCCGGTGGCGAGGCCCCGGCAGGCCAGGCTGTACGGGACGGTGGCGGCGCTGTTCGCGGTGCTGCTGGCGGTCGGGGTGACGATCGCGTGGTTCGAGTCACGTGGGCCCACGGCCGGTGCGGACGGCACACCGGGGGCCTCAGGCGTGCCGGGGAGGGACGCGGGGCCGGGGCCGTCCGCGTCCGGTGGTCAGGCGGCCGACGCGTTCGGTGGTGTGCCGGTCACCACCGCGAACTGTCCCGCCACCCTGGTCACCGGCGCGGGGGCCGCGTGCGCCGGGGAGGCCGAGTGCTGGGGTGGCATCGTGGCCATCACCGGCGCGGTGTCGGTGCGGCGCCGGGCCTGCGAGGAGAGCCACGTCTGGGAGACGTTCGCCGTCGCGCCTCTCCCCAAGGACGCCATGACGTTCGACCTCGCCGACCTGGAGGCCCACCCGGTCGTGAAGAGGCTCTGCTCCTCCCAGGTGATGCTGCGTTCCCGCACGGGGACGGCCCGCTCGATCCCCTCGGCCCGGTGGATGGTGTCGGTGCTCCCCCCGAGCCCCGACGCCTTCAAGGAAGGCATCCGCGTCTACCGCTGCGTCGGCGCCGTGACCGGCCGCGAACGTCCCGGCACGTACTTCCGCGCCGCGACCTGAGGCCGCGGCCGGTTCCCCTCACCACCTCTCGCCGGCCCGGTCGCGCGCGGCTCCGCGGCGGTACCCGGCCCGTCACCGGAGGACGACCCGGCCGGCGCCTCCGGCTCGGCGGCCTCGGACGGCCCGGTGGACGGCCCGGTGGACGGCCGAGGTTCCGCCAACGTAAGCGGCTCCGCGGAAAGACGGGGCTCGGCGGCCCTACGGGGGTCCGTCGCAGGTCGCGGCTCGGCGGACGGGTGGGGTTCGGTCGTGCCGGAGTGGGGTTCCGGGCTGGTGGTCGAGGCCAGCAGGGCCAGGGCGATCAGGGTGAGCACCGCGATGACCACCAGGGCCAGGGTCACGAGCATCAGGACGGCCAGCACCGTGTAGACCGTGCCGATGATCGCCATCATCGTCTGTCCTCCTCTTCTGTTGTCCCAGTGCCTGACGTGCCCGCGCCTGGCGGGCTCACACCTGCGTCCGCGCAGGTGGAAAGGTGTTTCCGTTGAGGCTGGTGTGACGGGGCCCGGCGTGTCTCAGGCACCCGGCATCATGTCCAGGCGGCGCAGGATGACGCCTTCGCGCAGGGCCCACGGGCAGATCTCCAGGGACGACAGGTCGAACAGGTCCATGGTGGCGTCGGCCACGATGACGCCGGCGGCGAGCTGGGGAGCGCGGCCGGCGGAGACGCCGGGGAGAGCGGCGCGTTCGGCGTGGGTCATGGAGACCAGGCGCTCGGCCCAGCGGGACAGGTCGTCCTTGGAGAGCGTGCGCCGGACGTACGCGCCTTCGGCGGACGGCGCGGCGCCGGCGATGCGCGCGAGCTGGCGGAACGTCTTGGACGTGGCGACCGCGTGGTCGGCCCGGCCGTACCGCACGACGTCGCCGACGACGCGGCCGATCTCGGCCCGCACGTGTTTGCGCAGGGCCCGCACCTCTTTGGCCGGTGGCGGGTCGGCGGTGAACCACCGCCGGGTGAGGCGGCCCGCGCCGAGCGGCAGCGACACCGCGACGTCCGGCGCCTCCTCCATGCCGGACGCGATCTCCAGGGACCCGCCGCCGATGTCGAGCACCAGCAGCCGCCCCGAGGACCAGCCGAACCACCGCCGTACCGCGAGGAACGTCAGCCGTGCCTCCTCGGGGCCCGACAGCACCCGCACGTCCACCCCGGTGGCGGCGCGCAGGGCCGTCAGCACCTTCTCGCCGTTGACGGCCTCGCGTACCGCGGAGGTGGCGAAGGCCATGACGTCCTCGACCCCCTTGTCCTCGGCGATGCGCAGAGCGTCCTCGATGAACTTGCGCAGCCCGCGCTCGCCCTCCGGCGACAAGGTGTCGCCGTCGTGCAGATGCTCGGCCAGGCGCAGCTCGGCCTTGTGGGAGAAGGCAGGCAGCGGCTGCGCTCCCCGGTGTGCGTCGACCACCAGCAGGTGCACCGTGTTCGACCCGATGTCGAGAACGCCGACTCGCATGAGCTGACGCTACTACTGTGCGGGGACCCTCTCGTGACGCAGGCATGACGGTGGCCGCGACCCTTCAGGGATCACGGCCACCGTGCGCACGGGGTGAGGGCTCGTCAGTCGAGCGCCGCCACGGCCGGCTGGGGCCGCTCACCAGGCCCGCCGGTGCCGCCGGCCTGGTCGCCGGACGTGCCGGGACCGCCGCGCAGCGGTACCTCCTTGATGAAGGCGGCGAGCAGCGGGACGGCGACCGCGAACAGGATGGCCCAGAAGAACACGCTGGAGATGGACGTGGCGAGCGCGCCGAGGAAGCCGTCGCGGATCTGCGCGGGGAGCGCCGCGAGGGCCGCCGGGTCCAGGCGTCCGCCGCCGCCCTCGGCCAGCGCCGCGCCTTGCGGGCCGAGCCGCTCGGTGAGGCCGTCGACGAGGTGGTGGTTGAAGATCGCGCCGAACATCGAGACGCCGAACGAGCCGCCGATGGACCGGAAGAACGTGGAGGCGCTGCTCGCCACCCCGAGGTCCTTCTGCTCCACGCTGTTCTGCGCGATGAGCATCGTGGTCTGCATCAGGAAGCCCATGCCGAGGCCGAGCACGGCGATGAACACGCCGGTCTGCCAGGGCGGGGTGTGGACGTCCTGCAGCGACAGCAGCCACATGCCGACGCTCATGACCACGCCGCCGATGACGGGGAAGGCCTTGTAGCGGCCGGTCCTGGTGATGGCCTGGCCGACGAACAGCGAGACCACCATCATCGCCGCCATCATCGGCAGCAGGAGCAGGCCGGAGTTGGTGGCCGAGGCCCCCTGGACGGTCTGCTGGAACAGCGGCAGGAAGTTGATCGCGCCGAACATCGCGAAGCCGAGCAGGAAGCCGACCAGTGAGGTGAGGGTGAAGTTGCGGTCGGCGAAGACGTGCAGCGGGAGGATCGGCTCGGCGACCCGGCGCTCGACGGGGATGAACACCGCCAGCGAGATCACCGCGACGGTGGCGAGCCCGAGGATCTGCGGGGACAGCCAGTCGTACTCGTTGCCGCCCCAGGTGGTGATCAGGACGAGCGCGGTGATGCCGACGCCGAGCAGCGCGGCGCCGAGCCAGTCGATGCGGTGCTCGGTGCGGTACTTCGGCAGGTGGAGGCGGAAGAGCAGCCACACGAAGGCGACGACGCCGATGGGGATGTTGACGTAGAAGGCCCAGCGCCAGCTCAGGTGGTCGGTGATGAAACCGCCGACCAGCGGGCCGGCGATCATGGCGAGCGACATGATGGCGGCCATGATGCCCTGGTAGCGGCCGCGCTCACGAGGCGGCACGAGGTCGCCGATGATCGCCATGGCGTTCACGAGCAGGCCGCCCGCGCCGAGTCCCTGCAGCGCGCGGAACGCGATCAGTTCTCCCATGCCGCCGCTGGTGCCGCCGAACATGGCCGATCCCGCCATGCCGCACAGCACCGAGCCGATGAGGAAGATGACGATCGAGGCCAGGAAGATGGTCTTGCGGCCGTACAGGTCGCCGATCTTTCCCCAGATCGGTGTGGAGACCGTGGTGCCGAGGACGTAGGCGGTGACGACCCAGGACAGGTGCGCGAGTCCCCCGAGTTCGCCGACGATGCGCGGCAGCGCCGTGCCGACGATCATGTTGTCGAGCATGGCGAGGATCACGGCCAGCATCAGGCCGGGGAGGACGATCATGACCTCCCTGCGCCTGCCGGGAACCTCCCCGGCCGTGGTTTCCGTCATTTCTTGCAGCCCCCTTGGTGAGACGGAAGACGGTGTACTTACTTGCCGACAGGTAAGTTAGTATGGTCACCAAGGTAGGGGCCGCACTTGCCGACCGTCAAGTCAGTTGAGGGGACATGAGGGAAACGACCGACACGCGAACCCGCATCCAGGAGATCGCTCTCAAACTGTTCACCGAACAGGGCTACGAGGCGACGTCGCTGCGCGAGATCGCCGAGGCCCTCGGTGTCACCAAGGCGGCGCTCTACTACCACTTCAAGACCAAGGACGACATCATCGCGAGCCTCACCGAGGAGCGGCAGGCGATGGTCGAGCGCCTGGTCAAGTGGACGCAGGACCAGACCCCCACCGTCGAGGCCCGCCGCGAGTTCGTGCGCCGCTACGCCGACGAGCTGTTCGGCGGCCACCACCAGGCGTTCATGCGCTTCATGGAACGCAACCAGACGGCGCTGCGCGACCATCCGAAGCTCGGCAAGATGCGTGACCTGATGGTCGCCATGGTCGGCTTCCTGTCCGACGAGGAGGACCCGCCGGCCAGGCGGCTGCGTTCGTCCATGGCGCTGTTCGCGCTGCACGCCGCGATGTTCGTCCTCAGCGGTGACGAGCTCACCGACGAGGAGCGCAAGTCCGCGGCACTGCAGGTCGCCATGGAGTTGATCGAGCCGCGCGAGGACTGACCCCCGCGGCGCCGGGTAGACGCGGCGGCGAGGAGCCGGCCCGCGTGCCGATAGGGTCGGACCGACGGTCGGGGTCCTGGTAGGAGGCGGCGTGCGGACATCCGGCGGAGCACCCGTGGCCCGGTGGCGGCGGCTGAGCACCAGGGCCTGGTTCACGCTCATCCTGGGATGCCTCGGGACGCTCCTCGCCACATCGGCCACGCTGACCATCTGGGCTCTGACCGCGACCACCAGGAGCGCGGAACAGGTGACCCGGCACGTCGTGCCGGGGCTCCTCGCGTTCCACGGCCTGCGCACGGCCTTGTCGGACCAGGAGGCGGCGCTGCACGGGTATGTGCTGAGCGGCCGGGCCGAGTTCCTGGAGGCCTACCGCGCCGGCATGGCCGAGGAGACCGCCGCGGCCGGCCGGTTGCGCCTCGCCCTTCCCGAGGCCGGGACGAAAGCCCGTCTGGACGCGGTGACCGAGCGCGTCGCGGCGTGGCGGAGCGGGTACGCCGGCCCCGCCCTGGCGGCGGTCACCGCACGCGGCGCCGGCGTGATCGCGCCGGACGAGGCCGCACGCGGCAAGGTCCTGTTCGACCGGATCCGGCAGGCCCTGGACGCGCAGGAGGGCGACCTCGCCGAGCGGCGGGCCGAGGCCGAGGCCGGCCTGCGCGTGGCCCAGACCTGGCGCAACATCATCCTGTCCACGGTCCTCGCCGTGTTCGTGCTCACGCTGGTGTCGATATCGCTGCTGCTGCGGTACACGGTGCTGAAGCCGCTGGAACGCCTGGCGTCGGCGGCGGAACGGGTGACCGGTGGCGACTTCGGCCGCGCGATCGACGTGCGCGGGCCGAGCGACATCACCGCGCTCGCCGGCGGGGTCGAGGCGATGCGGCAGCGCATCGCGGCCGAGCTCACCGTGTCGCAGCAGGCGCGGCGGCGGCTGCAGGAGCAGGCCGACCTGCTGAACGAGCAGGCCGTGGAGCTGCGCAGGTCCAACGCCGAACTGGAGCAGTTCGCCTACGTCGCCTCGCACGACCTGCAGGAGCCGGTACGCAAGGTGACGGCGTTCTGCCAGTTGCTGCAGCGGCGTTACGCGGGCCGGCTGGACGAGCGCGCCGACGAGTACATCGCGTTCGCGGTGGACGGCGCCAAGCGCATGCAGACCCTGATCAGCGAGCTGCTGACGTTCTCGCGGGTGGGCCGCGGCCACGTCGACCACGTGCCGGTACGGCTGGACGGGCCGCTGGACGAGGCGCTGGCCAACCTGGACACGCTGATCGAGGAGACCGGCGCCTCGGTGGTCCGGCCGCCTGAGCTGCCCGAGGTGATCGGCGACTCCGGTCTGCTGTGCATGCTGTGGCAGAACCTCGTCGGCAACGCGGTGAAGTTCCGGCGGCCCGGCCACGCGCCTGAGGTGCGGATCACCGTGGAGCGGCGGGACGCGATGTGGGAGTTCGGCGTCGCGGACAACGGCATCGGGGTGGAGCCGCGGTTCGCCGACAAGATCTTCGTCATCTTCCAGCGCCTGCACAACCGCGACGAGTACGACGGCACGGGGATCGGGCTCGCGCTGTGCAAGAAGATCGTCGAGTACCACGGGGGGCAGATCGGCCTGGACACCGCCGTCACCGAGGGCACCAGGTTCGTCTTCACGCTCCCCGTCGCCGGCGCGGAGCCGGACGGCCACGCGGCCGCGCTCCCCGTGGCCGCCACCTCGGCGCGGACTGAGGCGTAGCGCGAGGTCAGCGAAGGTGCGCGGGCCGGTCGCCGGCACCGAAACCGGTGTCGTGGTCCCACAGGTGGGTGCAACCGGGGCACTGCAGGTGCAGCACGCCGCCGGTGGTGCCGAGCAGGTACCGCCAGTGCCCGGCGCAGTTGCGGCCCTGCGCGCACGGGCCGCACCCGTGGTCGTCGCGGCAGCCGGGGCAGGGGACCCAGGCACGGCGGCCGAGGTCGGCGCCGGGGTCGATCGGCAGCACGGCTACCTCGGCGGCAGGACGCCGGCCGCGACCAGTGTCGCGTAGACGCGCTCCTGCTCCTCGTCGAGGCCCGAGTACAGCAAGGCGTGGGCCTCCTGCTCGGCGCGCAGCGCGGCGGCGGGGTCCCAGTCGTCGCCGAGCGCGGCGACCACCTCGGCCCGGCGGCGCGCCTCGTGGCCGGTCAGGTCCAGCTCGAACACATCGGTGGGGTCAAAGTGCATCAGAAGGCCTTTGTGAGCGTTTTGTCGGCTTTGTCACTTTATAAGACATTTGCGAATGCCAACGGAGCGCACCTCCCACGGCGAGGCTGCTTCAGATCGTTACTAGGACGACCTACAATTTAGTTGGACGTCCTAGTAACTGCTGGAGGCACGCCGTGCACGCACCTGCCAATCCCGTACGCGTCGTCACCGCCGCGGCGCTCTTCGACGGGCACGACGCGGCCATCAACATCATGCGGCGCATCCTGCAGTCGCAAGGAGCCGAGGTGATCCACCTCGGCCACGACCGGTCGGTGGAGGAGATCGTCACCGCTGCCGTGCAGGAGGACGCGCAGGCCGTGGCGATCAGCTCCTACCAGGGGGGCCACGTCGAGTTCTTCACCTACCTGGTGGACCTGCTGCGCGAGCGCGGCGCCGGGCACGTCAAGGTGTACGGCGGGGGTGGCGGGGTCATCGTCCCCGCCGAGATCGCCTCGCTGGAGAAGCACGGCGTCACCAAGGTCTTCTCCCCCGAGGACGGCCAGCGTCTCGGCCTCGCCGGCATGATCAACACGATCGTCGAGACATGCGACACCGACCTGACCGCCGGGGCCGAGCCGCCTGGCGTGGCCGGCGGCGACCAGGCCGCGCTGGCCCGCGCCATCACGTTCACCGAGGCCGGGAAGGCCGGCGAGACCTACCTCGCGCAGGTGCGGCGGGCCGCGGCGGAACGGCGCGTGCCGGTGCTCGGCATCACCGGCACCGGCGGGTCGGGGAAGTCGTCGCTCACCGACGAACTGGTGCGCCGCCTGCGCCTGGACGACGAGGACAAGCTGCGGGTGGCGATGATCGCCGTCGACCCGACCAGGAGGCGCGGCGGCGGCGCGCTGCTCGGCGACCGCATCCGCATGAACAGCCTCGGCGGCGACCGGGTGTTCTTCCGCTCGCTCGCCACCCGAGGCGCGCACGAGCTGCCCGAGCATCTCGGCGACGTGATCGAGGTGTGCAAGGCGGCCGGACACGACCTGGTGATCGTGGAGACCCCCGGCATCGGCCAGGGGGACGCGGCGATCGTCCCGTTCAGCGACGTCTCGCTGTACGTGATGACGCCGGAGTTCGGGGCGAGCAGCCAGCTCGAGAAGATCGACATGCTGGACTTCGCCGACGTGGTCGCGATCAACAAGTTCGACCGGCGCGGCGCGGCGGACGCGCTGCGCGACGTGCGGCGCCAGCTCGTGCGCAACCGTGAGGCGTTCGGCTCGGCGCCGGAGGACATGCCGGTGTACGGCACGGTGGCGTCGCGGTTCAACGACGACGGCGTCACCGCGCTGTACCACCGCCTGCGTTCCCTGCTGGAGGAGCACGGCCTGGCGCCGGGGCCCGGCCTGCTGCCGCGGGCCGAGGTGACGACCTCCAGCCTCGGGACCGCGATCGTGCCGCCGTCCCGCGCGCGTTACCTGGCCGACATCGCCGGGACCGTACGCGGGTACCACACGCGCACGGCCGAGCAGGCGGAGGTCGCGCGCCGCCGCCAGCGGCTCGCCGAGACGTCCGCGCTGGTGGCCGCGGACGGCGGGGACACCGCGGCGCTGGACGCGCTGCGCGGACGCGCCGACGCCGAGCAGGACCCGGCCGACCGCGCGCTGCTCGACGCGTGGCCCGGCACCGTGGCCGCCTACTCGGCCGAGGAGCTGGTGGTCACCGTGCGCGGCGCCGAACAGCGCACACCGCTGTGGCGCACCACACTGTCCGGCAGCAAGGTGCCCCGCGTGGCGCTGCCCCGGCTCACCGATCACGGCGACCTGCTGCGCTTCCTGCGCTCGGAGAACCTGCCCGGCCGGTTCCCGTTCACCGCCGGGGTGTTCCCCTTCAAGCGGGCCGACGAGGACCCCACCCGCATGTTCGCCGGGGAAGGCGACCCGTTCCGCACCAACCGGCGGTTCAAGCTGCTGTCGCAGGGCCAGCCCGCCGTGCGGCTGTCCACGGCCTTCGACTCGGTCACCCTCTACGGCAACGACCCCGCCGAGCGGCCCGACGTGTACGGCAAGGTCGGCACGTCCGGGGTGTCGATCGCGACGCTGGACGACATGAAGGCGCTGTACGACGGCTTCGACCTCACCGCGCCGTCCACGTCGGTGTCGATGACCATCAACGGCCCCGCACCGGCGATCCTCGCGTTCTTCCTGCACACCGCGATCGACCAGGCGCTGGAGCGCTTCGCCGCCGAGCAAGGCCGAGCGCCGGACGCCGGCGAGGCCGCGCGGGTGCGGGCCGCGACGCTCGCCAGCGTGCGCGGCACCGTGCAGGCCGACATCCTCAAGGAGGACCAGGGACAGAACACCTGCATCTTCTCCACCGACTTCTCGCTGCGCATGATGGCCGACGTGCAGGAATGGTTCATCGCCAACCGGGTGCGCAACTTCTACTCGGTGTCGATCTCCGGCTACCACATCGCCGAGGCGGGGGCCAACCCGATCACGCAGCTGGCGTTCACGCTGGCCAACGGCTTCACGTACGTGGAGGCGTACCTGGCGCGGGGCATGGCGGTCGACGACTTCGCGCCGAACCTGTCGTTCTTCTTCTCCAACGGCATGGATCCCGAGTACAGCGTGCTCGGCCGGGTGGCGCGGCGGATCTGGGCCGTCGCCATGCGGGAGCGGTACGGCGCCGGCGAGCGGTCGCAGAAGCTCAAGTACCACATCCAGACCTCGGGCCGGTCGCTGCACGCGCAGGAGATGAACTTCAACGACATCCGCACCACGCTGCAGGCCCTGATCGCGGTGTACGACAACTGCAACAGCCTGCACACCAACGCGTTCGACGAGGCGGTCACCACGCCGAGCGCGGACTCGGTGCGGCGCGCCATGGCCATCCAGATGATCATCAACCGGGAGTGGGGCCTGGCGGCCAACGAGAACCCGCTGCAGGGGTCGTACGTCATCGACGACCTCACCGACCTGGTGGAGGAGGCGGTGCTCGCCGAGTTCGAGCGGCTGTCGGACCGCGGCGGTGTCCTCGGGGCCATGGAGACCGGCTACCAGCGTGGCCGCATCCAGGACGAGTCGATGCTGTACGAGACGCGCAAGCACGACGGTTCGCTGCCGATCATCGGCGTGAACACCTTCCGCAACCCCGCGGGTGAGCCCGAGCACGGCACCCTGGAACTGGCCCGCGGCACCGAGGAGGAGAAGCGGAGCCAGCTCGACCGCCTGCGGGCCTTCCACGACGCGCACGCCGGTGAGGCCCCGGCGGCCCTGCGGCGCCTGAAGGAGGCCGCGATGTCCCGCGGCAACGCGTTCGAGGCCCTGATGGACGCGGCCCGTGTCTGTTCCCTCGGCCAGATCACCGAGGCGCTGTTCGAGGCAGGCGGCCAATACCGGCGCAACGTCTGACGCGGCCCGCGCACACGACGGCGGGGCCCGGCCGATGGCCGGGCCCCGCGCGTCCGACGGGTCCGCCGGGTCAGGTACGGCGCCAGCGGGCCTCGGCGAAGCAGTAGACCGCGAAGAGGATGAGGCCGAGCGCCACGAGGCCGAGCAGCCACGGGCCGAACGGCAGTTCGGCGAAGGAACGCAGCGTCGCGTCGATGCCCTTGGCCTCATCGGGGTCGAAGACGATCGCGGCGTGCACGAAGAACACACCGGCGCCGATCGCGATCACGCCGCGTGCCACGTAGCCCGCCATGCCGAGCTTCAGGACCACGTCACGCACGCGCGGCGGCATCTCCCCCGAGCGCAGGTTCTTGCTGAACTTCTTCTTGACACCGTGGTGGATCCAGTAGACGCCGAGAGCGATGATGCCGAGGCCGATCAGGCCCACGATGAACTGGCCGCCGGGCCACTCCATGACCATGGCCGTGAGGTCCTTGGACTGGTCGTCGGTCGACGACCCCGCGCTGCCCCGCAGCAGGAAGCTCAGGACGGTGCCGACCGCCAGGCCGTACACGATCGTGCGGGCCCCGGACTCGATCTTGTCCTTGGTCTCGCCCACACCGAAGAGGACCTCTGACAGCTGCCACAACGCCAGTGCCGCGAAGCCGACGGCCAGCAGCCAGAGGATGACCGTCCCGAACGGCTGCTCCGCCACCGTGCGGACCGCCCCGGTCTTGTCGGCCTCCTCACCGCCGCCGCCGAACGCTATGCGCAGGGCCAGCAGGCCGATCAGCCCGTACAGGACCCCCCGGCAGACCATGCCGAACCGCGCCAGCTTTTCGAAGGTCGGGTGATCGGCCGCGCGCCGAGCTGCTCCCTCGACCTGCCCACCCGTAGACGCCACGGAATTCATCAAAGCCCCTTTCCTCCGAGCCGCACCCCCTCTACACCACAACCCGCCGGGTAAACCTTTCCCGGTCGCCACACCCGCAGGTCCCGCACGGACGAGAAAGCCGTGGCCGCCGGGGTATCCGGGCCGAACTGCGAGAACGCACCCGGTGGACGTCGGCGTGGCGGTCGCCGATCGAGGGGAGCACCGCTGTATGGCGATATCGGTGCCGTTGTGGGGACGGCGGGGAATGCGGCGCCGGCTGCCTTCCGGGTGGTGTTCCGCGCCGTTGCGGATGATCGTCCCGGCGGCGGCCGGGGTGGTGTTCGTGACGCTGCCGCTCGGCGGGCTGCTGCTCGCGGGGCTCGCGGCCTTCGGGACGGCTCCGGCCGGGACGGGGGCGGCGGTACGGCTGTCGCTGGTGACGTCGTCGGCCGCGACCCTCGGGTGCCTGGTGACCGGGGTGCCGCTGGCCTGGATGCTCGCGCGGGTGGAGTTCCGCGGCCGGGCCGTGGTGCGCGGGCTGGTCCTGGCGCCGCTGGTCCTGCCGCCGGTGGCCGGCGGGGTGGCGTTGCTGACGGTGCTCGGGCCCGGCGGGGTGCTCGGCCGGTGGCCGTACGCGGCGCTGGGGGTCACGGTCTCCCCGGTGGCCGCCGTGGTGGCCGCGCAGGCGTTCACGGCGATGCCGTTCCTGGTGCTGTGCGCGGAAGGCACGTTCCGCGCCGCCGATCCCCGCCTCACCGAGACGGCCACCGCGCTCGGCGCCACCCGTGGCGCCGTGCTGTGCCGCGTCACCCTGCCGCTGACCGCTCCCGGCCTCGCCGCCGGCACGGCCCTGTGCTGGTTCAGGTCCTTCGGCGAGTCCGCCGCCGTCACGACGGTCACGCGCGGGCTCCCCGGTCCCGCGCCGGACGTCCTCGCCGCCTGGCCCGCGGCCATGCCGATGTACGGGCCGCTGTTGCTGCCGCTCACGGCGGCGGCGCTGTGGGGGCTTCGTGGCCGGTGGGTGTGTCCCTCATGATGGACGCGCATCTGGTGGCCGCGCGTCCGGGGTTCCGGCTGGACGTGCGGGTCACGGCGCGCGCCGGGGAGGTCGTCGCGCTCGCCGGCCCAGGCGGGGCGGGGAAGACCACCGCGCTGCGGGTGCTGGCCGGGGTCGACCCGCCGTGCGGCGGCCACTTCACGCTGGACGGCGTCCCCATGGACGCCTGGCCCGCCGGCCGCAGGCCGGTCGCGATGGTGACTCCGGACCCGTTGCTGTTCCCTCACCTGACCGTGTTGGAGAACGTCGCCTTCGGCCCCCGCTGCCACGGCGCCTCCCGCGCCGCCGCGCGCCGGTGCGCGGCCGTGTGGCTGGAACAGGTGGGGCTGCCGGAGCACCACCACACCCGTCCTCGTGACCTCACCCCCGGCCAGAGTCACCGCGTCGCCCTGGCCCGCGCGCTGGCCGTCCGCCCCCGTCTGCTGCTCCTGGACGGACCCCTCACCGACGGTGCGCTCCCCCGGCCACGCACCCGGTCGGTCCTGCGGCACCACCTGGCGGCCTTCCCCGGCGTCTGTGTGCTGACCGTCACCGATCCCGCCGACGCGGCGTCTCTCGCCACCAGGACTCTGCTGCTCCACGACGGCGCCTGCCTGCGCGAGGAGACCGTCCGGCCCTCATGAGCCGTGGTGTCCCCGATGTCACCCCGCGGTGTCCTCCGCGCACGGCGGGCAGCACGACGGCCCCGCCGGGTCCCACCGGCCGGTCGTGGCGGCGGCTCCGGGTAAAACCCGCGCGGGGTAAATGGTGGTGTGAGCGCTTGTCCGGCCACAGGCTGGGCAGAGGTAAAGAGCTGGGATCGCGCGGGCATCGCTCGCGTCCCTTACGACGCGCACACCACACGGAAGGGAGCGGTCGCCGATGCCAAGGCAGATCGCCGCGTATCAGCCACCCAGCTCGATGGAGCTGGAGGCGCGGGTCCACAATCTCGAACTCCAGGTGGCCCATCTCACCGAGGCCGTGCGGTCGCTGACCGCCGTCGACGGCTCCCCCGGCCGCGGCGACACTCCCGCCTCGACCGACTGATCCGGCCTCCGGCCCCGCAGCGCACGGCCCCGGCCGCGGGGCCGCTCCGTCCGCGGCACCTTGGTGCACGCGACCGCCACACCGGCTGCCGTCCGGCCAGAAACCGCGTTTGACCTGGGCTTATACCACCCCCCCGTGCAGGCGGCACGGGGGGATGTGGTCGACTGGTGATAGCCGGACGTGGGGAGGCGCTGCATATTGGCCGGTTGGCGCGAGTGGCCGATGGGGAGACGGATCACCGTTTTCGCCGGAGCGGTGGCGGCGTTGCTGTCGACGCTGCTCGCCGCCGTGCTGCTTATCGCGATCAACAGGCTGGCGGTGGAGCGCCTGCAAAGTGAGATGGCCGCCGCGACGGAACGGGTGGCCATGCAGGTGCGTGAGGGACGCGTCGCCGACGCGACGCCGTACGGGCATGTCGACTACCTCCAGGTGCTCGACCCGTCAGGGCAGGTCGTGGCGTCCACGTCGGGACTCGGGGACAAGCCCCGGCCCATAGCCCACTTCGCGCCTGACAAGGGCCAGGAGTTCGCGTACGAACAGGTGTGCGACGAGGTGCTGCCGGGGTGTCGCATGGTGGTGGCGCACAGCGTGGTCGTGAACGGGAGCAACTGGCTGGTCTACGGCTCGACGACCGGCATCCCGCCGCTGGTCGACCCTCGGCTGGCCGCGCTGCTCGGGCTCAGCGCGGTCGTCCTCACCGCGGCGACCGCGATCGGCAGCCGGCGGGTGCTGCGGTCGTCGCTGCGGCCGGTGGAGGCCATCAGGACCGAACTGGACACGATCAGCGGGCGATGCCCGGAGCGGCGGGTTCCCGTGCCGCCGGGTCACGACGAGATCAGCGGGCTCGCGAGCAGCGTCAACCGCACCCTCGACCGGCTCCAGGTGTCCCTGGAGCAGCAGCGCCAGTTCGCCTCGGACGCCTCCCACGACCTGCGCAGCCCGATCACCGCGATGCGGGCCCAGGTCGAGGACGCGCTGCTGGCTCCGGAGGAGAGCCGGCTGGACGTCATCGGCGACAACCTGCTGGTCAGCCTGGACCGCCTGCAGGCCATCGTGTGCGACCTGCTGATGGTGGCCCGTCTCGACGCCGGCACACCCGGGGGCCGCGAGGTGATCGACCTGTCGGCCCTGGTCACGGGTGAGCTGAGCGCACGCCACACGACCAAGAAGATCAAGCCGGACGTCGAGCCGAACGTCATCGTCGAGGGCGACCCGCTGCGGCTGGCCCGGTTGCTCACCAACCTGGTCGACAACGCCGAGCGCCACGCCGACACCGCGATCTGCGTGGCCGTGCGCAAACAGGCCGCCGACCCCGGCGACGAGCGCTTCCCGTCCGGTGTGGCGGTGATGGAGGTGCTGGACGACGGGCCCGGTGTCGAACGCGACCAGTGGGAGCGCATCTTCCAGCGCTTCATCCGGCTTCCCGCCGCGCGGGAGAAGGACTCCGGCGGCACCGGCCTCGGCCTCGCCATCGCGCGCCAGATCGCCGAGCTCAGCGGGGGCACGCTGACGGTGGAGCCGAGCGACCAGGGTGCCCGCTTCGTGCTGCGCCTCCCGTTGTCCGGGGCCTCTCCCCCGCCGCACCGGCACGTTCCCATCCCGACCTGTCCCTGAGCGGATCACGGCCGTGCGACGTGCGCCGCTTCGTGATTGTGCTGTGCTCTTCCCCAGTGGCTCCGTGGACGTGACCATGGGACGGTACGCGGGCCACGGGAAGGGGACGGCAACGGTGACCAGGAAGACGCCTTCGCTCGCCGACTCGGTGCGGACCACCGGGGACGGCGTGGAGATCCTCGACCGCAGGGTCTATCCGTTCGAACGGCGCTGGGTGCGATGCGCGACGCTGGAGGACGTGGCGGTGGCGATCGAGCGGATGGTCACGCAGAGCCACGGCCCGCTGTTCGCCGCCACCGCCGGGATGGCACTGGCCGCTCGCGAGGCACGGGACGCCGCCCCCGGCGATGCCGCGTCACGGCTGCGGGCCGCCGGCCGCCGGCTGATCGCCACCCGGCCGACCAACCACCACATCAGGGACGCGGTGCAGGAGATCCTCCGGGCCACCGTGGACGGCCCGCTGGCGGACGCCTCAGGCGAGGAGCTGGTGCCCGCGGTGGCCGAGGCCGCGGCGGCGCACGACGCGGCGTACCGGGCCCGGTGCGCCGCGCTCGGTGTCCACGCGGCCACGCTGCTGCCGGACGGCGCACGGGTGCTCACCCATTGCTGGGGGGACGCCTACCTCGTCGCGGCCGTCCAGGCCGCCGAGGACCTCGGCAAGAGGCTGGAGTTCGTCTGCACCGAGACCCGGCCGTACCTGCAGGGGGCCAGGCTGACCGCCGCGACCCTGGTGGAGATGGGGTACCGGCCCACGGTGATCACCGACGGCATGGTGCCGGCCGCGTTCGCCGACGGGCTCGCCGACGTGGCGATGGTGGCCTCCGACCGCGTCACCATGGACGGCCATGTGGTGAACAAGGTCGGCACGCTGGCGGTGGCGCTGGCCGCGCGGGCCTTCGACGTGCCGTTCTACGTGCTGGCCCACGGCCCCGACCCGCACTCCCCCGGCATCGCGGACGTCGAGATCGAGCATCGTGACGGCACCGAGGTCCTGCACGCGCTCGGCGCGCGCACCGCCGCCGAGGGCACCGTCGGCTACTATCCCGCGTTCGACGCCACCCCACCTCGTCTGATCACCAGGATCGTCACGGAGAAAGGCGCGTACGACCCGGCCGATCTCGCCGCCGCGCATCCGCCGGTCGGCACCTCGACCGGCGGCCTCACCGGCACGGCAGGCGGGACGGCCGGAGTGCGGTGACGCCTCGAGCGGACCGTCCACCGCGTGTTCACGACCGGAGAACCGCCTTTCGCGGGGCCGGTGTCGTAAGCCGTCGCGCGCGGGGGGAGGATGAGAGTGTCGCGTGGTTGCCGGCCTTGCGTGACATTTGCCACCCCGGGCAGCTACGACGGCCTCCATGACCGATCTTCCGCCTGATTCGCCACCCGCGAGGAGAATCCGTTGACCACCGCACCGAAGACCGACAACCTCGATCTCGCCACGAGCGCTCAGGAGGTGGCCGACTCGTCACCCGCCGGCTCGCTCGGTCACGCCGCCGCCACCTCGGTGGCCATCACGCTCGCCACGACCCGCGACCTCCCCGAGGCCCGCGCCGTGCTGGACGGCGTGACTCCCGAGAACGTCCGCGCCGCGGCGATCGAGCTGTTCGACAAGCTCGCCACGTCGGCGTCCTGACCGGCGCCGGCCGCGAACGCGGCCCTGCCGCCGTGCGTGAAGCGGTCCCCGGCGCCGGGTCAGGTCGCCGGGACGTGCGCGCGCGTGCGAGGAGAAGCCCTGGTCCGGACCACCGGGCGAGCCGATCGGCCCCATGCCCCGGGTAACGTCCTGACCCCCGCCGACGCGGATGACCAGCGGAGGGTGAGGGGTAGGAACCGGGTGTGCGGGCCGGTCGGGGGCGGCCCGGATCGGGGGATTCATGATCACCAAGGAGACGGTCGACCGGGTCATCGGCTTCGACGGCGGCGAGCTGCCTGTGGTCTCCCTGTACGTGGGGGTGTGCCCGGACGACGGCGCCGCGCTGTTCACGCGGATCAACAGCCTGCTGCACCAGATCCGGCCGCTCGCGCAGGACGAGTCGATCGGCCGTCGCGCGCGGATGTCGTTGCGGGGGGACATCGACCGGCTGGAGCACCTGCGGGATCTGGACGCCGGCAGAGGCCGGGCCGGCACCCTCGCGGTGTTCTCGTGCAGCGGTCAGGATCTGTTCGAGCAGGTGATGCTGCCCCGGAGGATCAGGGACCGCGTCGTGGTGGACGGCTCGGCGTGGACCCGGCCGATGCTCGGGGTGCTCGACGAGTACCACCGCTGCTGCGTCGTGGTGACCGACCGGCGCTCGGCGGTGGCTTGGGAGCTGTTCCAGGACGAGATGCGGGAGATCGGCAAGGTCGAGGACACGGCGCTGCGCAAACCCAACTACGCCGGGTGGTACGGCCTCGCCGAGCACGGTGTGCGCAACCGGGCCGACGACCTGGCGCGGCGGCACTACCGCAACACCGTGCACATGATCACCGACTTGTTCCGTGGCGGCGGCCACGAGTTGTTGATCATCGGCGGCCATCCCGAGGAGGTGCCGTGCATGGTGGAGTTCCTGCCCCGGTCGCTGCGGGAGCGACTGGCCGGCACGTTCGCGGTGGATCCGCGCACGGCCACCCCTGCCGACATCCGGCACAGCGCCGAGGACATCGCCGAGCGGTACGAACGCGAGGAGGAGCGTCGCTGGGTGGCGGACGTGCTGGAACGTGCCGCGGAGGGCCGGCCGGCCGCGATCGGGCTGGACGACTGCCTGTGGGCCGGTTCGGTCGCGGCGGTGCAGGCCCTGCTGGTGCAGGAGGGCATGACGGTCCCCGGGGTGGTGTGCGAGGAGTCGGGGTGGCTCGCCGCCGCCGGCGACGTGTGCCCGCTGTGCGGCGGCCCGGCCCGGCCCACGCCTGACGTGCTCGGGGCACTGGCGGAGGCTGTGATCGACGAAGGCGGCGCCGTGGAGCACGTCGTCGCCGACACCGAACTGAAGGACCACCTGGTCGCCGCGGCGCTGCGCTTCCCCCTCCCTCCGCGGCCCGAGCGCAGCGCCGCGTGAGACGTCAGGCCTTCGGCAGGGGCACCGCCACCACCGGATCTCCGGACGGGGTGGCCGACCCCCCGTCGGGTTCGACGGTGACCCCGACCGTGGTGGCGTCGCCGACCGCGCCGAGGACGACCGGCGGGGTGCGGCCGTCGCCGTCGGGCTCGGTGAGGCCGCTCGGCAGCGCGCCTCCGGGGCCGATGCGCCACAGCTGGTAGGTCTTGCCGTCCGGCAGGGGTGACAGGCCGGAGGAGAAGAACACCATCGTGTTCTCGCCTCGGGAGACGACGACGGTGGCGGCGCCGCCGGGGGTGCCGCGGCTGACGGTGCGCGCGTCCGGCGCGGCGAGCACGGCGGCGACGGCCCGGCCGCCGGCCCGTTCCCTGTCGAGCATGTCCTGCACGCGGACGGCGATCACGCCGGCGCCGACGGCGACGGCGAGGCACGCGGCGGCGAGACCGGTGGCGAGACGCGGCCACCACGCCGGCCGCTCGGCCGTCTTGGCGTGCCGCCGCACCGGCGTCACGGCGGGGGGAAGCTGGCGCACCTGGCCGATCTCGGCCATGACCCGGTCGCGGAGCGCGGGTGCGGGCGGCCTCGCCACCGCGGCGCCGAGACGGGCCGTGGTCTCCCGCAGGCCCCGCGCCTCCTCGGCGCACTCGGCGCACCGGGACAGATGCTCCTCGAAGCGGGCCACGTCGGCGGGGTCGTCGATGGCGTACATCGCGTAGGCGCCTGCCAGTGTGTGCGCGTCGTGGCTCATCGGCCCACCCCCAGGCAGTCGCGCATGCGGATCAGTCCGTCGCGCATGCGGGTCTTCACCGTGGCGAGCGGCACGCGCAGCAGTTCCGAGACCTCACGGTAGCTGTACCCTCCGTAGTAGGCGTAGGTGACCGACTCGCGCTGCAGCTCGGTGAGGGAGCCGAGGCACCGGCGCAGCCGCTCCCCCTCCATGCTGGTCTCCACCGCCTCCGCCACATCGTCGTAGGGCCGGTGGACCTCCAGGCGCGCGACGCGCGTCTCCCGGTCGGTCGCGGCCTGCGCGGCGCGCACACGGTCCACGGCGCGGTGGTGCGCGATGGTCATCACCCACGACATGGCCGAGCCACGTGCGGCGTCGAACCGCGCCGCGGAGCGCCACACCTCCACCAGCACCTCCTGCGCGATCTCCTCGGCCTGTGCGGGGTCCCGCAGCACCCGCAGCGCCAGGCCGTACACCGGGCCCGACACCAGGTCGTACACCTGCTCGAACGCCGGACGGTCACCGCGGGCGACCTGTTCCAGCAGTTGTTCAAGGCCGGGGCGCTCATGGCGGCCCCCGTCCAGAGGGAGGGCCCGGTCGGACCTCATCCAGTCACCCCAACCGTGGGAGAAGCGGACATCGAAGCGGACTCAGAAGCGGACTCTGAAGCGGACATTCAAGCGGACGTCGAGGCGGCACCGGAACGGACACGTGAACGGACACAGGTGTTTCGGAGCTCGCGGGGTCGTGGATGGCATCGATGGTGAAGTGTCCGGCGGCACCGTGGCACGGGTGGTGCGGTACATGCCGGATGTGACGGGTGTGCGGTCCCGAATGGAAGAGGAGCTCCGGCCAAGGCATCATGACTCAAGCACCGACGACGAAGGAGCGGCACGTGACCGAGCGTCCCCTGGTCCTGCTTGACGTCGACGGGGTTCTGAACCCCGCGCGGCGGGCGACGCTGCGGCACCGGCGCCACGACATCGTCCTGGACGGCAGGACCTTCCGGGTGCTGCTCAGCGCGCGCCAGGGACGCGGGCTGCTCGCCCTGGCCGAGGCGACGGGGGCCGAGCTGGTGTGGGCGACGACGTGGGAGGACCACGCCAACACCGAGATCGGGCCGCGTCTCGGCCTGCCGCCGCTGCCGGTGATCGCGGTGAACGGCGACCCGGGGTCGCGCGCGGGTGAGCACTTCAAGACGCGTCACGTCGCCGAGTACGTCGCGGGCCGGCCGTTCGTGTGGTTCGACGACAGCCTCGGCATCGCCGACTGGGAGTACCTGAAGGACCACCCCGGCGTCGGGGATTTCCTGCTGGTCGAGGTGGACCCCGAGGACGGCCTGACCGACGGCGACATGACCCATGCCGGCGACTGGCTGGCCGCCCGTGCCGCCGGCGTGGACGACGCGGGTACCTGCTCCCCCGAACCGGCCCCCTGACCCTCGCACGGTCCGCCGGTTCCCGCGGACACGCGGGTCAGGCAGGTCACCGCCGGGTTCACCGGGACCCGCACGCCGCCGGGCTCCCGTGAGCACGCTCAGGTGGAGGCGATGCGGTCGCGCAGCCAGTGGTAGCTGGTCTTGGGGGTACGGGTCTGGGTGCGGTAGTCCACGTGGACCAGGCCGAACCTCGCGGCGTAACCCCGGGCCCATTCGAAGTTGTCCAGCAGGGACCAGCAGAAGTACCCCCGCACGTCCACCCCTTGCGCGACGGCCTCGGCGACGGCCGCGACGTGACCGCGCAGGTAGGCGACGCGGCCCTGGTCGTCGAGGTCGTCGCCGTGCTCGCCGTAGCCGTTCTCGGTGACGTACACCGGCGGCAGGCCGGGGTGGCGCGTCGCGAGGCCGGTGAGGGTCTGCCGCAGGCCCTCGGGCTCGACGGGCCACCCGAGCCCGCTGGTGGCCGTGCCTTCGGGGGTGACGGCGCGCACCCCGATGTCGAACGCGGTGCGCCGCGCCGGGTCGGGCTCGGCGTGCGGGGCGTCGGCCACGTGGATGCGGTAGTAGTAGTTCAGCCCGAAGAAGTCGAGCGGCGCGCCGATGATCTCCAGGTCGCCGTCCCGGCGGAACGAGAAGTCGGTGATCGCGCCGAATGTCTCCTCCATGTCGCTCGGATAGGCCCCGCCGAACACCGGCTCGGTGAACTGCCGGTTGACCAGCAGGTCCTGACGTCCTGCGGCCTCGGCGTCGCGCGGGCTCGGGCTCGCCGGCACGGCCGGGGACATGTTCAGGGTGATCCCCACGCGCTCGCCGCCTTGGGTGCGCAGCCGCGGTACCGCGAGGCCGTGCGCGAGCAGCAGGTGGTGCGCGGCGGCGAGCGCGCCGTGGCCCTCCGTGGCCCCGGGTGCGTGCCGGCCCTCGGCGTACCCGGTGATCGAGGAGCAGTACGGCTCGTTCAGCGTGATCCAGTACGGCTCCCAGCCGGCGAGCGCGTCGTGCACGATGCCGGCGTAGTCGGCGAAACGCTCGGCGGTGTCGCGTTCGCGCCACCCGCCGCGGTCCTCCAGCGCCTGCGGCAGGTCCCAGTGGTACAGGGTGACGAACGGCGTTATCCCCCGGTCGCGCAGCAGGTCCAGCAGCCGCTTGTAGAAGTCCAGCCCCCGCCGCTCCGGCCGGCCGTGGCCTTCGGGCTGCACGCGTGGCCAGGCGACGGAGAACCGGTAGGCCCCCGCGCCGAGGCCGGTCATGAGCCGGACGTCCTCGGCGAAGCGGTGGTAGTGGTCGCAGGCGTCGTCCCCGGTGTCGCCGCCGGCCACGGCTCCCGGCACCCGGCAGAAGGTGTCCCAGATCGAGGGTCCCCTGCCGTCCTCACGTGCGGCGCCTTCGATCTGGTAGGCGGAGGTGGCGGTACCCCAGACGAAACCGGGAGGGAACACGGGGAAGTCGTGGGTCACGGTCGTCCTCTGGTCGTCGGCGGCGTCGTCTACGATTATCCGCTCATGATCCGCCGCCGGGACCCGGCCCCCGGCAGGTGTTGATCGTTGACTCGCGCGCCACCCCGGGTACAGGTCACCGAACTAGCGTGCCCCATGTGTCCAGGAGAGTGGGGTATGCCCTGATGGTGAAGAGAATGCTCACGGTGCTCGCCGGAGCGCTCGTCCTGACCGTCGCGGGGTCGGCGGGAGTGGTGAGCGCGACGGCGCGGCGAGGCGGCCACGACGGACCGGGCAGGCACGGCCGCACCGCGGAACCACTGGTGATCGCTCATCGCGGCGCGAGCGCGATCCGGCCCGAGCACACGCTGCTCGCCTACGAGGCCGCGATCGGGCTCGGCGCCGACTACATCGAGCCCGACCTGGTGTCCACCAAGGACGGCGTGCTGGTCGCCAGGCACGAGAACGAGATCGGCGGGACCACCGACGTGGCCGCGCACCCCGAGTTCGCCGACCGCAGGACGACCAAGACGATCGACGGCGTGACGATCACCGGATGGTTCACCGAGGACTTCACGCTCGCCGAGCTGCGCACGCTGCGGGCCGAGGAACGCATCCCGGATCTGCGGCCGGACAACACCGCGTTCGACGGGCTCGCCCCGGTCCCGACGTTCGACGAGGTGGTCGAGCTGGCGAAGCGGCACGGCGTCGGGGTGTACCCCGAGACCAAGCACCCGACGTACTTCCGGTCGATCGGGCTGCCGCTGGAGGAGCCGCTGCTGCGCACGCTGAGCGAGAACGGCTGGGACGGGCCGACGGCGCCGGTGTTCGTCCAGTCGTTCGAGACCGGGAACCTCAAGCGGCTGCGTCCGCTGACAAGGCTGCGCCTGATCCAGTTGATCAACGCGACCGGCGCGCCGTACGACCTGGTGGCGGCCGGCGACCCGCGTACCTATGACGACCTGGTGACGCCACAGGGCCTGCGCGACATCGCGCGGTACGCCGACGGCGTCGGCGTGGCGACCACCCGCCTGATCCCGGCCGGCCCCGACGGCCGGCTGCTCGAACCCACACCACTGGTGCGCGACGCGCATCGCAGGAACCTGCTGGTGCACACCTGGACGGTGCGTCCGGAGAACTCCCAGCTCCCGCTCGACCACCGGGCCGGCAACCCGGCGAGCCCGGTCTACCCGCGCGCGACCGGCGACGTGACGGGCTGGCTCGAACGGCTGTACGGCCTCGGCGTCGACGGGGTGTTCTCCGACGACCCGGGGATCGCGCGCGCGGTCCGCGACCACGTGTCAGGCGGCTGAACGGGCCGAGCGAAGACGCCGGCGGCGGGAAAAGAGAATAATACGGCCGCCGGTGGGCCCGGTCCCACCGGCGGCCGTGCTGTGGGTGGCGGGGCCGGCCTCGGCCGTCCGCCGGATGGCGGGACCGGGCTCGGCCGTCCGCCGTGTTGATCTTACGGGTCAGCTCACGGTGGCGCAGATGACGTAGACGCTGATGCCGACGTCGGAGTAGTTGTTCTGGCGGCCGAGCCCGATCCAGCCGGTGCCGTCGTCGGTGGGGAAGCTGCCGACGAGGATGGCGTCGTTGCCCTGGGCCTCCGCGCCGCCGCCGACGGCACGCTTGCCGGCGGGGCAGCGCGCGTAGCGGCGGGTGAAGTTCGGGACGTTCGCGTTCGGCAGCTTGACGATCTGGTAGCCGGTGAAGTCGGCGGCACGCGACGCGGGGGCCGGCGCGGCGGACGACGCGGGGGCCTCCGCCACCACGACCAGGCCGGCGCAGCAGGCCGCGGCGGCGAGCCCGAGCGTGTAGAGCTTCTTGCGCTGCATGAAGGTCCTCCTTTGATCGTTCCGCCTTCGAGCCGGGACGGCTCCCCCGCGCGGGACGCGGGACGGCGGGGCCTTTGGATCGTCACGTGAAGTATCCACATGACTACTGTCCGTGTCCATGACCGAATCCTGACCCGCCTGGCCACCCGGCCGCCTCCGCACCTCCTCCCGGCACCCCACCATCCCGATCACCTGCGGTTTTCCCGTGCGCTCCCGGCCATCTCCGGCGCGCCGGCGGCGCCTGGCCGGCCCGTCATGACCACAAGAGGACGGCGACACCCGGCGCGCCGCGTCCGGCATGCGCCGTACGTCGGGTTTCGTGCTTTATGCGAGGTATAGACGGGTAAGACGTGATTAGTCGACGCCACCGGGCTCGGCACACCGGCCGGCGGTGCCGGCACCGCCTCCACCGGGGCGGGCCACGCACACGGCCCGCTCATCCAACCGTCAGCACCCGCATCCGCATGCCTTCACCGCCGTACGGCCGCAGGAGGACCCATGATCGGTACGGAGAACGACGACGCGCCGATCCGCCGGATGGCGGACGTGGAGGACTTCGCGCGGCAGTGCTTCCAGGGGACGCCTGGCGACCGGATCGGCGTCGAGCTGGAGTTCCTGGTGTTCGACCGGTCGGACCCCGCCCGGCAGGTGGCCGTCGAGGAGATCGAGCGCGCGCTGCCGCCGATGCCGGGAGGCAGCACCGTGACGTTCGAGCCCGGCGGCCAGGTCGAACTGTCCGGCCCGCCGGGTGACCTGCCAGGCGCCGTCTGCCGTATGGCCGCCGACGTGACCGGGATGTCCGAGGCCCTGGACCGCGCGGGCCTGACGGTGGCCGGCTTCGGCCTGGACCCCCTGCGCCGTCCCGTCCGTCAGCTCCACCAGGAGCGGTACGAGGCGATGGCGCGGCTGCTCGGCCTGCCGTACGGGCCGCTGATGATGTGCCTGACCGCGTCCATCCAGGTCAACGTGGACCTCGGCCGCCGTCCCGCCGTCCGGTGGCGTCACGCCAACATGTTCGGCCCCGTGCTGAACGCCGCGTTCGCCAACTCGCCGCTGCTGCGCGGCCGGCCCTGCGGCTGGATGTCCGGCCGGCAGGCCGTGTGGCTGCACCTGGACCCGACCCGTACCCGTCCCCTGCCGTCCGACGCCGACCCGGTCGCCACCTGGGCCGCCTACCTGGCCGGCGCGCGCCTGATGCCGGGCCGCGAACGGCGCCGCCGTCCCGCGCCGCCGCGCCGCACGTTCGGCGACTGGATGCGCGGCCCCCGCCTGCCGCGCACTGCCCCCACCGCCGCCGACCTCGCCTACCACGCGACCACCGTCTTCCCTCCCGTCCGGCCGAGAGGCTGGCTGGAGATCCGCTACCTCGACGCGCTGCACCCGCGCTGGTGGCCCGTCTGTGTGGCGGTCACGTCGGCGCTGCTGCTCGACGACGCCGCGGCGGACACCGCCGCCGCGTACGCCGAGCCGCTGGCGGGACACTGGTGGCAGGCGGCGCACGCCGGTCTCGCCGACCGGCGGCTGCGCGGCGCGGCCGAGGGCTGCTTCCACGCCGCGATCGGCGCGCTCCCCTCACTCGGCGCCTCCCCCGCGCTGGTGGCGGAGGTGGAGGAGTACGCCGCGCGGCACGTGACCCCTGGTCTCGGCCCGGCGGCGGAGCTGCTGCTGCGCGCGCGGGACCTCGGCGGGCCGCTGCCGGGGCGGATCTTCGAGGCGGCCGCGGCGTGAGCGGCGTCAAGGCGCGGATCGCCGCCGAGCTCGTCGCCGGCCGCGGCCGGTCGCTGCGCTACACCGACGTCGACGACGAGACGCTGCTGCGCCAGCACTCCCCGCTGATGTCGCCGCTGGTGTGGGACCTCGCGCACGTCGGCAACTACGAGGAGCAGTGGGTGCTGCGCCGGGCCGGCGGCCTCGCGGCCCTGCGTCCGGACATCGACGCGATGTACGACGCGTTCGCGCACCCGCGCGCCGAACGGCCCGCGTTGCCGCTGCTGCCGCCGGCCGAGGCGCGCCGCTACATCGCCGGGGTGCGCGACCGGACCCTCGACGTCCTCGACCACATGGACCTGTCCGACCCGCACCCGCTGCGCGCGGACGGCTACGTGTTCGGGCTGGTCCTGCAGCACGAGCAGCAGCACGCCGAGACGATGCTGGCCACGTTGCAGCTGTCGAGGCTGCCGGGCCTGGTGCGCGACGGCGCGCTGCCCTCGGGCCGCGCACGCGGACACGACCAGGTCCTGGTGCCGGCGGGGCCGTGCGAGATCGGCACCTCGGCGAGCGCGTGGGCCTACGACAACGAGCGGCCCGCGCACCAGGTGGACCTGCCGGCGTTCTGGATCGACAGGTTCCCTGTGACCAACGAGGCGTACGAGGAGTTCGTCGAGCACGGCGGGTACGACGACCCGCGCTGGTGGACCGTGGACGGCTGGCGGTGGCGGTGCGCGCGCCGGGTGGCGGCGCCGCTGTTCTGGATCAAGGACGGCGGCCGGTGGTGGCGGCTGCGGTTCGGCAGGCACGAACCGGTGCCGCCTCGGGAGCCGGTGCAGCACGTGAGCTGGTACGAGGCCGACGCCTACGCGCGGTGGGCCGGCCGCAGGCTGCCGACCGAGGCCGAGTGGGAGAAGGCCTGCGCGTTCGACCCCCGCACGGGACAGGCGCTGCGGTACCCGTGGGGGGACGGCGACCCGGGGCCACGGCAGGCCAACCTCGGCCACCGGGCCTCCCGGCCGGCCCCGGCCGGAGCCTTCCCCGCCGGCGCGAGCCCGTGCGGCGCCGAGCAGATGATCGGCGACGTGTGGGAGTGGACCGCCTCGTGGTTCGCGCCGTACCCGGGGTTCACCGGCTTCCCCTACCGCGAGTACAGCGAGGTGTTCTTCGGCCGCACGCACCGGGTGCTGCGCGGCGGCTCGTGGGCCACCCACCCGGCGGCGGTCCGCGCGACGTTCCGCAACTGGGACCTGCCGGTGCGGCGGCAGATCTTCGCGGGCTTCCGCTGCGCGCGCGACGTCACACGGGACGAGCTGTGACGGGCCGCCGCCGCGCCGCGCGCGGGGAGCACTGAGGTGTGCCGCCACGTGGCGTGGGTCGGGGCCCCGCGGACGCTCGCCACGCTGCTGGACGGCGACGCGGGCCTGATCCGCCAGTCGTACGCGCCGCGATTGCAACGCCACGGCGCCGTCAACGCCGACGGGTTCGGCGCCGGGTGGTACGCGCCGCGGCGGGCCGAGCCCGTGCGGTACCGGCGGGCCGTGCCGATCTGGACCGACGCCAACCTGCCGGGGCTCGCCGCCGTGGCCGCGTCCGGATGCATGGTCGCCGCCGTGCGGTCCGCGACCGCGGGCAGTGCCGTGGAGGAGTCGTCGACGGCGCCGTTCACCCACGGGCCGTGGCTGCTCAGCCACAACGGCCGGGTCGCGCCGCCGGCGGTGCGACCCCTGCTGCGCGGCCTCGACCCCGAGAGCGGCACCGACTCGGCGTGGCTGGCCGCCGCGGTGTTCGCGCGCCTCGCCGCCGGGACGCCGCTCGCCGAGGCCGTCGCCGAGGTGGTCACCCTGACCGCGGCGGCCGATCCCGCCGCGCGGCTCAACCTGATCGTCGCCGACGGCGGCCAGGTCGCCGCCACCGCCTGGGGTGACACCCTGTTCGTCCACCTCACCGGCGGCGTGCTGATCGCCAGCGAGCCGCTCGACCACGAGGAGGGATGGCGCTCGGTACCCGACCGCCATCTGGTCCACGCCACCCCCGACGGCGTGGTGACCAGCCCGCTCGCGATCCCTGTGACCCCCTGATCCGTGCCGCGCCGTCACACCGGGAGGCCCGCGTGTCCGTCACACAGATCCCGCTGCCGTTCCTGTACACGGTCGACCTCCTCGGCCCCGGCGACCACCGGGCCGTCCTCGCGCGCGAGGTACGCGCCGGGCTGGCCGACTCTCCCAAATGGCTGTCCCCGACGTGGTTCTACGACGCCGCGGGGAGCGAGCTCTACACCCGGATCACCCGGCTGCCGGAGTACTACCAGGCACGCACCGAGACGGCGATCCTGCGGGACAACGCCGCGGACGTCGCCGCGCGGACCCGCGCCGAGACGCTGGTGGAGCTCGGCTCCGGCACCAGCGAGAAAACCGTGCCGCTGCTCGACGCGCTCGGCGCGGCCGGCACGCTGCGGACGTACTCACCGGTGGACGTGGACGCCGTCACCCTGGACGCCGCGGCGAGGCGTGTCGCGGAGGCGTATCCGGGGCTGGCGGTGTGGGCCGTGCGGGCCGACTTCCAGCGCCACCTCGGCAGGCTGCCGCGCATCGGACGGCGGCTGGTCGCGTTCCTCGGCGGGACCGTGGGGAACCTGAGCGCCGAGGCGCGGGAGACGTTCTGGCGTGAGCTGTGCGGCACGCTGGCGCCGGGGGACGCGGTGCTGGCCGGCGCGGACCTGGTGAAGGACACCGGACGGCTCGTCGCGGCCTACGACGACGCCGCAGGGGTGACCGCGGCGTTCAACCGCAACGCGCTGAACGTGCTGAACCGCGAACTCGGCGCGGACTTCGAGCCGCGGGCCTTCGAGCACGTGGCGCTGTACGACGCCACGTCGCAGCGGATCGAGATGCGTCTCAGGGCGACGCGCGCCATGCGGGTGGTGATCGGCGCACTCGGCATGGTGGTGGAGTTCAGGGCCGGTGAGGAGATGCGCACCGAGATCAGCGCCAAGTTCCACCGTTACCGGCTGGAGCGTGAGCTCACGCGCGCCGGGTTCGCCCTCGGCGCGTGGTACACCGACCCCGCCAAGGACTTCGCGCTCGTCCTCGCGCACGTGCCGGAGGACCCGGCACGACCCGGCACGGTCACCGAGCGCGGGCCGTCACGCACGCGGCGCGCCTGACACGGCGAGCGGAGCGGACGCCACGGCTCCTCGCTGCGGGGACGCCACGAAGGTGCGGTACGGCGCGAGCACCGTGTCGACCCACCGCGTGCCGGCCGCGTCGCCGAGGTCGACCGCCTGGACCGGCGGGTCGCCGAGCACGGTGCCCGGCACCCGGTCGCCGAACAACATCAGCACCCGCTTGCCCTCGTCCCGCTTGGACGACCACACCAGGCCCTGGGCCCACGGCGCCTGCCTGCGCATCCAGTGGGCCCACAGACGGGTGCGCGGGTAGTCGTGCGGCTCGGCGCGCACCAGCCAGTCGTCCTGCGCGACCGCGGCCAGGTCGGGGCCGGTGACCAGGGAGATCAGCGCCAGGGGACGTGTGGTGCGCAGACGGCTCGCCAGGCGTTCGGCGACATGGTCGTAGGGGAGGGAGCGGCGTCCGTCCGCGCCGAACGGCAGCCCGCGCAGCAGGACCTCGGCGAGCGCGGTGGAGACGTCCAGGCTCGCGTAGTAGAAGCGGTACGGGTCGGTGCGCACCGTGCCGTCGAACCTCCCGCCGGCCCGGCCGGGAGCACGGGGCCGGGTGAAGCGGTCGGCCCGGACCGCGCGATGGTGCACCCGCCACACCGGGGTACCCGCGGGCAGCAGGAACCGGTTCGGCCGGCCCGCGTACCTCGGCGGCGGCACCGTACCCGGCATCACGCCTCGGCCCGTGAAACGTTCCTCGTGGAGGTGGAGATCACGGCCGCAGGATATTGCGGAGCAACGGCCGTGAATTCATCATTGGATTGGATATGGACCTTCCGCCGAAGAATTCTCCGGTTTCCCGGCTAACTCCGGCGATGGCATGGCGGCGGATCACCGCCGGCCTTCCGAAAGCGCGACGCGCTCACACCGGTGAATCTCCCCGGACGCGAGGGCTCCGGCGCCGCCGGAGCGTAGTCAGCCTTCCGGAAGTGGCCACCGGATGACACTCCTGGCTATAGGTTTTCCGCTTGCCTGTGGCGCACCCTCTCACTAGCGTGTAAACACCACAATTCGATCTTGATCGAGGAGGCCGGGACCCGATGCCCGCCCAGGAGGAGCGCCTGCGCGCGATCGGGGCCGCGGGGGCGGCCGTGCTCAGCCGGGTCGCCTACCACCAGGTCCGTACCGAGCAGGTGGCGGCCGAGGTGCGGCTGGGTGACACGCGGGTGGACCGGCCGGCGGGGGGCAGCCGCAGCGCCGTGTGGCTGTACAACGAGGTGAAGAGCCGGCGCGTGCTCGTCGCGCTCGCGGCGCTGCACGCCTTCGAACGTCACATGGCGGCCGGCGGCTGGTCTCCTCCGGACACCGGGCCGTTCACCGTCACCGACGCCAGGGCCCTGGTGACGGACGCGCTCACCGAGGTCTGCCGGTTCCAGCGCGCCGAGGCGTTCCTGATGACGCAGGTGGGTCACGGCATCGGCGACATCGCGACGTCGGAGAAGCGCGTCAGGACCAGCGAGGCCCCGTCCCGCCCCCCCGCCTGGCCGCCGACACCGCTCGGCCGCGTCGCCGCCGCCGCGTGGACCGGCCGCCTCACCGTGTTCGCCCCCATGCTGGAGCCGGTGCTGCTCCTCGCGGCCCGTTCGGTGACCGACCCCCCGGCGGGCTGGGCCGCCGAGAGCGCCACGTTCCTGTCCGACCTGGCCTTCCGTGCCTACCTGGGTGACGCCTACTGCCCTCCCGGCCGCCAGGCCGCGGGCCTCGCGGCGTACTGGTTCGACCGTTCCCTCACGATGCTGACCGGCCCCTGGGCCGGTGAGCTGCACGCCGCCGAGGTGGCGCTGACGGCCGTGCGCCGCCGCGGCACCGATCCACGCGCCGAGGCCGCCGCGCAGGTGACGATCCTGCGCACCCTCCTGGAGGCCGGCACCCTGCACGCCAGGGCCGCGCGCGAGGGCACCGAGGCGATCACGATGTTCCACCGGCTCGCCGGCCGTCCCGCTCTACCTCCGGCGGCGGGGATCACGGCGTCCGGGACGGCGGCGGCCAGGCCGTCCGGGACGGCGGAGTGGTCCGATCTGCGGTCGCTGTGCGACGCCGCGACGCGTCAGGGCATCGCGGCGCTGCGGTTCGGCGACATCGCCGGAGCGCGGGCCGCGTACGAGCTCGCCGGGGCCGTGGTGGGAAGCGCGGTGGAGAGCGCGGCCGAAGGCCGGGGGACGGGGGACGAGCGGCGTTCGCTGGCCCTGCGGGCCAGGCACAACATCGCGGACGTGCTGATCGAGGAGGGCCGGCCCGGTGCGGGGCTGGCGGTCGCCGAGCAGGTGCACCGCGTGCGGTCCGCCGCGGCGGCGCCGTCCGGCACCGATGCCGCCTGGCGGCGCGCCACGCTGACGGCCGAGGTGCGGGTCCGCGCGCTGACCAGGTCGGGCCGGGTGGTCGCGGCGGTGCGGGCCGCCGAGGAACTGGTGACCGACCGCAGGGAACGCCTCGGCGGCGTGGACAACGTGAGCGCGGCGAGCGCGCGGGTCACCCTGGCCGAGGCGCTGCTGGCGGCGGGCCATCCCGGCGAGGCCCGCCACCACATCGAGGACGCCTCCCAGTACCGCCGCGGCCGGCTGGTCGCCACCGGCTACTGGCCCCAGTACGACAGGGTGCTGCTGGCCCAGGCGCACATCGCGCTCGGCGCTCCCGGCGCCGCGGTGGAGATCCTGCGTGCGGCTCCGGTCACCGGTGAGTGGTTCGCCACGCGGGTGTCGGCCCGTCTGGCGCTCAACGCGCACCGCCTGCTGGCCCTCGCGCACGCCGCGCTCCACGAGACCGGCCTGGCCCTGGACGGGTTGCGCGCTCTGTCGGAGACCTTCGACTCCCGTCCGGCGGGGGACGCGCTCGCCGTGGTGGTGTGGCGGGACCTGTGCGAGCTCCTGATCGCCACCGGGGAGATCGATCAGGCCCGGTGCCTGCTCTCCCGTGTCACGCAGGCCGAGCCGCCGGCCGCCGAGGACCTTCCCGGCCACGCCTACACCCTGCTGCTGCGCACGTTGCTCGCCGCGCACGAGGACGGCGCCACGCAGGGGGTGCCGGCTCCCCGCGAGGCGGTCACGGCGGAGCGCCGCGACGTGCGGGACATCCCCGTAGCGGCCGCCGACGGCGACGCGGCCGGGCCGGGGCTCGACCCGGCGCGTGCCGAGCTGGTCCGGCTGGGTCTCGACCCGGCGCATCCGGTGCTGCTGCGCGTCGCCTACGAGGAGGCCCGCCGCCGAGGCGCGCACGATCCCGCGGCGGCCGCGGAGCTGCTGGCGCCACTGATGTGCCGCCGTCCCCTCGCGCACGGCCGGCCCGCGATCGGCGACGGCCACCCGCTGCACCTGGCCGCCAGGGACCTGGCCGACCAGTTCGCCCTGCCTGGTCCCGCCGAGCCGGGACCCGCCTGGGACGACTACTGACGCACGCGCCGCATGGCCGGCCGGCGACGCCGCGGCCGGAAGCGGTCACGCGCGCCGCGGCGGGCCGGTCAGTGCCGCCGCGGGTGGGAAGGCGGCGCGCGCGGCGGCCCAGCGGTCGAGCAGCGGCCCGGTCAGCGAGGCCGGCAGGTACGGTGCGAGCGGGCCGAGGTCATGGCCGCCGAGCAGGAGCAGCGGGCCGCGTACGTACACCGCGGCGAGGCGGGGCAGCGGCGCGAAGTCCGGTGAGGGCCTGGTCGCGGCGGCGCGCAGCGCGGCGGGTACGGGTCCGGCGGACGCCAGCCAGGCGCCGTACCCCGGCAACCGGCCGACGCGCTCGGCCAGCCCCACGCGCAGCCACCGCGCCTCCTCCAGGTCACCCGCCAGCACGCAGGAGACCGTGGCGAGCACCTCCACGGCCATCGCGTAGGTCTCCGCCGCCATCAGCCCGTACCCGAACTCCACGCCGAGCGGGGTCGCGGCGAGATGGTCCAGGTGCGCTCCCTCGTGCACCCCGCGCCAGATGCGCTCCTGGAGCGGCGCGGCCCTGCGCGGCACGTCCGCGTACACGTTCCTCGGCCCGGCCGGGGAGGGCAGCCGCATCCAGCACCGTCCGGCGAGCCCTCCGCACCGGTCGGTCCGCACGATCGTGTAGGCGCCGCACGGCGAGGGCCGGTGCCGCTCTCCCCAGCGCAGGTCGGCCGCCGCGTCCTGCCGCGTCCCGCCGGTCGAGGGCTCCCCCGGGCAGGCCTCCGCCACGGCGTCGCAGAACTCCCCGATCGCACGGCACGCGTCCCACAGGGCCGGGGACCGGCCCGGCGAGACGCAGGCGGCGACCGGGTGCGCGGCGCGTCCGGCGGCCAGGTAGTACGGCGGCAGGGGCCCGGCCAGCGCGCGCAGTGCGCGCAGCCGCGTGGCGTGACATCCCGCGTACCGGATCCCGACCCTGCGCACCACCTCGTCCAGTCCGCGGAACGCCTCCACGGCGACCTCGTCGTGCTCGGCGAGCGCGAGCCCCGCGAAGGCGATCTCGGCCCAGCCACGGGTGCGCCAGGCGGCGGCCTCGCGTCCCGCGGCGGGGACGTGGGTGGCCTCGGTGGCCGCGGCGACGGCCCAGGCCCGGCTCATCGGTCCGCCCACAGGCGTACCCGCAGCAGCCGACGCTCGGGGTCGGCGAAGGGGGTGCGGCCGTGCAGGGTGCGCCGGTTGTCGATGACGATGACGTCGCCGGGGTGGTGGCACAGGCGGACGGCGGGTGCGTGGCGCAGCCCGGACTCGAACACGGTGGCGGCCTGCGCCTGCGGCGGCCGGAGCGGGCCGAGGTTGTCCCTGCGCCACCGCACCGTCCCGTCGCCGGGGAGCACCGGCATCGGCGGGACGGCCGCGGCGGCCTTGCTGAAGACGTCCGGCGGGGTCCAGGTCCAGACGGGCTGCGCGAGGCGTTCCAGCGCCGTCTCCCCCGCCGGTTCGCGGCGTAAGGCGGTGACCACGTCGCGCTCGGTGAGCAGCATGGTGTCCCCGCCGTCGTCGGCGGGCCGCACCACGAACAGGCAGATCACGTCCTCCGGCCTGCTGTGGTACTGCGCGTCGGTGTGGAAGGCCGCGCCGCCCGCGCGCATCGAGAAGGTGGCTCCCGGCCGGGTGGTGCGCGGCGCGATCGTCCAGATCTCCCGTCCGCCGTCCCGGTCCGACGGTCTGCCGAACCCCGTGGCGATGCGCAGCACCCCCTCGGGGTCGGGCCGGCCGTGCGGGAGGAACGGCGCGTCGTTCAGCAGGGCCCAGCCGCGGGCCGCCAGTTCCTCCTGTGCGCGTGCGATCTCGGTCTCCCGCATGACTCCTCCTCGCGTCGGTGGGTGGGGACGGGCACGCGTCGCCGCGAACACCGCCGTCCGGCGGGGATTTCACCGGACCCAGCAGCGCCGAGTGATATGAGCAAAATGAGCAAAATGACGGAAAGGTACTCTTACTAGAGAACCGCTGCGCCTGGTCACCCCCCGGCCGTCGGCGGGTCGTTCCCCGGTCACTCCCCACGACCGCCGTCCCCGCTTCCGGCCGCCCGGCCCTGTGGCCCGCCGGGGACCGGTGACCCATCGGAACAGCGACGATGATCCTCACCCGCTCTCCCCTGCCCTCCGCCACTCCCCGTCACCCCCGCACCCGCCCTCGACGCAGGCGTCACCATAGGCTTACGAACTGGTGCGGCTTCCCGCGAAAGATTCATGTCAGAAAGCTCCGCGCGACGCGTCGCCACCGGGACCGCGGCCCCTGCCGCCGCGCGGCGGCCGGCCGATGGGACCATGGCGGCATGCCGGGGCCGGCGGTGCCGAATCTTGGGGAAGTGATGGCGGAGATCCGCCTGGTGCGGGAGAGGGGGTTGCTACGGCTCGGTCAGGTGCGGCTTCCCGCTCTCGCGTCCGCGGTCACGGCCCTCGGGCTGCCGGCGGCGGAGGGGCTGCTCGCTCCGTCGATCATCAGGATGCTCGAACAGGTGCTGGAACGCCTCGGCGGCGGCACGCTCGGCGAGGCCACGGCGTACACACTGGGTCTCGTGCCGGGGACGCGTGACTGGCCGGCGCAGACGCGGCGGCAGCGGGCCGCGGACGTGTACGGGCTCAGCGTGGAGCGGTTCCGCAAGGACCGGGAGCGGCTGATCCTCGGGCACGTCGCCGAGACGATCCTGGCGCTGTGCGCGGAGGCCGCCGCGGGTGGTCGCGACGTGCCGGCGGTGGGGAGGGCACGGCGGCTGGTGGTGCGGGCCGGGGACGCCGACGTGACGATCACGGTGCACCGGGCCCCTGTGGAGACGCTCCGGGGGATGGACGTGCTGGTGTCCTCGGAGAACATCTACCTGGAGATGGCCAAGACCTACCGGTCGTCGTTGTCGGCCACGCTGCGCAACGCGGCGGCGCGGCGCGCGGTGACCGGCGAGATGGTGGACGACGTGCTGCAGCGGGAGCTGCGCGAGTGGCTGCGCGCGCACGGCCGCGAAGGCATGCCGGTGACGCCGGGAACCGTGGTGGCCACCTCCCCCGGGGAGCTGGCACGCCAGGGGGTGCGGCGGGTCTACCACGCCGCGACCGCGGTCCCCCGGCCCGGCACCGACGGCTACACCGTGGACCCCGCTGCGGTGCTGCGCGCGGTGCGCTCGGTCTTCGCCATGGCCCGCGCGGAACGCGACCGCTTCGGCCCGCCGCTGCGTTCCCTCTGCTTCCCGGTGTTCGGCGCCGGCCGTGGGGGGCTGCCGCCGGAGACGGGCCTCGCCTACCTCTGGGCCGCGCTGGAGCCGGAGCTGTCGGTCCCCGGCCCGTGGGACGTCCACCTGATGACGCGCAAGGAGCGCACCGCCGCCGCCGTCGTCACCGGGCTCCCGCTGGCGTCCCCGCCGCCGTCCCCCGGCCCTTGACCGGCCGCGCACGGGCCGGGGACGCCGTCCGGCGCGGAGCGAGGGCCGTCCGGCGCGACGAGGGTGCCGTCCGGCGCACGCCGACGGCCGTCCGGCGCACGGCAGGGTCACGAAGGCGGTGGGGTGGCGGGTGAGCGAAGTGTGGGAATTTCATACATCTATTGCCGGAGATTTGAGTATTTGGTTGGTTGATTGCGGGTCGCAGTACGGGCGGTTTGCGGGCACTGCCGTAATTACCGGGGCCGCAGGGGCAGGCCGGAGCGGGGATGGCGGGGGGTCGCGCAGGACGCCGATTCGTGGTGCGAGATATATGCTTTGTAGATCAATGGACCTTTTGCCGTTGATATCCCTACTCCAGGTGAACCGCAGGACTGACCGAGGAGGTTCCAGGGTGTCGGCGCAGGAAAGACGGCTCTCCGCGATCGGGGAGGCCGCGGCAGGGGTCCTCCGCCACACCGACTACCACTTGGTGCGGGCCGAGGACGTCGCGGCGGCGGTACGGCTGTCCCGAGAGGGACAGAGCGGACGGCGTAGCGCCGTGTGGCTGTACAACGAGGTGAAGAGCCGCCGGGTCCTGGTCGCGCTGGCCATCCGGCACGCCTTCACCGAGTTCGCCGAGCGCAACGGCCCTCTTGAGCCGCCGGCCACGCCGGGAAGCCTGGTGGAGGCCCGTGACCTGGTCACGCAGGCACTGCTGGTGATCGCGCGGTTCCACCGCGCGGAGTCGTTCCTGACCCGGCAGGTGCAGCTCGGCATCGGCGACATCGCGACCTCCGAGAAGCGGCAGTCCGCGCCGCAGGGACCGCCGGTCTGGCCGGGAGGCATCGGCCAGGTCGCCGCCGCGGGGTGGTCGGGCCGGGTGATCGCCTACGCCGACCACCTGGCGCCGGTGCTGAGCGCCGCGGCGAGCGCCGTGTGCCTGCCCACGGCCAAGTGGATCCGTGAGAGCGCCGAGAAGCTGTCCCACCTGGCCTTCGACGCCTTGGCCGACGACACCGACGGGCCGGTGGACCGGCAGGCCGCGGCTTTGAGCGCGCACTGGTACGAACGCCACCTGGTGCCGCTCGCCGGCACGTGGATCCACGACCTGGACGTGGCCGAGCGCGCCAGGGACGTCGCCAGGCGCACCGGCGCCGGCACCCACGCCGAGTCCGACGCGCAGGCCGGCGTGGTGCGCGCGCTCCTCGACACCGGCATCCTGCTCGAACGGGCCGCACGCGAGGCCGCGGAACTGACCCGCCTGCTGTCGCTGCCGGACGCGCGCACCGACAACGACCTGCGTTCACGGTGCGACGTGCTGAGCCGCCGGGGGCTCGCGCTGCTGCGGTTCGGCGACCTGGAGGCGGCCAGGGAGAGCTTCGAGTCGTCCCTGAAGATCGCCGAGAACGAGAAGGAGCCGTTCTGCCCCGCCGGTGAGGCCTCCTCCTACGCCGCGCGCGCACGCAACAACCTCGGCGAGGTGCTCGTCGAGGAGGGCCGTCCCGTCGAAGGCGGCGCGCACATCGAGCAGGCGCGGACGGCGCGCGCCGACGCCGCGACGAGGACGGCCGGGGTGTCGGCCGCGTGGCGCCGCTACACCCTCACCGCGCAGGCCGCGGCGCGCGCGACGGTCCGCGCGGGCCGGGTGGTGAAGGGGGTGCGGCTCGCCGAGGCGGTGGTCGCCGACCGGCGTGAGCGCCTCGGGGAGCTCGGCGACATCAACGTGGTGGGGGCCAGGGTGTCGCTCGGCGAGGCCCTGCTGGAGGCGGGCCAGCCGGTGGAGGCACGCCACCTGCTCCAGGAGGCGGGACGGCACCGCGCCGACCTGCTGCAGCCGATCGCCTACTGGCCGGGCCACGACACGGTGCGGCTGGCGCAGGCGGAGCTGGCTCTTGAGGACGGGGGCTCCGCGCTGCGGGTGCTGGAGCGGTCCCCCGTGCTGGACGAGTGGTTCGCGAGGCACGTGTCGTTCCGGCTGTGGGCCGAGGCACGGGTGACGCGCGCGCTCGCGTTGTCGCTCGGCGGCGAGCACTCCGAGGCCTGCCGGTCCCTCGACGAGCTGACCCGCCTGATCGCCGGTGCGCGGCCGGACGCGCTGGTGCTGTCGGCGTGGCGCGCGCTGGCCGAGGTGCGGCTGGCCGGCGGCGACCCGCAGGGGGCCATGGTGCCGCTGGAGCGCGCACGCGCGGCCGAGTCACGGCCGGGGGACCCGCCGGGACGGGCCCGCACCCTGCTGCTGGCGGCGCGCTGCGCCGACCTGTGCGGCGAACCGGTGACCGCCGCGCGCCACCGGACGGCGCTGGCCGCGCTGACCGACGACGGGCTCGACGCCACGCACCCGGTGCTGCTGGAGGCGGGCTACGACAAGGCGCACCGCCTGTTCGACGAGGGACGGTTCGACAACCTGGACGAGCTGCTCGCGCCGCTGCTCGACCGCACCCCGCTGGCGCACAACCGGCCGCCGCTCGGTGACGGCCATCCCTTGCTGTTCCGCGCCGTCCTGCTGGCCGACCGCAGCGGCGCCGTGCGCATGCCGCAGGCCCCACGGCAGATCCTCTGGGAGGACGTCTGACCGGGGACGGCCCTCACGGGTCCCCGCGGGGTGACCGGCCGGGTGAACCGGTGGAGAGGGTGGTGCGCAGGCAGCGCACGGCCCGGCCGACCTCGCCGAGGTCCCGCGCCGTGCCGCCGGGGGCCTCCCCCTCGGGGGACGGCGGCCGGACCGTGGCGCCGGCGCGCAGGTTCTCGGCGATGTCGTCGAGTGAGCGCACCACCGCGCGCACCGTGGCGCGCTCCGGTGGTCTGCCGCCGTGGTCGGCGCGCGTGACGGCGGCGGCGATCGCGTCGGCCACCTGCTGCAGCGCGGCCATCGCCGGCAGCCACGTCGTGACCCGCCGGCCGATCACGGCGGGCTCGGCCACCGCGCGCTGGAACACCGTGCGCAGGTCGGCGAGCGCGTCGTAGGCCTCGCGGTGCCGCAGCCGGCGCACGGGGTCACCGGGGCCGAACGCGTGCCGCAGGTAGCGCGCCGTGGCCGACACCGCGCCGGCGAAGCTCGGCCCGACCGGCGCGTACCAGCTCGCCGGCCAGAACAGGTAGCCGAGCACCAGCACGATGCCGCACCCGATCAGCGTGTCCTCCAGCCGGACCAGCGCGAGCCGCGGCCCCGCGTGCGTGTACAGGTCCACCAGCAGCACCACAAGCGGCGCCTGGAAGGTCGACATCATTCCCCAGTTGCGCTGCTGACCGTACGGCAGCAGCGCGGCGAACACCGCGATCGCCGCCACCAGGCCCGGCCCCACCGGGATCGCGATCAGCACCGCGGTGCCGATGAGCGCACCCGCCACGGTGCCGAGGCCCCGCTGCACCGCTCGGGTGAACACCGAACCGAAGTCGGGCTTCAGCACCAGCGCGACGGTCAGCATGATCCAGTAGGACCGTTCGATCCGGTAGAACTCGCTGACCACCGCCGCCACCCCCATGCACAGCGACAGCCTGACGACGTAGACCCGGGTCAGGTGGCCGTACAGCATGCGTTCCCAGGCCGCGCGCAGCCGCGCGGCCCGGCCGGCCGGCTCGCGCGGCTCCGGCGCGGGGCCCGCGTCCCCGCCGGACACCAGCATGACGGCGTGCCCCACCCCATCGCACAGCGCGCGCATGGCGGGGGTGCCGTACGGCCCGTGCGGCGGTCTCGGCGGCGGTGCGCGCCGCCGCTCCAGGGCCGCCGCGACCTCCTCGACGGTGTGCGCCAGCCACGGCGGAGGCGCCTTTCCCTCCTCGGTCAGGGTCACCAGCGCGTTGCGGATCAGCGTGGCCTGGTTGAGCAGAGCGAGCAGGCGTTCGCGCTCATGGTCGGCGCCTCCGGCGGCCGAGCGCGCGCCGAGCACCGTGTCGTACCCCTGTTTGACGGCCGTGTCCAGCGGGTCGAGCCCGGCCACGGGGTCGCGGAACAACCTGCCGAGTGCCCGGTAGGCGTCGAGGACCGCGAGCTGCTCCCCCGCCGTCGGGTGCAGCGGCCAGCCCGACAGCACCAGCAGCAGGGCCCACGTCCCCCCGCCGAGGTAGGCGACGGCCCCGAGGAGCGGGTGGTCGCTCAGCCGCACCCCCGAGCCGATCACCGTCATCACCAGGATCTGGAGCCCGGCGAGCGACCCGGCGCCGCCGGTCGTGCTGATCAGCGCCGACACCGCCGCCACCACCACGACCGCCGGCACCAGCCACCAGCCGGCCCCGCGCAGCGCGTCCCCGACCAGGTACCCGGCGGCGCCGCCGAGCGCCGCCCCCGACATCCGCGCCGCGCGCGCACGGTAGGAGCCGCCGCGGTCGGCGAGGCACGCGGCCATCGCCCCCATCGCCGGCAGCAGTCCGAGCGTGAGCCGGCCGGCGAGCATCGCCGCCACGAGCGGACCGGCCACCGCGACGGCGGTGCGCGGCATCGCGCTCCAGCGCAGGCGGCCCGGCAGGGGCCGCACCGTCTCCACCAGCCAGCCGGGGGCCGCGTCGGCCAGCCGTCCGGCGTGGAGACGCAAGGGGAGGCGCATGGGGAGGCGCATGTCAGCGGATCAGTTTGTCCAAGGTGATCGGCAGGTCGCGCACCCGGACGCCGGTGGCGTGGTACACGGCGTTGGCGATCGCCGCGGCGGTGCCGACGATGCCGATCTCACCGATGCCCTTGCTGCCCATCGGATTGAGGTGCGGGTCCTCCTCGTCCACCCAGACCGCGTCGATGTCCCGCACGTCGGCGCAGGACGCGATGTGGTACTGGGCCAGGTCGTTGTTGAGGTAGTCGCCGAACTCGGTGTCGAGCACGCTCTCCTCCATCAGCGCCATCGACAGGCCCATGGTCATGCCGCCGACGAACTGCGAGCGCGCGGTGCGCGGGTTGAGCACGTGTCCCACGGCGAACACCCCGAGCAGGCGCGGCACCCGGGTCTCCCCCGTGTCGGCGTCCACCGTGACCTCGGCGAACTGCGCGCCGAACGCGTGACGCGCGTACTTCTCCTGCGCGCGGATCTCCTCGCCGGTGTCGGCGGCGGCCTCGACCCCCTGTGGCGGCACCTCGCCGCCTCGCGCCTCGAGTTCCTCTTTCAGCGCCTCACAGGCCCGCACCACGGCGGTGCCCCAGGAGGCGGTCCCCATCGAGCCGCCGGCGAGCGGCGCCAGAGGCAGCGCGCTGTCGCCGACCTCCACCCGGACGGCCGTGAGCGGCGCGCCGAGGGTGTCGGCGGCGATCTGGGTGAGCACGGTGCGGGCCCCGGTGCCGATCTCGGCGGCGGCGACACGCACGGTGAACGTCCCGCCGGGCTCGGCGCGGGCCTCGGCCCGGGACCGCCTGCGTATCACCGGGTAGGTGGACGAGGCCACGCCGGTGCCGGTGTACAGCCGTCCCGAGCGGCGCGTCCCCGGCCGCGGGTCGCGTCCGTGCCAGCCGAACCTGCGGGCCCCTTCCCGCAGGCAGGCCACCAGGCCGCGGGAGCTGAACGGCAGCCCGCTCTCGGGCTCGGTGGCCGGTTCGTTGCGCAGCCGCAGCTCCACCGGGTCGACGCCGCACGCGGCGGCCAGCTCGTCCATGGCGGACTCCAGCGCGAACATGCCGGGTGCCTCACCCGGCGCGCGCATCCACGTCGGGGTCGGCACGTCCAGCCGCACCAGCCGGTGTGTGGTGCTCCGGTGCGGCGCCGCGTACATCAGGCGGGTCGGCGCGGCGGCCTGCTCGGCGAACTCACCCACCGTGGAGGTCTGCTCGACCACGTCGTGCGTGATCGCGACGAGCCTGCCGTCGCGCTCGGCGCCGAGCCGTACCCGCTGGATGGTGGGGGTGCGGTACCCGGTGACGGCGAACATCTCGTGCCGGGTGACCGCGACCTTGACGGGCCGGCCGACCTGTTTGGCGGCCAGCACCGCCAGCACCACATGGGGGTGCGGGGACAGCTTGGAGCCGAAGCCGCCGCCGACGTACGGGGACACGACCCGCACGTTGCCGGGTGGCAGGCCGAACAGCGAGGCGATCTGGTCGCGCGTCGCGTAGGTGCCTTGGGTGGAGTCGTAGATCGTGAGCCCGTCGCCGTCCCACAACGCCACGGTGGCGTGCGGCTCCATGGGGTTGTGGTGCTCGGCCGGCGTGCGGTAGGTCTCGTCCACGACGACCGGGGCCGAGGCCAGTGCCGCCTCGGGGTCTCCCTTCAGGGTGTCGGCCGGCAGGCCCGGGTTGACGCTCCCGGGCCGGTACAGGCCGGGATGGCCGTCGCGCAGCCCGACGTCGTGCGGCTCGGCGGTGTACTCCACGTGCAGCGTCCGCGCCGCCTCGCGGGCCTGCTCGTACGTCGCGGCGATCACGGCGGCGACGTACTGGCCCCGGTAGGCGACCCGCCGGGACTGGAGCACGGCGGGCTCGGCGTCCTCTCCGGTCGCCAGCCGCGGCGCGTTGGCGTACCACATGGCGGCGATCACGCCGGGTGAGCTGAGCACGGCGTCCACGTCGACCCGGGTGACCTCGCCGCGCGCCACGGTCGCCTGAACCGGCACGGCGTACACCGCCGAGTCGGGGGTGTTCTCGTAGGCGTACCTGGCCTCACCCCGGACCTTGGCCAGGCCGTCGACCCGCTCGATCGGCGCGCCGAGGTGGCAGGGACGTGTGACGGTCATCGCGTCTCCGGTGTGGCCGTGCCGGCGAGGTCGGCGAGCATCCGGACCAGCAGGTTCCTGGCCAGCGGCACCTTGAACGCGTTGCGCGGCAGCGGCCGGGCCTGCTCCAGCTCGGCCCGCGCCGCCTCGGTGAACGTCTCCATGGTGGCCGGCGCGCCACGCAGCACCCGTTCGGCCTCCCAGGCCCGCCACGGCGCGTGCGCGACCGCGCCGAACGCGACACGGCAGTCCCGCACCGTGTCCCCCTCGGCGTCCCCCTCGGCGCCTGTCTCGATGTCCAGCGCGACGGCGGCCGACAGCACGGCGAACGAGAAGGACGCGCGGTCGCGGACCTTGCGGTAGCGCGAGCGTGCCGCGAACGGCAGCGCGGGCACCTCGACGGCGGTGATCAGCTCGCCGGGTTCCAGGCGGGTGTCGCGGTCCGGCGCGTGGCCGGGAAGGCGGTGCAGGCCCGGCATCGGCAGTTCGCGGGGCCCGCCGGGGCCTTCGACGTGGACCACCGCGGTGAGCGCGGTGAGCGCCACCGCCAGGTCGGAGGGGTGGGTGGCGACGCATTCCTCGGTGTGGCCGAGTATCGCGAGGTTGCGGTGGTCGCCGTCGCGCGCGGGGCAGCCGGTGCCGGGTTCGCGCTTGTTGCACGGCTTGGTGACGTCCTGGAAGTAGGAGCAGCGGGTCCGCTGCAGCAGGTTCCCCGCCACGGTCGCCATGTTGCGTATCTGTCCCGAGGCCCCCGACAGCACCGCCTCGGCGAGCATCGGCTGCCGCCGCCGCACCAGGGGGTGGGCCGCCAGGTCGCCGTTGCGCACGGCGCCGCCGATCAGCAGGCCGCCGCCGGACGTCTCCTGGATCCCGACGCCGTCCAGGCGGGACACGTCGACCAGTGCCTCCGGTGCGGCCACGCCGAGCCGCATCAGGTCGACGAGGTTGGTGCCGCCGCCGAGGTACACCGCGCCGGGCCGGTCGCGCACCGCCGCGACGGCCGCCTCCGCGCCGTCGGGCCGCTGGTAGGTGAACGGTCTCATGGCGCCACCTGCCGGATCGCGGCCACGATGCCGGGGTAGGCGCCGCAGCGGCACAGGTTGCCGCTCATCCGTTCACGGATCTCGGCGTCGTCCAGGACGGGGACGGCCGTGAGGTCCTCGCTGACGGCGCTCGGCCGGCCGTCCGCGGCCTCGGCGAGCATGCCGACGGCGGAGCAGAGCTGGCCGGGGGTGCAGTAGCCGCACTGGAGCGCGTCGTGGCGGACGAACGCCTGTTGCAGCGGATGCGGCACCCCGTCGCGGGCCAGACCCTCCACGGTGGTGATGGCGCGGTCGTCCACGCCGACGGTCAAGGTGAGGCACGAGACGACGCGCTGTCCACCGGCGAGCACGGTGCAGGCGCCGCACTGACCATGGTCGCAGCCCTTCTTGGTGCCGGTGAGGCCGAGGCGCTCACGCAGGGTGTCGAGGAGCGTCTCGCGGGTGTCGACGGTGACCGGGTAGGTGGCGTCGTTGACGGTAAGCCGGAGTTCGACGGTGATCGGGGCCGGGGTGGGGTCGTCTCTTGGCGTGTTCGCTTGGCCGTTCACCCGCGCTGCCCTACCCGCGTACGGGTATGGCTTACCCCACGAAACCGGCAAGGCCGTTCACCGGGGCCCGGTTGGCACGGCACGCCGGGCTGTTGTGGAATATGTCTGGCCGGCGCGCGGCCGCCATCCTTGGACCCGGCAGGAGGCCTCGTGGGCACATCGGAGCGACCCGGCCGCGAGGACGACACCGGCGCCGCCGAGCGGCGGGACGTCGTGGGTGCGCGCATGCGGCGGTTCCGCAAGGAGCGCGGCATGACCCTGCGTGGCCTGTCCACCCGCTCGGGGTTGTCGATCGGCTTCCTCTCCCAGGTGGAGCGGGGCATCTCCTCCATCGGCCTGACCGCGCTCGCCGGGGTCGCGGCGGCGCTCGACCGCCGCGTGGCCGACTTCTTCGAGGCCGGTCCCGGGGACGGCGGCGGGGCCGCCGAGGTGGCGCACCTGCCGTCCCACTTCACGCTCACCCGCGCCGAGACCCCCGCCGCCGAGTACGTCTCGGGCCAGCAGACCTACCGCATGCTGTCCGGTCGTGGCCCCCACCTGGTGCTCGAACCGCTGCTGGTGCGCATCGCGCCGGGTGGCCGCCGCGAGGACGCCTACGGACACGCGGGAGAGGAGTTCGCGTACGTCCTGTCCGGCGAGCTGCTGTACGAGGTGGACGGCGTCGAGCACCGGCTGCGCGCGGGGGACAGCGTGCATCTGCGCTCCACGGTGCCGCACCGCATGTACAACGACACCGACCAGGTCACCACGGTCGTGTCGGTGGTCACCCCGCGGCTGTTCTAGGCGTTCCCGCGCTCACGTTCACGATTTTGTTCACTCGCATAGAATTCCGGTGAAACGCGTGCCGTGCGGCGCGCGTGCGGCTTTCCCGGGGTACGGACGGAGCGGGACCGTGGACGCGATGGACTGGGCCTTGCTGACCGAGCTGCAGGCGGACGCCAGGCTGTCGTACAACGAGCTGTCCCGCCGGGTCCACCTGTCGGCCCCCGCTGTGGCCGAGCGGGTGCGGCGCCTGGAGGAGACCGGCGTGATCGCCGGGTACCACGCCAGGGTGGACCTCGCGCGGGCCGGCCGCAGGGTGAGCGCGCTGGTCCGCATGTCGTGCTACGGCGTGCGCTGCGTGCTGCGCGACGAGACGGCGCTCGCCTGGCCGGAGATCGTCGAGGTGCACCGGGTCACCGGCGACACCTGCTGCCTGCTGCGTGTCGCCACGACCTCGATGAGCGCGTTCGAGGAGCTGATCGACCGCCTGGCCCCCTACGGCCAGCCGTCCAGCATGATGATGCTGTCGAGCCCGCTCCCCTGGCGCGCGCTCACCCCGCTGGAGGGCTGACCGCGCGCCGGGACGGCTCAGCCGCAGCCCTCGAACTGCGGCACGTCGAAGTTCAGCGCCAGACCCGACTTGGCGAACCACTTGCGCAGCAGTTCGCGCGCCGTGCCGTCCTGGTACATCTCGGTGAGCGCGGTGTTGACCGCCTCGCAGCCGTCGATGTCGCCGGTGCGGATGCCGACGCCGTACCGCTCGTCGCTGAACGGCGCGTTGACGATCCTGGTCTGGCCGGTGGAGAACCCCGCGAGGATGAGGTCGTCGGTGGACACCGCGTCGAGGCGGCCCGCCAGCAGGTCGTCCACGCAGGTCTTGTACGACTTCGACTGCACCAGCTCGACGGGGATCTTGCGTTCCTCCTTGACCCGGCGCCAGGAGTTGGAGCCGGTGACCTCGCACAGCTTGCGGTCCCGCAGGTCGCGCACGTTGTCGATGCCGGTCTCCGCCGCGCGTACCAGCGTGTCCTGGTGCGCCACGTAGTACGGCCCGGCGAACGACACCTTGGTCTTGCGCTGCGGGGTGATCGAGTAGGTCGCGAAGATCAGGTCGGCCAGGCCGTTCTGAAGCATGGTCTCGCGGCGGGCCGACGGCGCGTCGACGAAGCTCACCGTCTTGCCGAGCCGCCGCGCGACCTCGCGGGCCATGTCCACGTCGAAGCCGGTGTACTTGCCGCCGGACTTCATGCCGAGGCCCGGCTGGTCGGGTTTGACCCCGATGACCAGGGACGGCTTGCCGAGGATCGAGTCGGTCGCCGCGCAGCCGCCGAGCAGGGGGATCGCGGCCGTGAGCGCCAGCGCCGCCGCGACGAGACGCCGGCCGGGCCGGTGGAGTGTGACCATCGGATGTTCCCTTTCAGCGGTACTCGGCGAGGCGGGGCCTGACACCGATGAGGAGGAGCACCACGGCGACCAGCGCGCCGGCGGGTGGCAGCCAGTCCCAGCCGGCGATCGCGCCGTCCCCGTCGGCCACCGCGCGCTTCAGTTCCTGGTCGTGCAGCGCGATCATTCCCTGCAGGGCCTTGTCGAACTCGGTGAACGCCGGGCCCATGACGAGGCTGACGGCACGGGCCCGGTCGCCGCCGGCCGCGGCGCGGCGCACGTCGCCGTCGTTGCGCTGGAACTCCTGGTACCGCTTCAGCACCCCGGCGAACGCCACGTGCTGCTCCGTCCCGGTGAGCCCGCCGGCCGCCTCGGCGTCGAGGAAGCCGAGGCCGTCCTGACGTCCCGCCTCGGCCAGCCGGGACACCTCGGTGTGGTACTTGTCGAGGTTCCCCGCGGGGACGTACAGCACGGCCTGGGACTTGTCCAGGTAGACCTGCTCGTAGGTGTCGGCCCGGCCGGGGTCGAGCAGGAACCTGTTCTGGTCGCCGTACAGGGTGTTGCCGATGGCGCGGGCCCTGGACAGGGCGAGCACGGAGTTGAAGCCGTTCTCCTTGCCGTGGGTGAGCGCGGTGCCCTCACGCTGCAGCACCGACACCCCCGCCACGGTGAGCGCGGCCACCACGACCGTCGCGGCCAGCAGCGGAAGGTTCAGCGTGCGGCGGAAGCCGCGGCTCAGGTAGACCTGCAGCACGATGAGGACGGCCAGGGTGAGCAGGCCGAGGATCGCCACGCCGATCCAGCCGGTCCGCACCGCCGACAGCTCGGCCATGTGGGAGTGGCGCACGATGGTGGCGCTGTCCAGCGTGAGGTTGTAGGCCTTCGGCAGCAGGTCGAGCCGCATCAGGTCGGTGGCCTGCCGGTAGGTGTTCAGGACGTTGTCGCTCCGCGCGGTGCCGGCGGTGCCGCCGGTGCCGCCGCGCGCGGCGCCTCCCTGCTGGTCGAGCAGCAGGGCCGCGGCGGCGAGCCGTTCGTAGCGGCCGAGGCCGTCGAGCACGGCCTGCACCGTGGCCTGCTGGGTGGGGTCGTCGCCGGCCAGCACGGCGGCCTGGAGCACCGCGCGGTCGGCTCTGGCACGGCTGCTCTCGTAGCGCTTCTGCAGCGCGTCGCGGCTCGGGCCGGACGTGCCGCCGGTGAGCAGCATGGTCGCCACCTGCGCGTCCATGTCGCTCAGCGCGAAGTACAGGTCGGCGGTGGTGACGACCTGCGGTCCGGCGGTGCGGCCGAGGACGTTCAGGCCGGTCCGCGCGTGGCTCGCGGCGAGCGCCGTCGCGCCGGACAGCAGCAGGACGGCGACGACGCCGAGGGCCGCCATCAGGCGGATGCGGCCGGGGACGGTGCGCGCACGGCGGACGCGGCGCACCGGCGGCGCGCCGGCGAGCGCCGGATCGGCGCCGGGTCCGGTCGTGGCCGGGGGGCCCGCGGCGGGGCCGGCGACGGCGGGATCGGCCGCCGCGGGATCGACGACGGTCATGTCAGGCCCTCCGCACGGTGATGACGGTCCAGGCGCCGACGTGCACCCGGTCGCCGTCGGCGACCGGCACCGGGACGTTGACCTCGACGGCCTTGCCGTTCAGCAGGGTGCCGTTGGCCGACCCGGGGTCGATGAGCTGCCAGCCTCCGTCGGGCTGCGCCAGGAAGACCGCGTGCAGGTGGGACACACCGGGGTCCTCCGGTGGTCCCGACAGGTCGATCTCCGGTTCCAGGGACCGCGACCTGCTGCGCCTTCCCACCCGCATCTCGGGCCCCGACATCGCCACCCGGCGCTCGGGACAGTACGGCGGGAACGCCACCCCTCCGGCGTCGGGGCCGCCTTGGCCGATCATGGCGTCGTAGTGCGCGCGGTCGGCCTCGATCACCGCCACCCACCCGCTCTGCGGCGGCGGCGGCGGCGGCGAGGACGACGAGGACATGCCGGGCCGCACGATCTCCGCCGGCCGCCACGACGAGGACGTCGAGGACGACGGGGGGCCCGTGCGCTGGGAACTCACGCCGGACGCCGGCGGCCGCGTCGCGCGGGAGGAGTGGCCGGGACCGCCGAGCACGAAGTCGTAGCCGCAGCTCTCGCAGAACCGGCCGTCGCGCGGAGCCCCGCAGTCGGGACACCCCCCGGCCGGTGGGCCGCCGCTCTGTGGCGGCGTGGCCGTGGCCGGCGCGGCGGCGCCGGTGATCTGCATGCCGCAGGTGTCGCAGTACTCCTCGTCGGAGGATTCGTGGCCCGCGGGACAGGTCGCCATGCTCAGCTCTCCGGGTCCTTGCGCATGCGGACGGTCCGGACCGACCGCGTGTCGAGCGCGATCTCGTCCGCCTTGTCAACGACCCGCTTCAGCCGCGCGGTTCCCGTGGCCGGGTCGATGTCGACGACCTTGTCGAGGAGCCGCGCGGTCTCGTCGTTCCCGGCGCGCTCGGCGATGCCGCGCGCCTTGCCGAGCCGCGCGGTGGCGGTCTCGATGTCGCCGTCGTTGCGGGCCTGCAGACCCTCCTGGATCAGCGAGGCGAGCTCCTGCTGGCCGGTGTAGTGCGCGACCCTGGGGTTGAGCCGGGTGGACAGCGCGGGGTCGTCGGACCACAGCGCGAGGATGTTGCCGGAGGCCAGAACCTGGCCGGTCTGCGGGACGACCAGCTTGACCAGGCCCGCGCGCATCTCCTGGCCGACCTGGCCCGGAGGGACGCGCACGCTGATGTGGTACTCGCGGGTCTCGCCGCCCCACGCGCCGGTGGGGTAGTCGCCGGTCAGCGCGTCGACGTCGGTCCTGCGGCCGGTGAGGTCCTCCAGGGCCGGGGACACCTGCTTGACGAAGTTCAGTGTGGCCGACCGCGGCGTCCAGATCCGCAGCGCGACGTCGGCGACGGTCTTCCCCATCGCGGCCTCGGTCATGGCGCGGAAGTCGTCGGCCAGTTCCTCGGGCCTGCGCACGTCCATCACGCTGCCGAGCAGCGTGGAGCCGATCCTGCGGACCTCGGCCACCACCCAGTCGGTGCCGACGCCGCGGCAGTCGCAGACGAACTTCCCCGCGCTGTAGGCGAGGTTGGCGTCGAACTCCGGCGCGGACTCGTGCTCGTTCTTGCCGTCGGTGAGCAGGATGGCGTGCTTGATGGCGTCCGGGTGGGCCATCTGGTGCGCGCTGAACAGGTCGGCCGCGCGGCGCAGCCACCGGCCCATCGCGGTGCCGCCGTCTGCGCGCAGCTGCGCCACGGCCTGCTTGGACTCGTACCTGGTCTGCGGGGTCGCCGGCGCGAGGCCCCCGTGGCCGGGGTAGATCACCTCGGCCTGGTGGTTGCCGGCGATCACCGCGAAGAACACCCCGTCGCGCAGGGTGTCGATGGCGGCCTGCGCGGCCTTGCGCGCGTCGTTGATCTTGCCGTACGACATGGAGCCCGAGGTGTCGACGATGATCACCTCGGCGGCGTCGGCCGCAGGAGCCGCGCCGACCGGGCCGCTCGCCTCGGCCGTGACGATGCCGTGGACCTCCTGGCTCCCCGCGGGCAGGTACTTGTTCTGGTCCACACGGATGGTGAAGTCAGCCACTTCTCTCCTTCGGGAATGCCACCGTGGCGTCGCCCGCGTCCCCCTGTCCGAACGGGATGAGCACCACGGTGATGTTGTCCTGACCGCCGGCGTCGTTCGCCATCCGGACCAGCCGGCGCGCCGCGGCGACAGGGGTGTCGTCCAGGGCCGCTGCGGCCAGCGCCTCCGGCTCGGGGTAGTAGTTCCACAGGCCGTCGCTGCACAGCAGCACCAGGCCGGGGCCGTCGGTGGTGAATTCGCGCACGTGCGGCACGACCTCGCCGGCGTCGGCGCCGAGCCAGGCCGTCAGCATGTGGGTGCCGGGTGCCGCGTCGTCCTCGGTGAGCAGCGCCGGGTGCGCGCCGAGCCAGTACGCTCTGCTGTCCCCCACCCAGGCGACCGTGACGTGCCGGCCGGCCGCCACCGCGGACACGTACGTGCAGGCCGGCGCGTCCTCCCCGGGACGGGCCGCGGCGGCGACGGCGCGCGCGGCCATCGCGACGGCCTCGCGGGTGGCGGTCGCGGCGTCCTCGCCCTCGGCGATCCGCTTGGCCAGGGTCAGCGCGGCCATGTCGGCCGCGGCCTGTGAGGCCTCCTCGGGCCGCGACGAGGTGGAGACGCCGTCGCAGACGACGCCGATCACCGTGCCGGGCCCCGCGGTGACCAGGGCCATGGCGTCCTCGTTCTTGCTGTGCCGAAGGCCGCGGTCGGTCACCCCGGCCGAGGTCTCCACCTCGGTCTCTGCGTGGTCACGGCCGGTCGGCTGGAGCATGCCGCAGTTCTCGCAGTAGCCGTCGGAGCCCACGGCGGCCGAGCCGCAGGCGGTGCACGATCCGCTGTGGCCGGCGGCGGCGAGATCCTGGCCGCACTGCTCGCAGAACGCCTCCCCCGCGAGCACCGTCGTGCCGCAGGCCGGGCAGCAGGCGCTCACCAGAGCGTCCTCGGCCGTACGGCGTTGGCGCGGCCGATGAGCGCGTGCCGGTCGGCGGTCGAGCCGGCCGACCGTGCCAGCGAGCGGTAGACCCGTTCCAGTTCTCTGCGCACGCCGCCCTCGCTCAGCGGGGTGCCGAGCAGCGTGACGCCGACCGGGCCCTGTCTGCTCTGGCCGGTCACGAACCTGGCGAGCGCGCTCTCCAGCACCTCGGACGCGAGGCCGTCACGGTCGCGCGAGTCGAGCTTGAGCGTGCGCAGCCGCTCCCCCGCCGCGACGAGCTCGGGCTCGGCGGGGGCCTGGCCCCGTACGGTGACCGCGACCAGAGCGACCTGTGCGGCAGTGCGGTGGATCGAGGTCGGCGGCACCTCTTCCAGGGCCGCCGCGGCGCCGGTCCTGTCGCCCTGCGCGAGGCGGATCCGCGCCAGGCCGAAGCACGCGCCGACGTAGGAGCGGTCGGTGCCCCACACGGCCTCGAAGTGACGCGCCGCGTCCGGACCGGCCCCCGCCGCCTCGATCGCGAAGGCCAGCGCCAGACGGGGTGCCGCCTCGCCGGGGAACCAGCCGTAGATGCCGTCGAAGAACCGCACCGCCGCGCCGGGGTCGCCGGCGGCCAGCTCGCCGACGCCGCGGTACCACCACAGCCGCCAGTCACCCGGCAGGTCCCTGGCGGCCCTGGCGTACAGGTCCTCGGGGACCTGGCGGCCGAGCTCGCTGAGCACCCTGATGCGGGCCAGCGTGGTCTCCGGGGTGGGTGGCGCGGACTCCAGCAACGCGACCAGCTCGTCGGGGTTCCCCGAGGTCAGGCCGGCCAGCAGGCCGGCGCCGGGGTCCAGCGGGTCGACCAGCGGCACCGGGAGCGACGCGGCGGCGTCCAGGCGGTCCAGCGGCCCGAAGACGGCCTTGGTGGTGGCCGGGGCCAGCTCGGTGCCGACCGCGCCGCGCTCGGGCCCGAACACCCCCGACTGCGCGGGATGCGGCACGCCGTCCTCGGCGGCCCTGGTCTCCCTGAGCACGCCGACGAGCTGGTCGCTCATCTCGGCGGCGCTCTGGAAACGGCGCGCGGGGTCGGGATCGGTGGCGCGTTGCAGCAGGCGCTGGAACGACTCGTGCCGGGGGCCGAAGTCCGGCAGCGGCGCGGGGCCGCCGCCGGCGACCGGGCTGAACGGCATGGCGAGCACGGCCAGCGTGCGGCCGACGGTGTACAGGTCGGACGCGATCGTCGGGCCCTCGGTGGCGATCTCGGGGGCCTGGTAGCCGACGGTGCCGTAGATCGCGCTGTCGGCGTCGTCCACGCGCCGCACCGCGCCGAGGTCGATGAGCTTGAGCTGCTCCTCGACCTGGATGACGTTGGCGGGCTTGAGGTCGCAGTACAGCATGCCGCGGTCGTGCAGGTAGCCGAACGCGCGCAGGATCTCCAGGCCGTAGGCGATGACCTGGGACAGCGGGAGGGCCTGGCGGTTGTCGCTCTCACGCAGGCGGCGGCGCAGCAGGTCCTGCAGGGACTGGCCGCCGACGTACTCCATGACGATGTAGCCGACCAGCGTCCCGGTACCGGGGTCGGGGTGGTTCACGAAGTTGAAGATCTTGACGATGTTGGGGTGGTCCATCGCGGTGAGGAACCGCCGCTCGGCCTCCGCGGCCGCCAGGGCCTCCAGGTCGCCGGTGTCGAGCAGGCCCTTCATGACGACCCAGCGGCCGTCGAGGTTGCGGTCGGCCGCCAGGTAGATCCAGCCGAGGCCGCCGTGCGCGAGGCAGCCCTTCACCTCGTACTGGTGGGCCACCAGGTCGCCGGCCACGAGTTTCGGGGTGAACGAGAAGCGCTGGCCGCAGTGGGGGCAGAACCCCTCGGGCCGTCCGGGCCTGCCGTCCCGGTGGCGTCCCACCGGCTTGCCGCAGTCGGGATTGCCGCAGAAACGGCGGTCCTCCGGCACCACCGGGTCCTGCATCACGACGGCGGACGGGTCCCGGTACGGCACCGGCGGCACCTCGACCAGGCCCATGCCGAGCATGCCGCGCCGCGATCGCGTGCTGGTGCGCCGGGACGAACTGATCTGACTGGGTGTGCTCCCCGTCGGCGCGGCACCCCCGATCGACGGCCTCGTCATCTGCGGCAGTGCCGCCGACGGTGCCGCCGGGCCCGGCCGGCCATTGCCTTCCGGTCCGCCAGGCGCGCCTGGCGGCCGGCCCCCGTCGGGGCCGGGTCCTGAGGGCCAGGCGGTGCCGGGACGGCCGGGGCCCACGGGGCCAGCGGGCTGTCCCCCGGGGGCACCCGAAGGCCACGCCGTGCCGGGCCGGCCCGAGGGGCCCATCTGCGGCTGCGCGGACCCAGGCGCGCCGGGAGGCAGCGTGCCGGGCTGTCCGGGCCGGACGGCGCCGGGTGGGCCCATCGGCGGGCCGGCCGGGTGCCCCGTGCCGGGGCCGTACCCGCCAGGCGGCCCGGCCTGCGGGCCGGCCGGCGACGCCGCGTGCCGTCCCGAGGACGCGGGGACGGGTGCCATGCCGCAGGTGTCGCAGTACCCGTCCACCACCGTCCCGGCACAGCCGGGCTGCTCGCACTTGGTCATCCGGCCCCTCCGCTCCGGCACGCGGCCACGAGCTCGTCGTCGTCGGTCATCCGGCCGCTCCGATCCGGTTGATGGCCCGCTGGTACTCGGCGACCGCCACGGTCGCCCCGCGCAGGTCGCAGGGGGCCGTCCACAGCAGGTCGCGAGCCTTGCCGTACAGGGCCGCGAGGGCCAGGTCCTCGGCACGGCCGAGGCGTGCCGCCTTGGCCTGGTAGGCGGTGAGGCGGCCGCGCAGCTCGTCGCGGCGGCCGATGAGGCCGGCGATGGACTCGCCGATCGCGGTGGCCCTGGACAAGGAGTCCTCCACTGCGCGCTCCAGGTCGGCCATGCGGCCGGCCAGTTCGAGCCAGCGGCCCCGCACGGTGGCGAGCGCGGCGAGGCGGTCGCGCAGCGCACCCGCCTGGTCGGGCAGCGCGGGCAGGGCCGGGTCGGCGATCTTCACGAGCACGACGTCACGCGCGCGCCGCGCCGCGCTCTCGGCCTCGGCGACCTCGTCGATGCGCTCACCGAGCCGGCCGGCCCGTGTCTCGTAGTCGTCGCGGATGCCGGCCGCGCGTTCCAGTGCGGCGCGGCGCGCGGTGACCGCGCCGGCGACCGAGGCGATCTCGTCGCGGCGGCCGGCCGACCCGAGCGGGTCGGCGGTCACGGCGGCGCGCAGGCGGTCCAGTGTGTCACCGAGCCGGTCGAGCTCGGGGTCGGGGGCACCGAGCCCGCCGGCGAGGTCGAGCGCGGCGCGGCGCGCGGCGTCGGCCTCGTCGAGCGTGGGGAGCAGCGCGCTCCACGCGTCGTCGATCGCGGCGACGGTGGCGGCGATCTCGCGGTAGGCGTGGTCCATGCGGGCCAGCGCGGCGTCCAGGGTGACCCACTCGCCGGCGGCGCGCAGCAGTGAGCGTTTCTCCACCGGCACGTCGCCGGGCTTGAGCTCGACCGACGGCCCGGTGAGCAGCGCCGTCAGCGCCTCCAGGTCGGGACGTCCGGCGGCGCGCAGCTCGGCCGCCTGGTCGAGGACGCGGCGGTAGGCGTCGAACAGCCACCACAGGGTGACCGTGGCGCCGCGCGCGGCGTCCCAGCGCCGTCCCGTCTCCCCTTCGGGGGTCATGCCGGTGAGCAGCCGGTGGGTGGCGTGCGCGTCGAGATCCAGCAGGTCGCCGCCGACGCGGTCGCGCTCCTCGGTGCGGCGGCGCAACGCGTGGTCGATCCCCTCCAGGCTCATAGGCGGCCCGGCGGCCCCGCGCGTGTTCACCGCTCCCCGTCACCCCCGGACTGGCACGTACTAAACCTCTCCCATAGACATTCTTTCCACAATTCCGCGAAGCGCGTGCGCGACAAGCGTGCCGGAGAGGCGCGTATTCCATCACATACCGATCACGCGCACGTCACGGAGGGGTTCGCCGCGCGTGCGGTGACCGGCGTCAGTGGACGACGAGCCAGGCCCAGATGCTTCTGACCAGGTCGAATCCGACGCCGCCAGGCACGCCGAGCACGCGGCCGGCGGCGGTCGCGATCACGTGCTCGATGGCGGTCTCGTCCCGGTACTGCACCGCGTAGTCCAGGCGCAACGCGTACTCGGCGTCCTCGCGGCGCCGGCGGTCCACCACGTCGCTGATGTCGTCGTCGGTCATGGTCGGGGTTCCTCGCGGGTACGGGGTGACGCGGGTCACAGCGGATTGAAGGGGTGCCGGCCGAGGTCGAACGCGGTGACGCCGCGCACGCCGTCCCAGATCATGAAGTTGCCGAACCCCCGCATGTCCGCGACCGGCACGCCGCCGAGCGCGGTCACGTCGTCGAGCAGCCGCTGGAACCGGAAGATCGCGGTCGGGCCGAGCTTGCTGACCACGGTGACCAGCAGCGGCGCGAGGTTGAAGCGGAACAGCGCCGAGCACGGCAGCACGCGGTGGTTGTCCCGCAGCCGCTGGAAGACCTCGGCGTGCTCGGGGTGCGCGGCGCGGTAGGCGTCGCACACCGCCTGGGAGAAGTGGCCGCGGTAGCGCACCGTGTGGCCGTCGGACGCGAGCCGGTCGTCGGCCGGGGTGAACCCGCCGGTGTTGTAGGTGGTGGCGGTGAGCAGGTCGTCCCACGGTTCGAGCAGCGCGCGCTCGAAGTACGCCGCCTTGGCGGCGAGGCGGCCGGCGAGCTGAGCGCTCGGCACGAAGGTGCCGTGCCTGCCGCGCATGTCGAAGATCCACGGTGGCGGGGTGAGGGTGTCGGCCTTGGTGAGGACCACGGTGAGCTTGCTCATCACGTGGCGCCGTTCCTCGTCGTCCACACCGGCGAGCAGCAGGCGCAGCCGCTCGGCGTCGTAGGCGGCCGAGCGGCTGTCGGCGTGCACGGCCCAGATGACGACGTCGGCCTCGGCGAGCTTTTCCACGTACATCGCGGCGTATGCCGGGTCGGTGGCCGGCGACTCCCCAATTCCGGGCATATCCCAAAAGGTAAGGTGATGGCCGGAATTACCGGGGACAGTTACCGCCTGTGGCTTTTCTGGTACGGGCTTCACGTCGCCGACCGTCAGATCGGTCCCGAAAAGCGCGTTGAGCAGGGACGACTTCCCCACACCGGCCTGGCCCATCACGGCCACGCTCAGCGGCCGGGCCGCCTCGGCGTCGCGTTCGGCGCGCACGTTCTCGCGCACCTCTTCCAACCGGCGCTCGCCGAGGGCATCAACCGAAATTCGGTCGATCCTTGCCACGGACTCACCTCGCGTCATAGCGTTAATGACGTTTACGGCTGTTTTCTGCCACCGGCCCCATCGTCGCCACCGATCCTTGCGATGACCTTGCGGAGAAGGCCGTCGATCGAGAATCAGACATCACTCTTCGCGGCGGTGAAAGTGGCGCGTTTCGACATCCGATTGCTCGGCGACGTCTCGATCCTGGTGGACGGAGCTCCACGCAAGCTCCTCCCGCAGACGGCCAAGGCCCTGGCCATGCTGGTCTCGGCGCGCAATCCGGTGCCGCAGAACTCCCTGGCCGCCGCGCTCGGCCAGAGCCCCGACTGGCCGGTCCCCGACGTCGCACCGCCGCTGTCGCGCCTGCGCACGGCCCTGTCCGGCAGCGAGCTCGACATCCCTCCTGCCAAGTGGTCGCACGCCTACGAACTGGTGGAGCGCGTGCCGGGGTACCTCGCCGCCACGGTCGACGCCGCGCGCTTCGAGGCCGGGGTCCGCCGGGGCCGCGAGCTGTACGACGCCGGCGAGCTCGACGGCGCGCTGACCGCGCTGCGCGACGCGGCGAGCGAGTGGCGCGGCGCGCCTTTCGCGTCGCTCGCGGCCGGATGGAGCCTGCCGTGGGTCTGCGAGAGCCATCGCGCGCGGCTGGAGGAGCAGCGCGGCGAGCTCGTGCGCCTCACGGCGCGGATCGCGCTGCGGCTCGGCAGGCACGAGGAGGCGGCGTTCGTCACCCGCGGCACGGTCGGCGAAGGACAGGACGACACGGCGGCGCTGTGGCTGCTGCGGTTCCTGACCGGGCTGCGCGAGGACGGCGGCGCGTCCGCGCGGCGCGTGGCGGACCGGCGCGGCTCCCGCTCACCCAACGACGACGCGGCGCGGCGCGCCATGGACCTGCTCGCGCTGCACGAGCACGGCTTCGACGCCACCGCGCCGCTCGGCACGTCCCGGTGGCAGGAGCAGGACGGCCCGGAGGAGCTGATCGGACGGCAGCACGAGATCGGCAGGCTCACCGGCCTCGTCCGCCGGCTCTCCGCCGGCCGTTCCGCCGCGCTGGCGCTGACCGGCGAAGGCGGCGTCGGCAAGAGCCGCCTGCTGCGCGAGGCCGAGCGGGTGGCCGCCCGCGAGCGCGTGCTCATGGTGACGGTGATGTGCCAGGACCTCGACGGACTGCAACCCTGGCGGGAGCTGGCAGGCGCCGTGTGGGGTCACCTGCGGCGCGACCTCGCCGCGCCACCCGAGCCGATCACCCCGCGTGAGCGTGAGTCGCTCGGCAAGCTCATGTCGGCAGGCGTGACCGCCTCACCCGCGCGGCCCGGCCACGAACGCGATCCACGTGAGCTGACGTTCCTGCTGGTCAGCCTGTTACGCCGGGCCGCGGGCAACGGCCTGCTCGTGGCCCTCGACAACGCGCACCTGCTCGGTTCCCACGCCGTGGAGCTGCTCCAGCACGTACGCAAGGGCCTGGAGACCGCCCCGGTGGGCTTCCTGCTCGCCACCCGACAGGACTCCACGCACTGGGACCACATCATGGACACCCTGGCCGTCGCTCCGCTCACCGTGGACGAGGTGGCGACGTGGCTCGGCCGCGCGTGGGGACGTGAGCCCAGCGTGGACGAGTCCAAGGAGGCGGTCCGCGTCACCGACGGCCTGCCCCTGGAACTGTGCCGCCTCACCGAGACCGGCGGGCCCCTCACCACCCTGACCCGTCCCCTGGACGGCTCCGCGCCGGCCACTCCTGGCGGCACGGCACGAGACCTTCTGGCCGGCTCCCTGGACGGCTCAGCCTCCCCGGACGGCGCCGCCGCGGCCCGGCCGGCCGTGGAACGGGTACCGGCCCCCCGGCGGCCCCACGACGACGTCTCTCCTGCCACCGGCGCCGGGCCCGCCACGACGTTCGTGTGGCTGGCCGCGGCGGCGATCACCGCGGTCGGACGGGACATCGATCCCGCGCTGGTGGCGCGCATGCTCGACCTGACCCCCGAGGACGCCGACCGCAGGCAGGCGCTGGCCGCGTCCGGCAACACCGTCAAGGGGCACGACCGGGTGCGTTTCACGCACGACCGTTCCCGTGAGGACGTGCTGGAGGAGCTGAAGCGCGACCCCGCGCTGGCCAGGGACCTGCACCGCAGGGCCTTCGAGGCGCTGACCGGACGCGTGACCGCCGGCGGGTGGATGGACCCGTCGCTGCCGGTCCGCGTCGCACAGCACGCGCGCGCCGCCGGCGCGGCGCTCCCCGAGGAGCGCACGGCCGCCGCCTGCCTGGACGCCGCCCGCGCCGAGCAGCGCGGTTTCGGCGTCGGCGACGCGGTGACCTGGGCCGAGGAGGGCCTGCGGCTGCGTGCCGACGCGGCCACCCGGGTCGGGCTGCTCATCACGCTCGGCGACGCGCTCGGCGACGGCGGGGACATGGAGCAGGCGGGCCGGCGCTACCTGGAGGCGTACCAGGCGGCAGGCGCCGAGCTGCCGCGGCCCGCCGCGACCGCCGCGATCCGCCTGGCCCGCCGCTGGTCTCCCCCCGGCCAGATCGACCAGCAGCTCGTCCACCTGCTGAGCACGGCGCTCACCCGCCTGTCCCACGACACCGGCGAGGAGGCGGCCGAGCTACGGCTCCAGCTGACGGCGCACCTCGCCAAGAAACACACCATGGCCGTCATCCCCGGTGACGGCGCGGCCGGCGCCGTCGAGCTGGCCCGCGCCACCTTGCGCGAGCTTCCCGAAGGCGGGGACGACCTGGTGCGCTGCGAGGTGCTCACCGAGTGCCGCTGGGCCCTGTACGACCACGCCGGGCCGGCCGAACTGCTCGGCATCGCCACCCGCCTGCAGGAGGCCGGCATCCGCGCCGGCTCCGCGCACTTCCAGGGTGAGGCGCTCGTCGCGACGGCCATCGACCAGCTCCGCCTCGGCCGTCTCGCCGACGCGCTCGCCACCGTGGACCGGCACCGATCGCTGGTGACGCGCGACCCCCGTTCCCTCGGCCCGTGGCTGCGCGGCACCCTGGACACGCTGATGGACCTGTGGAACGGCGACTTCGCGCGCGCCGAGCAGCGCATCACCGGCGAGTCGTTGCCCATGGTGCAGGAACTGTCCGCCAACCAGGCCATGCCGGCCGAGACGCTGAACCAGACCCTGATGGGCCAGTACTTCTGGCTGCTGTACGAGCGGGGCCGCATGGAGGAGTTGTTCGACCTCGGCCTGGCCCGCCAGATCGAGCAGCACGGCTACTTCCCCGTCTGGCGCGCCGCGCACGTCGTCGCGCTGTGCGAGACCGGCCGTCACGACGAGGCCGCCGACCACCTGGCCGCCGTCATGCACGAGACCTCGTTCCTGCGGGCCCTCCCCCCGCACGGCTGGGCCGTCCCGACTCTCGCCGCTCTGTCGGTGGCGTGCCACTCCATCGCCTCCGCCGGCGTCCAGGGCACCCTCCCCGGCGTCCGGGGCACCACCGGCGGCGGCGTCGAGGCCTACGTCCCCCTCTTGCGCGAACGCCTGTCGGCCCACCCCCGGGAACTCGTCCTCGCGGGCTGGCCCACCGTCCTCATGGGCCCCACGGCCCGCTTCCGCGGCCTGCTCGCCATGACCGCCGGCGCACCGGAGGAAGCCCTGGACCACTTCGCCGAAGCCACCAGGATGGTCTCCGCCGCCCCACCCCACATGGCCAGGATCCAGCTCGACAGAGCCAAGGCCCTCCTCCGGCTGACCCCCGACGACCCCACCGGGGAAGCCACCCGCCTCCTCCACCGCTCGCTGAAACTCGCCGGCCGCCTCGGCATGCCGTCCGTCGCCGCCGAGGCCCGCCTGCTGCTCCGCACCTGACCGGCGCGGGTCGCCGGGGCGAACGGCATGGCGGCGGGGGACGCGGCGGCCGGTGGCGTAGCTTCGGCCGGAGGGGACTTCGGACACGGGGACGGCCCTATGCGTGGGAGGCGGGAGGCGCCGGTCGGGGTGGTCGTGGCGCTGACCGTGGTCAGCGGCATGATCGACGCGGTCACTTTCCTGCGGTTCGGTCAGGTCTTCACGGCGAACATGACGGGGAACGTGATCGTGCTGGGCTTCGCCACCGGCGGCATGCCGGGGTTCTCGGCGGCGGGATCCGTCGTGTCGCTGGCGGCGTTCCTCGCGGGGGCGGTCGCGGGGGGCCGGGTGGGGAGGACGGCCGGGGGGAGGCGCGTCCTGATGGCGCTCGGGGTGGAGACGGTGGCCGTGGCCGTCGCGGCGGGGGTCGCGAGGTGGGTGGACGGCGCCGAGGTGGCGGGTGGGTGGCGGTACGCGGTGGTGGGGGTGCTCGCGGCGGCGATGGGCCTGCAAGGGGCCACGGTGCGCCTGCTGGCGATCCCCGACGTGACCGGGTCGGTGCTCACACGGATCCTGACCGGGCTGGCGGCGCAGTCACCGCTCGGCGGCGGCGGTGACCGGCTGGCGGCGCGGCGGGTCGCGGCCGTCGCGTGCATGTTCCTCGGCGCGCTCGGCGGCGCGCTGCTGGTACGGCACGCCGGTGTCCCCTGGACCCTGACGGCGGTGGCGGTCTACCTGGTGGCCGTCGCCGCGGCGCACGCGGCCTGGCAGGCGCGAGCCCGGCACCGGCGTCCGGAAGTGGACAGCAGCCGGGGCGATGGCGGAGAGCACGAGGGGTAGGACATGAATTCCTGTGGTTCTTCATGAAACGAGCCATTGGTCCGGCACGAATGACCTGGTGGCCGATCCGTCGTGCGGAATTTCACTCTGGTCGTTCGCGCAGATAATCGTTTAGGTTCTTCCACCAAGGAGCGTTATGGCGGGTTTCGCCGGAAGAGGGGTGACCGCCGGGTTTTCCGGAAGGAGTGTCGCGGCAAGGTTCTCGCGGCGGATCGCCGCCGTCGCGGTCGGAGGCGTGCTCGCGATGGCGGCGCTTCCGGCGACGGCCGCGTACGCCGGCGCGTACAGCTGTGCCGACGGGTCGCGGTTCTTCATGTCCGGCCTGGTCGGCTACATCATCATCGGCAGCGGGTGCACGGGTGAGGGATCCGGCCCGGGGCCGGTCACCATCGTCTCCGGGCCGTACGCCGGGGAGTACGACTGCCGCAATGTCACACTCACGCCGGAGATCGGACTGCTCAGCGGACAGGACTGCTGAGAAGCCGGCGGGACAGAGTGGGGACGTCCCCCCGAGAACGAGGCGGGGACGTCCTGCGCGGCCTCACACCGGGAGGGTGGTGCCGGGTTCCAGGGTGGCGGGGAGTTCGGCGCGGCTGGCGATGTTGAGTTTGCGGTAGGTGCGGGTGAGGTGTTGTTCCACGGTGCTGACGGTGATGTAGAGCTTGTCGGCGATCTCGCGGTTGGTGTAGCCGGCGGCGGCGAGTACGGCGACGCGGCGCTGCGCGTCGGACAGGACCGAGGTGTCGTCGTTGCCGTCGGCGGCCGCGGGGAGCGGCATGGCGCTCTGGTCGGTGTCGCGGGACAGCGCGCGGATCAGGGGATCGGCGTGACACTCCTGGGCCACGGCCCTGGCCCGGCCGGCGATCATGGCGGCGCGGCGGTACTCCCCGAGAGCGTGGAAGGTCTCGTGCAGGTCGTACAGCACGCGGGCCAGCTCGTAACGGTCGCCGCCGGACTGGAGCAGGTCACCGGCCTGGCGCAGCAGCATGGGACGGTGTCGCAGGTCGCTGGTGGCGGCCAGCAGGCGCATCGCCATGCCGTGCACGCGAGGAGAGCTGGACGCGCAGCGGCGGATCTGGTCCTCGGCGAGCCGGCGGGCCTGGTCCGGACGGCGCAGCCGCAGGCACGCCTCGGCGGCCTCAACGCGCCACGGGACAAGACCCGGAACGTCGAGGTTCCAGGTGCCCATCAGCTCGCCGCAGCGCTGGAAGTCGCGCAGAGCGAGCTGCGCGTACCCCGTGGCCATGCTGTAGCGGCCTCTGGCGTGCAGGTAGTGCAGGCCCCAGCGGGTCTGGAACATGGCGTCGGGTACCGGCTGGTCGAGCAGGTCGCTGACCGTGTCGTACCGGCCCATCGCGGTGGAGGCCATGACCAGCGCGGCTATCGGCGCGCCGACGGCGACCCCCCACCCGCTCGCCGGGATGGTGTCCAGGCCGAGCCTCGCGTGGAACTCGGCACCGAGCATGTCCCCCATGCGGAACGCGATCTCGGCGCGGATCGCCGACAGCCGCGCGCGGCGGCTCGGCGCGTGCCGGGACGACGCCTCGTCGATGAACAGGTCGCACCACGGCGCGGCCTTGTCCGGCCGGCCGCCGTAGGTGAGAGCGAGCAGCGCGTTCTCCACGGTGTCCATGGACACCTCGTCGAGCCGCGAGCCGCGCAGGATCCGCTCGACGGCCCCGGCGAACTCCTGGCGTGGGCCGCGGGTCAGCACGGCGGCGAGCGCGATGGCCGACTCCAGCCGCCGGTCGGCCGCCACCGAGAGGATCGCGCCGCGTGACTGCTCGCCGGTGGTCTGCCGCAGGTGGCTCAGGAACGGCGTGTACGTGCACCGCAGCCACGGCCGTGCGATGACCAGCTCGGTGACGGTCTCGGGATCGGGGTCCTCCCCCGCCTCGTTGAGCCGGCCGAGCACGTCGCGCGCGTCGTCGAACCTGCCGTGCCACAGGAACGCCTTTGCGAGCACGACGGCGTCGCTGCCGCGCAGGTGGCCGCGGCGCAGCGCGTCGGTGAGCTCGGGGAAGTGGCCGGTCGGCGTGCTGGGGTTGATGCGCCACTCGGCGCGCATCAGCGCCGTGGTGATCTTCACGCGCTGACGTTCGTCGGTGCACATGCGCCAGGCCAGCCGCAGGTACTCCACGGCGGGCTCCACGCGGCCGTCGCGCAGCCCGTGCCTGGCGGCGTCCTCCAGCACCTCCACGGCCCACGGCTCGGTCACCTCGTCGGCGAGCAACAGATGGTCGGCGATCTGGGTGGTGGTGGCCCCGCCGCCGTAGGCCAGGGTGGCGGCGCGGCGGTGCAGCCTTCCCCGTTCACCGGAGCCGAGTTCGGCGAGGACGGCGGTGCGCGCCGCCTCGTGGCGGAACCGGCCGCCGGACAGCAGCCCGGCGAGTTCCAGCGAGTGCAGCTCGCGGCCGACGTGCTCGGGGCTGACGTCCAGGAGCTGGTCGAGCAGGAGCGGCTCGCCGAGCACGGCCAGCCCCCACGCCACGCGCATCATGCGCGGGTCGGCGCGGCGCAGGCAGGCCAGCACCGCCTGCCCGTACGCGTCCCCCGGTGTCAGCGCGGCCGGCGTCTGCCCGCCGCCGGCGCGGACGGCGCGGCGGTGGTCCTCGATGAGACCTCCGGTGAGCAGCGGATTGCCGCCGCCGTAGGCGTACCAGTCGGCCTCGAACAGCGTGGCGGCGTCGGAGCCGACGCTTGCGGTGACCATCTCGGTCACCCCGGCCGGAGAGAGCGTGGTGAGCCGTACCTCTTGGCAGTGCGGGTAGCGGGTCAGCTCGGTGGCGAACGACGACTCGGCGGACCTGCCGTGGTCGGAGTGGCTGAACATCGCGAGGATGGGGGCGAACCGCACGCGCCGCGCCAGGTAGGCCAGGCAGAGCAGTGACGCTCGGTCGGCGTGGTGCACGTCGTCCACGATGATCATGAGCGGGTGGCGCTCGGACAGCTCGAGCAGCACGGTGCACAGCGCGTGCACGATCTGCGCGTCGACCTGGTTCAGCGTCTCGGCCTCCGGGCCCGACGACATGACGGTGCGTGCGCCTTCCTCGAGCAGCGACATCGCGCGGTCGCGCTCCTCCAGCACGAGCGGCGCGTCCTGCACGAGCTGGCCGAACACGCCGAGCGGCAGATCGCGCTCGGCCAGGGACGCCGTCGCGGTGATCGGCAGCGCGCCGAGGTCCACGGCGCGCTCGGCCATGGAGTGCAGCAGTTCGCTCTTGCCGGTCGCGACGGTACCGCTCACCAGGGCCACACGGCCCTTCCCCCCTACGGCGCCGGCGAGCATGCCCTCCAGCGTCGATAGCGCCTCATGTCGATCGTTCAGGCTCATGAAGAGCCCCCCTCTTCACGGACGGAAAACTCAGGTCGCCGCATATAGGACTCGCGGTCGCCAGCCGGACGGAATTCGCGAATCCGATGTTTCCTTCATCTTTCGCGGAGACCAGGGCCGTTCTCACCATTGCTCGCAGTGCCTTCCGATGCTGTGTATTTGTCGGATGAATAGCTCTTATCGGACAATTGACAACGTATGTCGGCACGCCTTCGGTGCCTTATCGCCCGGCTATCACCGGCCCCGCGACCACGGCCGGCCCACTCCCCCGAGGCGTCGGCACGTCCAGCCCGTTGATCGTCATCCGTCCCCGCGTCACCGCCGAGCGCACCGCGGACAGCACCGCCGCCGTGAGGTCGTCCTCGATCCCCGCACCCCAGAACGCGTGGCCCCGCACCCGGCACTCGGCGTAGACGACGACCCCGTCCCCGCCTGCCGCCGGGGACCCCGGCGGCGGACGGTGGACGACGCGCACCTCGACACCCCACCGGGTGAGCGCGTCCCTCGCCGCCTTCACGGCCGCGGGTGGCGGGCAGAGCCGGCCCCCGTCCAGGTGCAGCTCGGCCGTGACCGGCTCCGCGCACAGGACCAGCGGCAGCGGCAGCGCCGGGTACTCGACGTACGCGCGCTGGAACAGACCGAACAGCACGTCCGGCGAGATCTCGCCGCCCTCGCCGTCGGCGTGCTCCTGTACCACCCGGGAGAAGTCCGCACGCAGCGCCAAAGGCAGGTTGAGCCCGTGACGGGTGCTCATCACGTACGCCACGCCGCCCTTGCCGGACTGGCTGTTGATCCGCACCACCGCCTCGTAGGCCCGGCCGACGTCGTGAGGGTCGAGCGGCAGGTACGGCACCTCCCACGGCAGTTCGGCCGGCTGCGCTCCGCGCCGGGCCGCCGTGCCGTCCAGCGCGTCGAAGCCCTTCTTGATCGCGTCCTGGTGCGAACCGGAGAACGCCGTGTAGACGAGGTCGCCGGCGTACGGGTGGCGCGGGTGCACCGGCAGGCCGTTGCACTCCTCCGCGACGCGGCGCACACGGTCCAGGTCGGAGAAGTCGACGCCGGGGTCGACCCCCTGGGTGAGCAGGTTCAGCCCGAGGGTGACCAGGCACACGTTCCCCGCGCGCTCGCCGTTGCCGAACAGGCAGCCCTCCACCCGCTGCGCGCCGGCCAGCATGGCGAGCTCGGCCGAGGCCACACCGGTGCCGCGGTCGTTGTGCGGGTGCACCGACAGGCACACGTCGGCGCGCCTCGGCAGGTTGCGGTCCAGCCACTCCACCTGGTCGGCGAACACGTTGGGGAGCGAGCGCTCCACGGTGGTGGGGAAGTTCAGCACGATCTCGCGGCCCGGCTCCGGCTGCCAGACGTCCATGACGGCCTCGCAGACCTCCAGCGTGAAGTCGAGCTCGGTCTCGTTGAACAGCTCGGGTGAGTAGGTGAACCCGAGGTCGCAGCCGCCGAGCAGCTTGTCGGCGTACTTCATCAGCAGGCGGGTGCCGTGCACCGCCATGTCCTTGCACTCGTCGCGGCTCATGCCGAACACCACTCTCCGGAACAGCGGCGAGGTGGCGTTGTACAGGTGGACGGTGGCCCGGCGCGTGCCTTCCAGGCTCAGCACGGTGCGCCTGATCATCTCGTCCCGTGCGGGGGTCAGCACCGAGATGCGCACGTCGGCGGGGATCAGGTCCCGCTCGATCAGCGCGCGCACGAACGCCAGGTCGTCCTGGCTCGCGACGGGGAAGCCAACCTCGATCTCGCGGTAACCCATGCCGGTGAGCAGCTCGAACATGGCGAGTTTGCGCTCGGGGGTCATCGGCGCGGCCAGGGCCTGGTTGCCGTCGCGCAGGTCGGTGGACAGCCACCGGGGTGCTGTCGCGATGGTCCGGTCCGGCCACCGCCTCCCGGGGAGGCCGACGGGCTCGAACGGCCGGTATCTCGCGGCCGGGGCCCCGGCCGTCCACGCCGGGCCCGGTACGGCGGCGGCGTCGCTCTCGGTTGTCACTGGCAGATCCCTTCTGGACCCGGCCGGCCGGCGCGGCCCGCCGCGGGCGGGGACCGCAGAGCGGACGGCCGGAGGCACACCACGGTCACGAGATCCGGAAATGCGTCGAGTACGAGTACGGGGAGAACATCACCTGGATCTGGTAGTCGTCGGCCTCGTCCTTCATCCGGAAGGTGACGATCACCTCGGGATACACCGCGGTGAGGCCGAGTCCGACGAAGTAGTAGTCGCTGTCGAAGACGATGCGGTACAGCCCGCGCTCGAACTTCTCGTCGCACCAGTCGCTGATGCGGCCCTCGCTGTCGGTCTCGCCGCCGGCCACGTCGTGCCAGTGGCCGCCCCCGTCGCGTTCCAGCCGGGCCCGCACCCCGGCGGCCGACCGGCCGTACACGCCGTCGAGCGCGTGCGCGCTAATGCTCATCCACAGACACCCCGCTCATGCCGGCCCGCCGTGACGGACAGTCCCACGACCACCGCACCCGGCGTGGCCCCCAAAGGAGCCGCGCGGGTGCGCGCGCGAGCTTCACGGACGGCGGAGGCCCTCCCCCCGGCGTCCTCGACCCGGCGCGCCTGACGGGCCGGGACGGGGAGAGGTCGGACGGCGACCGGTCCCGGCTTTCGCCGAGACTGCCGCAACGCTCTATCGAAGCACTTTCGCCGCGCTATCCCCCGCCGTCCCTCCGCTATCGCCGGCCATCGTCCGCGCAGCTCGCGCCGCTTTCGCCGGCGAAAGCGCGCACCCGGGAGGCAGGCGGTCACCGATGCCGTGGCGGACGCGCCGGATAACGCGGCGCCATCGTCACGAGATGGGCCGATGGCAGGAGAGAAGCGATCCGATAAGGAGCGAATGGCGGG